>JAPUIA010000248.1 GCA_027297435.1 Gammaproteobacteria bacterium | reverse complement strand
ATTTCAGCTTCTCCAGCACATCCGGGTCGATCTCCAGGTGCTTAGCCGCCTGGCGCAACCGTTTCCGTGCTTTGGCGAACATCGAGGTGGCCATTAGTTTCCTCCTGCCGCGTTCACACCTCTATCACGAGGTTGCTCGTTGGCCGAGAGCAGCAGATCAGTATGTGGCTCCGGGTCTGGCTCGTCCAGGGGTTCAAAACCTGCCGTAATCACCTATGGCGTTTTACGGCTGCTTTGCCCCCGATACCGGACGTAAATCTGTCGGATGTACGCTTTGGGGGGTAAACCGGACGGAACTGATGGTCTCCGCTGATGGCTGCTATTAGCCAGAAGCGGACACTGGGGAATTTACAAATATCGGTTTTCGAACATTGATGTTTTAATGATCACCCCGCAGGCCCGAAAGATTCTGTATGGATGCGGTCAGCGGAAACACCATATTGCTCGAGGTCGGTCTGGACCTCTGCCATAAAGAGTGTTGGGCCACAGAGTAGGTAATGAGCGTCTGGGCTCCCAACCAGATTGATTAGTAACGCGCCGTCGACGCGACCTTTGCTATCATAGTCTTTGCCGAACGCATCCACAGAACGCGGCTTGCTGTAGGCGACGTGCACTTGAACGCCTGGGCGCCTTGCGGCGACCTCGTGGATCTCGCGAGCTAGCGGGTGATGATTGCCGTCTCGCGCGCCGTGGATGAACCAAACATCGCGTTCATTTCGTTCATCGACAAGCGCGTGGAGCATACTCACCATGGGCGTGACGCCAATACCGGCGCTCACCAGGACAACGGGACAATTCTCGCAAGGGAGAACGAAGTCGCCAGCGGGCGTGCGTGTATCGAGGATCGCGCCAACCTCCACATTATCGTGGAGATGGCGCGACGCGATGCCCAGCGGCTCGCGCTTTACGCTGATTCGATAGCGCTCCTGACTTGGTCCACAGGACAACGAGTAAGTACGTCGGACGTTTTCCTCGAAACCCTCTACTTCAAGCTCGATCGGCAGGTGCTGACCCGACTGGAAATCCGGCAGTTCGCCCCCGTCTCGTGCTTCGAAGACGAAGGAGGTGACATCATCGCTTTCTGGAATCTTTTCGATGAGCCGCAGCGAACGCACCGACTCAGCACTTGCGTCCCACCGCAACGATAACGCCGCGGGAAGCTCGACAATCTCTTCGATGTCGATCGCAACAAGACGCCGGGCACCAGGGAAAAGCGCTACGTTTTCCGAGTCCCAGTCAATTGCCGCACGACCCGTTACCTGAAGCAGACTCCCCGTCTCGAAGTCGACAAACAGAAGACCTACGTGCGGATTGAGAACCAGGTTGCCGATCGTATTGAAGTGGTTGTTGCCTGCATAATCTGGGAATACAACGCGTGACTCGTTTTCAATCTGGACAAGGCCCGCGTCGCCACCACGATGGGAGGCATCCATGCCGTAGGTGGGGCTTTCGCCTTCGCCACGATGCCCACTCGCGATGAAGAAGGTGTCGGCTGAGGCGATCCACTCTTGTTGTGATGACGTGAGATGTGTTCCTCGCGTTGGCGTCCCGGCCGGTTCACCCTCAACACGCCGCCACTCGCGTTCGCGAATGTATTGTGGGCAATTCCCAAAGGACTGATCCACCGAGCAAACCAACGCTCCGGCTTCGCCTCGCCTGATTCGGCCATTGACGCGGTTGCGTCGCCGCGTGGCGAGTTCAATTCCGAGGATGCCGATGTCAGCTCCATCTACCAACGCTAATTCGAGCGCATCGCCTCGAGCGGGTTTCGCATCGATGACCAGAGACTGCGGATCGGGCGATGAAATAAAATCTTCCGAGCCGGCAAGTAACGTAACCCAAGGGCGCTCCTGCTTGTCGCGCGCTGCGATGACCAGAAAGGGTTGCGCTGTGTGGAAGGCACGGTGGTCATCCGGCAAGTAGGGTCGCACCACCTTGCGCGCCCAGTCTTCGATGTCGCGGACACCGAGGCGCTCTTGGACCATATGTTCGCCCGGATGGAACGGTGAATCCTCATAGTTCTTGCTGTCAGACATCTGTGCCCCAAACCGTAATGCTTTAGGAGTCTGACAAAGTCTATGGTGCGGGGGTGAAGGTGTCTATGAACTCCGGCAATGTCCATTGTTGGGGGTAAACCGGACGTTCTTAGCGATTGTCGCTAACGGCAGCTTTTAGCCAAAAGCGGAAGTACGCGATGTCGGCGGAGTTAGTCGCCTACCGCATGATCGTAGTCGGAGAATGCGAAGGGACAACTATTCTACTGGCCGTGGTGATACTCTTCAGCATGGTTGCAATCGCTTCGGCGCGGGATTTCGGTGTGGGCTTTTCCAGATTGTCTACGGCTGACCCAATGGGCGGGCAAATGCAATATTCGCTTTGGTATCCGACCAAGGTACCGAATGGCGTTGTCAGATTGGATCATTTTGAATTTCCGGGCACCCAGGACGCTGAGCCAGCCGCTGGGCGTTTCGGACTGGTGATCCTGTCCCACGGCTCGGGCGGCACCGACCTGGGACACCGGGACACCGCCATCGCTTTGGCCGAGGCGGGCTTCATTGTCGCTGCATCGCTGCATCCCCGGAACAACTTTCGCGACGACATCGGTGACGACCAGCGCATCGTCCTGGATGGCCGTCCGCGTCAGTTCTCCGCCGTCATCGACGCGCTCTTGGAGCA
>JAPUIA010000247.1 GCA_027297435.1 Gammaproteobacteria bacterium | reverse complement strand
CATTTAGGCCTCCATAATTTTTAACGCCACGCAAATCGAGCGCGGCAACGAACAACCTGGTCGTAGTGGGTGTCTTTTAACAAGCGTCCGGGTACCGGACGAGTAGCTGAAGGCAGGCCAAAACGTAGATCGCGCGCGGATACTGACCGAAATTCATGCCGAACGCAAGGTATAAACAAAGGCTCAGCGATTTTTGCGGCCTACCTCACCCTACCGGTCTACCCCGTTCGGCGCTGTGGATCAGTGGGCCTGCACCGAGCACGACAAGCCCCGTGATCACTACGATGACGGACCATGCCGGTTGATCGAACCATTCGTAGTGTGAAGTAATGAGCCACAACGCGACGCCGGTGTTGAGCAACCCGGCGAAGTAGAAGCTCTTGCGCTGTCTGTAGTGACTGAGAAACGCGATCACCAATGCCAAGCTCAGGTAGAGCCAGTCAAATTGGCGCGAGTACTCGCCGACGGCAACCAGATAGGCAACAGGCTGCAGAATCGCGAATGGCGAGATGATGAAGAGCATCGTTGCGGTTTTCGCGAGTAAAGGTGTACCTCTCTTTTCTAGGACCGACGCGGTGAAATACAAAATCAAGCCGTTTACGATCATGGCCGTCAACGAATCGAGCAACAGCGGATCACTGACGTCGGCGCCCTGGATTGTATCCATCGTCAGCCCGAGGTACTCGAAAGCTTTGCCGTTCTGGGCCAGAAGTTCGAGAACCAGCACCCAGAGCCCCACGGCGGCGTAATACTGAGGTCGCGCGGCGGTATCGCGGCCCGTCCGTTCGCCAATCACACCCAGTAGGATCAATAACGCCAGCAATGGCACGAGGTAGATTGCCAGCACATGCCAGTTGCCTTCTTCAATCCAGTCGGTCAAACCGAAGTCTGCCAAAATCGAGATTTCCAGTACGAACAGCAGAACCGTAAAACAGCTGCTCAGGGTCATCGTCCGCGTACTCACAACGAGGGATGCGGCCCAGAGACAGGCGACCAGACTGGCGATCTGAAGTTGCCGGTTCGAGGTATAACCCGTGCCGAAGAGTTCGTTCGTATTTTCGGGTTGCACTGGCATTAATCCGATGGCGTCGAATGCGATGAGCAGGAAGATCGGTAAAAGCAGCGTGGCGGCGAGGTAAAATCCGATCGCCACAGTTTCTCGTCCTTGCCGGTACATGACCCGGCCGATGATACTCAGCCCCGCGAACGGTAACGCGAGTATTGCGAAAGCACCCCAGACGCCCCGGTTGTCTGCCTGGAAATAGGCATGAAAATAGAAGAGCCCGCCCAGTGCGATCAGAAATGCTCCGAGATACAGCGTAATCTGAGAAAAAGACAACGCCCGTCCGCCAACAATCCAGTCGTCTTCACGCGCCTCGAGACGGGCATAACTCGCTTCGAGCCGTTGCGCTTCGTGTGGGTAGATGAGATTGGTTCGTAACCACTCCTGGATGTCCTCGATATGGGGCTGTGCCCGCTGCTTAAGCACCGATCGGTACAACGTCGGCCGAGCCAGGACAGGCCTACCTTCAACATAACGATGTAAGTCCATCGCCATTTCGCGCGCTGTCGCATAACGATCGATCGGATCGTGTTCCATGGCCTTCAGCGCAATCGCCTGTAATGGCTCAGGTACGTCGGGTACAAACTCAACCGGGAGCCGGGGCGACTCAGGCGTTGTTTTACCAAGCGAAGAAAGTTCACCATGATCGACGGGGAGCGCGTTGCATAAAAGTTCGTAGAGGATTACGCCCAGCGCATAAATATCGGTCCGTTCGTCGATAGGCAAATTCGGGTCGAGCTGTTCCGGTGCCATGTAGGCGAGCGTACCAATGCCATGTCCGCGATCGGGCTCCCCACGGCTCAGGCCAAAATCGAGGATCTTGGGTTCCAGCCGTGCGTCGACGAGGATATTTTCAGGTTTCAGGTCGCGATGCTGGATGCCGAGGTCATGGGCACGATGGATTGCCCGGGCCACCTCGATCATAACTCGTGCGCGCTGAACGTATTCCAAGGACGGACCGATTTTATCCAGCGTGAACCCGTCGACATATTCCATCAACAGCACCGGGGGGTTGGCATCGGCGCGAAACTCGAAGATTTGCACGATGCGTGGGTCTTCAAACAGTGCCAATGAGCGAGCTTCGCGCAGGAAGTCCTCCATCGATGCTTTGAGAGGATTGTCGTGCCGAATGACCTTGGCCGCTACAACGCGTCCAAGTTGCAGGTCTTCCAATTTGTAGATTTCGCCGACACCTCCCACGCTTACTCGTTCTACCGTGCGAAACCCTTCGAACTCAGGGAGTGGATCCGCATGTTGGAGTTCAGGCGCGCTAACTGGTGCGGTGGTCGACGCTGTCAGAGTGGTGTTGAGCTCGAGGTAACGACGAACGTGGTCACGCAGCGGTTCAATCAGTTCCGGATGTTCCTTGCATAACAACTCGATATCAGGATTGCCTGCATCGAGCAGATGTTGCTCGACGTAACGATTCAAGAGCGTTGCGACTAACGTTTCTCTGTTCACGCCGAACCATCCATCGCCAACGTCAGCTCGGTCATCGCACGTGCCAGCAGCATGCGACAGGCGTCGGGACTGCGTCCCATCCGTTCACCGATTTCCGGAAAGCTCAATTCATACATCTTGCGCAACAAGATGACCTCACGATGCTCCGCTTCGAGCGTCTCGAGTGCGCACTCGATCAACCGTAACTGTTCGTCCACGGCAACGCGACTAGTCAGTGAACGCACTTCTCCGACGAGGTGTTCGTCTTCCAGAAACTCTTCACGTCGAACATCTCGGCGCTGGCGATGGTGGTGCTCGGCTAGATCGTTGATCTCGTTTTCTGCGATACGCGCGAGCCACGCATTAAACGAAGCGCCATCGGATTGCCTGAGCTGATCGAACTTCTGGAACGCGGTGAGCAGGCATTCGGCGAGCACGTCGCGCGACTCGAGGCGCGCACGCAGATCCGGCCCGAGCCGCAACCGGATCAAAGCCAGCAGGCGCGGCCCGCATCGCTTGAACAGTTCCTCCAGCGCTTCGCGCGAACCCGCCCGGGCTGCCTGTAGGAGGGTTGTGGTGTCGGTGGAATCCATAGGCGGCCGTAGCATAACAGGTGTTCTCAGCCGACCGTATTTGCCCATTTTATCGATTGCGACGAAGAAATATGGCTTCTGACGTTCGCTTTGGTGTGCCAAGACCGTCTTCACTATGGAGCGGTAAGAAGGCTGTACAGATGAGGAAACTAATCGGGTTTTGGGCCATCGCTGTGGTGGCATTGATGGGCTGCGTCGAGTTCGAACGTCAGACCATCGTGTATCGTCATGACGTCGAGCGCGATGAACTGCGAATGCTGATGATTTATGAAGGGATCCATGGCAAGAGCACGGGCGACTTCAGCGAGCTTCGATCCGTATTGTTACGGCCGCGGACATTCTTTTTTACTAACTGGATACTGGAGTATGACCGGGACGATTGGGTACGGGAACTCGAACATATCGATCGTGACAGAGATGCCAAACCGGCTGCGTACAAGGTTGCATACCGGCGACTGATCAAACTGATGCTCCATAACGTACGCGTAGACAACGGCGCGTTCTATCTCAACAGCGAGGGTAAACTTTCCGGATATCAACAGGTGACTTTCAGCCGCGTGTCGGAGCTTGTTTCGGCCGTCAACCAGATGGTTAATGTCGCGTTGATTCATGGTGAGCTTCGATCGGAAGATGTACTACTTGCGTCATCGCGATCGGCGGACGTGATCCGCAGCGCTGCTTACACTAGTCATCAATGGGTTCGGGTCGACGAGGGTGAACTTCGACTTCGAGTCCCGCTGTCGAACCACGACTACGAGGCATTCCAGCGTGAAGTACAAGACGATGCAACGTGGCAGCGAGTCATCGAGGCCGGCTTGCGCGAGGTCTACATCGGTGGCGTTGCCGAGTTTGTGTTCGGTGAATATGGGCATTCACAAACCACGATTTCCATGGATGTTTTCGACGGGCGTTACATTCCCAACATGCTCCCGTTCGTCGAGGAGGATGGCCTGCTGGAGCCGAGTCCTGATTTTGAAACCATTATTCAGAGGTTCGTCGAACGTCAGTTGGCGTGGTGAAGCCAAGAGTGAGGTCTGCGCTGAGACCGTATCGTGTCACTAGTGAGCTGCCGCCATACCGTCCTTTCGTGGGTCTGAACCTGCAGCCCAACCCCGGGCGAGTTTCATCACCGCCTGAGCACCGCCAAAGTCTACGACACGCTCATCGGCAATACTGTGGCCCATCACCTTGAGCGCGGCACGCACTTCGTCCGTAATAGGCGTCTCAAGAGCTACATTAGCCCCGTTGAGGTGCCGGAATCTGGGCGCGTCGATTGCCTCCTGAAGATCCATCCCAAACACCAACAGGTTCAGCAGTAATTGCACATGGCCCTGCGGCTGCATCGATCCTCCCATGACACCGAAGCTCAGCCACGGCTCCTCCAGGCCGTCCGCGTTCGTCCGCGTCACAAATGCGGGAATAATCGTGTGGAACGGTCGTTTCCCAGGCTCCAGCGTGTTGGCTCGACCTTCCTTGAGCGTAAAACCGCTACCCCGGTTCTGCAGGGCAAAGCCAGTACCGGGTACGACGACGCCTGATCCAAAATACCAGTAGACACTGTTGATGAACGAAATCATGTTGCCATGTTTATCGGCTGCGGATAAATAAACAGTTTCGCTTCCCGTTACGATTTCGCCTGGATCCTGATGCTCGCTGGCATGGGCGGGATCCAGCTTCATCCTGCGCGAATTGATAAATGTGTTGGAGACAAGATCCTGTGATGAGATCTGCATATGGTCCGGATCACCGACATACCGAGCCAGGTCGGCGAACGCAATTTTCTTGGCTTCAATCAGGTGATGTAGATACGACGCTGAATTGTGACCCATGGCCCTAAAGTCGTACGGCTCAACAATGCGTAACATTTCAAGTGCCGCAACACCTTGTCCATTGGGCGGTAATTCCCATAAGCGATATCCGCGAAACGGCACGGACATGGGCTCTATCCAGTTGGTCCGGTGGTTTCTGAAGTCGTCAAGCGTCAGAAAGCCACCGAGTGCGCGAACACGATTGACGATGCGCTCGCCTAGTTTTCCACCGTATAGGACTTCAGGACCGTGATCGGCAATGAGCTGCATCGTCTGAGCCAGGTCGGGATTGCGAAACCATTCGCCTTCTCGGGGGGATCGCGCGCCATCTACGAGATATGTGTCACTGGCCCCTTCATCACGTTTGAGCGTCTCGACCTCTGCGGCCCACTGTCCAGCGATGATGGGTGACACGGGAAAGCCGTCTCCGGCCAGCCGAATGGCAGGCTTCAGTGCCGTGGCAAGGTTGATCGTTCCGTAACGCTCGAGCAGTGCTGCCCATCCCGAGAGCGCTCCGGGAACGGTAATTGACTCAGCACCCAATATCGGGACACTTTCGTGGCCGCGTCGCAACATTTCCTCGCGCGTCATGAGGCTTCCTGCGCGTCCGCTTGCGTTCAGCCCAATGAGTTTCCGTTCTTTTTCCGACCACAAGATGGCAAACAGGTCCCCGCCGACCCCTGTCATGTGCGGCTCAACCAAATTGAGTACGGCCGCCGCCGTGACCGCCGCATCGATCGCATTCCCGCCTTGTTGCAAAATGGCGAGCCCGGCCGCACTGGCCAATGGCTGGCTCGTGGCAATGACACCATTAGGTGCATAAACGGTCGAACGACCGGCAAGCGTCGTGGATCGTCGTTCACCCGCGTACGTATCGGTCATAGAACAACTCAAAAAAGCAAGTGCAACAAACGTCTTTTTCAGGGTCCTGAACATGGTTCAACCAGTCTGAAAGGGTTCGAGATTTAGTCCCACGTCGTATCGGCGTCGCCAACCTGGCCAAGGCCAGGAGCTAGCAAGCCCTCGCCGGGGACGTGATTCGCTTCGATTCGAATCCCATCCGGATCTTCGAAGAGTACAGAGTAGTAACCTGGCGCAAAACCGTCTTCCTGCGGTGGGTGAATAATCGTTGCGCCGATCTCCTTGGCAATCTCATGAATTTCTTCCACATCTTCGCGGCTGCGTGCGCGAAAACAGACGTGATGAAGTCCGGGATGGCGCTGTTTGAAGCGTTCGTTGTCGTAGGGCGCTTCGCTTGGCGAAATGCAAACGCCCGTTCGGCCGCCAACCGCATAAATGCCAAGCGGGTTATCGAGGACAAGCGTCAATCCCATCCCGGTGAGGAGCCGTTTGTAGAACGGAATTGACCGGGCCATGTTGGTGACGGTGAGTTGGATGTGGGCAATTCCGTTAATGTCGGGCAATTGTCATGCTCCGC
>JAPUIA010000246.1 GCA_027297435.1 Gammaproteobacteria bacterium | reverse complement strand
TACCCGAATGTCTTGATGATTACGTCAGCGAAGATAATCCCGTTCGAGTTGTTGAAGCATTCATTGACGGTATTGATTTGGGGCGGCTTGGTTTTACCGGCGTTGTGCCGCAAGCGACCGGCCGTCCTGCTTATCACCCATCAATAATGTTAAAGATATACGTGTACGGGTATCTCAATCGGGTCCATTCGAGCCGTCGTTTGGAACGTGAGTGTCAACGCAATGTCGAGCTGATGTGGTTAACGGGTCGGTTGGCGCCGGACTTCAAGACCATCGCCAATTTCCGCAAGGACAACGGTTGGAAAAGGCTGGACCGTACCGACCTGGCCTGAGGAATATGGCGGCGCCGGTCTAGCGAAAGATGAATTCATCGTTCTCCTCGAGGAGCTGCAACGCATTCGAGCACGTCCGCCTCTCGGGCGTATGGGGGTGACAATGATCGGTCCAACGCTGCTGGAATATGGCACGGACGATCAGAACCGCCGCCATCTCCCGGCTATTGCTCGGGGTGGGTGACATAGCGGCAGAGCCGTTCCAGTCAGCGATCATCGACCAGGGGAGCGGGCGCATAAGCGTTCGACCGTTGCCTTGTACTTGGCGATGGTGTGCGATTTGATATTCGACGGCTGACCCATACGGGACGCTGTCCACACGCGGTTCGATAAGGAGATTCGCATGCCTCGTACCCCACGCCTGCACATCCCGCACCCGCCGGCCCGGCCGGGCGACAAGCCGGATTTCAGCTACGTCGAGATCTCTCCCGCCGGGGCCGTGCCGCGACCCGACGTGATGACCCGGCTGCGGGACATCGAACGGAGCCTTGCGTTCGAGATGGTTCGTGTGCTCGACGAGAACGACGCCGCGGTGGGTCCCTGGGATCCGCATCTGGATGCTCACGACCTGCAGGTTGGGCTGCAGCACATGGTACTGACCCGGCTATTCGATGAGCGGATGCAGCGTAAGCAGCGGCAGGGCAAGATCTCCTTTTATATGAAGAGCCTGGGCGAGGAGGCGGTTTCGGTGGCGGGGGCGATGGCGCTCGATCCCGGTGACATGCTGTTTCCCTCCTACCGGAATCAAGGCCTGCAGATTGCCCGGGGGCGCAATCCGGTGGATATGATGTGTCAGCTCCTGTCGAATTCGAAGGACATGTGCAAGGGCCGCCAGATGCCGGTGATGTACCACTGGGCTCGGGGCAACATCTTCTCGATTTCCGGCAATGTCGCTACACAGTTTCCCCAGGCGGTCGGTTGGGCCATGGCGGCCGCCATCAAGGGCGAGGACAACATCGCTGCGGCGTGGATCGGCGAGGGCTCGAGCGCCGAGGCGGATTTCCATTACGCGATGACGTTCGCGTCCGTCTACCTGGCGCCCGTCGTCCTCAACATCGTCAACAATCAGTGGGCCATCTCCACATTCCAGGGATTCGCCGGTGGCGAGCGGCGACCGTTCTCCGCGCGGGGACCCGGTTACGGTATTCCGGGAATCCGGGTCGACGGCAACGACTTTCTCGCGGTCGTGGCCGTGACCCGCTGGGCGTCGGAACGCGCCCGCCGACGGGTGGGCCCAACGCTCATCGAGCACGTGACACACCGCGCCGATGCGCATTCGACCAGCGACGATCCTTCTCGCTACCGGTCGAAAGACGAGGCGCTTGCGTGGCCGCTGGGGGACCCGGTGGAACGTATGAAGGCGCACATGATTAGGGAAGGTGCGTGGTCGGAGAAACAGCACGTTGAGCTGGTCGAGACCTTGAGCCGTCTCGTCGACGATGCCTGGGAGGACGCGATATCGTACGGCACGATGACGGAAGGTCCCTGGCTCGACAAGAACGAGCTGTTCGAGGACGTCTTCAAGGACATCCCACCCCATCTGATCCGACAGCGCGAGCAGCTCAGAGAGATGGAGGATTGATATGGCACGGATGAACATGATCCAGGCGTTGAATTCCGCTATGGACGTTATGCTCGGCAGGGATCCCAACGTCGTCCTCCTCGGCCAGGACATCGGCTTCTTTGGCGGAGTGTTCCGCGCAACGGATGGGCTGCAACGGACGTACGGCGAGCATCGTGTAATCGATGCCCCGATTGCGGAGGGCGGCATCGTCGGCAGTGCCATCGGCATGGGGGTCAACGGCCTGCGTCCAGTGGTCGAGATCCAATTTGCCGACTACATCTATCCCGGCTGCGACCAGATCATTTCAGAACTCGCCCGCCTGCGCTACCGGACCGCGGGTGACTTCTTCGCACCGTTGACCATCCGCACGCCGTGCGGGGGCGGCATTCGAGGTGGTCAGACTCACTCTCAGAGTCCGGAAGGGGTGTTCACCCATGTCTGCGGGCTCAAGGTGATCATGCCGTCGAACCCGTACGACGCCAAGGGCCTGCTCATCAGCGCGATCGAGGATGACGACCCGGTGATCTTCTTCGAGCCGAAGCGAATCTACAATGGCCCCTTCGATGGCGATCCCGACAAGCCAGCGGTGCCGTGGACCGCGCATGACAAGGGGGAGGTGCCGGAGGACTACTACACGCTACCCATCGGGCGGGCAGAGGTGGTGGTCGAGGGTGCCGAAGTTACCGTGCTGTGTTACGGCACGATGGTCCACGTTTGCAAAGCCGCAGCTCGCCTTGCCGAAGTGGACGCCGAAATCATCGATATCCGCACGATGGTGCCGCTCGACGTGGAGACGCTTCGGACGTCGGTCGAGAAGACGGGCCGTTGCCTGATCGCTCATGAAGCCACTCGTTTCAGCGGCTTCGGCGCGGAGCTGGTGGCCACTGTGCAGGAAGAGTGCTTCTACAGCCTGGAAGGGCCCATAGAGCGGGTCACCGGCTGGGATACCCCGTACCCACACGCATTCGAGTGGGAGTACTTCCCTGGTCAGAAGCGGGTTGCCGCTGGGCTCGAGCGGGTCATGGAGGCGGGATGAGCGAATACGTCTTCAAGCTGCCGGATCTCGGCGAGGGTACGGTCGAGGCCGAGATCGTGGAGTGGCATGTCGAACCGGGCGATCGGGTCAACGAAGGTGACATCATCGCCGACGTCATGACCGATAAGGCCAACGTCGAAATGCCTTCACCTGTGACCGGCAGCGTGCTTCGTACCACCGGCGAGCCGGGTGATCTGGTACCCGTCGGCAGCGAGCTGATCGCTTTCGAGGTTGCCGGTGATCAGCCGCAGCCTGCCCCCGTGCCGGAGCCCGCCGTGCAGGCCGAACAGGTGGCGACCACACCACCCGACGAACCCGTTGCAACGAGCGGAGCAACGCCAACACCGGAAATAGCGTCGGAGTCTGCGGTGCCCCGACGGGAAGGTATCGCGGACCGGGTTCGGACGTCACCGGCGGTGCGCCGCCGAGCGAAGGAAGCGGGCATCGAACTCAGCCAGATCACCGGTACCGGCCCCGGAGGTCGAATTCTGCGCCAGGACCTGGAAGCGGTGCTTTCCGGGCAGACAGCGCAGACACCGCCCAGCGCGGCACCGGTCGGCGTTGGCGAGATCGAAGAGTTCAAGGTCATCGGTGTGCGTCGCGTCATTGCCAATCACATGCAGGCGTCGAAGCGGGAGATCCCCCACTTTGCCTATGTCGAGGAGGTGGACATCACTCGGCTGGAATCGCTGCGCACTCGACTGAACACGGACCGTGAGAGCGCACCCTCGCTCACCTACTTGCCTTTCATCGGTATGGCGCTCGTTCGTGCGCTCACAGAGTATCCGCAATGCAACGCGCATTTCGATAGTGAGACGGGGATGCTCAAGCGCTTCAAACGCGTGCATCTCGGCATAGCCACCCAGACTCCGGACGGGCTCAAGGTTCCCGTGGTGCACAATGCCGACACCTTGTCTCTCTGGCGGCTCGCGGGGGAAATCACCAGGGTCTCGGCGGCGGCCAGGGACAACACCGCGACTCGTCAGGAGCTTACCGGGTCCACCATCACGCTCACCAGTCTCGGACGCCTGGGCGGCATCGCGTCCACGCCAGTGATCAACGCACCGGAGGTCGCCATCATCGGCGTAAACAAGGCGATCGAACGTCCGGTGGCCGAGGCTGGCGAGGTGGTCGTGCGACTGATGATGAATCTATCGTCCTCGTTCGATCACCGCTTCGTCGATGGCTTCGATGCTGCGTCATTGATCCAGCGAGTGAAGGCCTACCTCGAAGAACCGGCAACCATTTTCATCGAGTGACGAAGCATGATCAGGGGCTAGCGTGTCGATGTTCTCAAAAGCGGGCCCTGCCGAGAGCGGGTCGTCAGCCGACTGTTCGCTGAGCGGTGCAACATGACGATTCGGATATGTAGTACAGAACCTTTGATGCATCTTTGATCGCATCGCCGATCTCCTCGCGCCAGATCTTTCCGCCGGAAGTACCCTCGTCGTACCAGAGCCTGATGCCTTGCTCATGGAGCCAAGCCATTTCCGGGTATACGACATCTTCATCATCATGTGCGTAGCACACGAAGACATATGGCTCATCACCTTGATAGGCGGGAAATGGCTTGTCCACGCACCTCCCCCGAGTACGTGAGAAAGGAGTTTACAGGGATCTAACAACGTCCGCTTATGGCCGAAAGCGGACGTTGAGAATTTGGTACTGAACGTCCGCTTACGACCCAAAGCGGTCGTTCGACTAAACGCAGGAATGGCTTCGAATGCTTGCTACCCGATGCCTGCAATGCCCGGTTAGCGGACTCGTGCAGTGCACAACGCTATTTCCGCTATGTGCCCAAAGCCGACACCCAATGCGATGCGCGGTATCATCTTCTACGGGATCGGCTTTATTAACTTCGGTAGTTCGCCTATCTTGATTCCGGGATCGAAGGCCCCGGGTTCGGCGGGATCTTGATACAGCACGTAAACACCGCTTAACGCATTCGCTACCACAATATCTGGCAGGGTATCCGGCCCCAGATTCCCCACTACAGCCTGAAAAGGATCATCGCTACTGACAAAACCG
>JAPUIA010000245.1 GCA_027297435.1 Gammaproteobacteria bacterium | reverse complement strand
CCTTACCACCGCCCAACAGAATACACAGCGCTTCGGAACTCGCGGTCTGGGTACCGGCTGGATTTTGCGAGCCCGCCAAGATCTGCCGTTCCGCTTCGTCGAAGTAACATTCGATCTCTTCGCGCCTCTCGGTCGCTGCTTCGGACATGTAACGCATGTGCATGACGCCGAACGCGACGTGTCGCGCCTCATCTTGGGCGCACAGTCGATACATGGCTTTCTCGGCGTCGTTGTACGCCATCAACTCGCCCATGCGAAACATAGTGAGCACGGCGCCTTCGCCGGAAATGTGCAGCCGTGAGGACATTTCCGTGAAATCACGCGCCAAATCGATGCTGCCGACGACGCCCGCCGTGCCGCCGGTTGCCTGCATCAGCCCGCCACCGTTGGCCAACGCGCGCTTACGGAATACGTCCATATGCCGCGCCTCGTCCATCACCTGGGCGAGCAGCACGTTGCGCGGTTCGAAGTAGTCGGGCGTCGTTTCGGAGATCCAACGGGCTGGCACGTCTCCAGCAACAAATTCTACTTCGGTAAAGAACGTCGCCAATTCGCACTCGGCCTCTTCGATGTCATCCGGCAACGGCTCGATGGTGTGCCAAGGCACATCCGTCGCCGAGCTCCACTGACGTTGCAAGGCTTCCTCGTAGAGAAACGAAGCGTTGTCGAGCCAAATCTCGTTTTTGGTACGCACCGAGTAATTGCCGATTCGATAGGAATCTTTGCGTGCACCAGCGCCGCGGGGCCGCCCGGTCATGTTGTCACTGAAATCCGGGGTCTCCCCGTAGTCGCCAATTTGAATGTCTTTGAGCGTCAGTCCTTCCTTGCCAATCTGGGCCTTGGTACCCCATTGCCCCTGCTGAGCGAGCCAGCCGAGATCCAATTCGATCTCAGCAGTCGCTAAATCTACGCTTTCGCTCATCGGATTTCTCCCAGCCTGGACCAATCTACCCTTTATAGCGGATAACCCCCCGATCCTCCACCCCAACTCCGGATGCCGCTACAATCCAGGCTTCGTTCGCGCCAGTTTCAGGGGAATTCATGAAGGTAGGGGGCATTGTCTGCCTGTTGTTACTCGCCGGTTCGGTCGTCTCGGCCGGCGAGCTACACGATTATTTGAGCCCCGAACAACGGGCCAGGGTCGAGAAGCTCAAGGCAGACGTTAACCTGCATGCCACCGACCCCGGCAATCGCACGGCGCGGGCTAGCTTGCTGTGGGAGTGGGCCAATGCCTACGCTATCAGCGGTGGAGAGCTGCCGGTCAACCTCACACAAGCCATCGCGGCGGCCTTGCGCACGGCCAATCCCCCAACCCGGGTGCACGGCATTCTCGACGGCTATATCAACGAGCTCGCATTGTTGGACGATCAACCCGGCGCGTTAGGACGTCTCGAAGCAGATCTCGGCCCCTTCACGGCCCGCAGCCACGTGACTTTCGAGCAGCGCTTTACCGTCGGTGACAAACCGATCCAAACCGGCGGCGGGTTTCTCATTGCGCGGCACTTCATGCCCAACTACGGGCGCTGGCAAACGGCGGACCCGCAAGCCGACAACTACATCTCGATTGAGAGCACCAACTCGAATGTCAGCTTCGCCACCGATAGTTTCCCGATGCCCGGCATGCATGGGGGCTTTCGCAACTCGGCACCAACCCTGGTGTTTCGCGTTGCGTCCGGCAGGCTCCAAGAAGGCGACGTCGTGACGGTTACCTATGGCGACACCAGCCAAGGTAGCCGTGGGTTACTCATGGCCGATTTCTCCAGTGATCGCATGCCGTTTCCGATCTACCTCGCGTTCGAGGCGCAAGGATACTTTTACACGTTGCCTATCCAACCGATCGTTGTAGTCGGCACCGAGGTCGCCCGAGTGAAAGGTTTTGCACCATCGATCGTCGCGACTGACGAAACGTTCACCTTGTCGGTGCGCGCCGAAGACAGGTTCTTCAATCGCGCGACCGGCCCGCTACCGCCCTGGCGAGTCCTGTTGAACGGCAGGCGCATTGCCGATATCCCGGCGGACAGCAGCGCCATCACGCTGCTCAAAGACGTCCGTCTCCCGGAACCGGGCGTGTACCGTTTCGAGATCAGCAGCCGTGACGGCACGATCGTCGGTACAAGCAACCCCGTTGTCGCCGAAGAAAATCCGACGCGGCGCATCTATTGGGGCGACTCGCACGCTCACTCAGGATTTGCCGAGGGTATAGGCACACCAACACGGTTCATGAACTGGGCGCGGGACGACGCACGCCTCGACTGGGTCGCACACTCAGAGCACGACATCTGGACCGACGATGCCGAGTGGGAAGTGTTACGCAAACACGTAAAGGACTACACCGAAGACGGCCAGTTCATCGCTTTTCTAAGCTACGAGTGGACCGTCAACAACATCAACGGCGGCCACCACAACGTTTTGTACCGCACGCCCGACAACCGTCGACGCGTCACCTCGCACTTTGCACCGACGCTCTCGAAACTCTACCAAGGGTTGCGCAACGAAGCCGAGCCTAAGGACGTGGTGGTGATACCGCATGCGCACCAAGCCGGTGACTATCGACTCAACGACCCAGAGCTGGAACCTCTGGTCGAAGTCATGTCGCAGCACGGAACTTTCGAGTGGTTCGCACGCATGTACCTAAACCACGGCCATCAAGTCGGATTCACCGCCGCGTCGGACAACCACTTGAGCCAACCGGGCTATACGGCACCCCTGGGGGGTTCCTTGTCGCAACGAGGCGGCCTCGGGGCGATTCGCGCTCAGGAGAAAACCATTGATGCCATCTTTGATGCCATGAAAGATCTTCGATCGTATGCGACAACCGGTGAGCGGATGATCTTGGACGTGGCGCTCAATGGCCACGAGATGGGCCAGAGAGCGCCCTTCGCCGAGATTCGACACATCACCGGGCAAGTCATCGGCACGGCACCCATCGACACCATCACGTTGATCAAGAACGATGCAGAGATCTGGCAACAGGACTACTTGGCGGACACCGCCGACAAGCTCAACAAGGAAGACACTTTTGTGTTGAGCTTCGCATCGGACTCCAAACCCATCCACGCTGGCGACAATCCACGCGGCTGGCGTACCTGGCGCGGCACGCTGCGCATCGCCAACGCCACCTTAGAGTCCGCAGAAGGCACCGATTTTCACAGTCACACAGTGCAGTCCCTCGCGGTAGACGACGAAGACCCCAACACGGTGCATTTCCGCACGCAGAGTCGCGGCGATACTACGTCACTCAAGTTACGACTGTCCGACATCAAACGCACGGCTACGTTCACGATCACCCTGGAACCCGCTCTCGAGACCGGTGGCGCGCCACCGATTTTCCGGCCCAAGCAAACCTCAGACGCCGCCGAGCTCACCTTCTCGGTGCGCGACCTCGAGCGCGGACGGGCAATGCAAACGCTAACCGTCGATGCCTATACCGATCGGGTGACGTTGAGGAGGGTGGTCAAGGACGGCGTGATGCAGACGACGTTCGAATTCACCGATGAAAGCACTGGCCAGGGCGACTACTACTACGTTCGCGTCAAACAAGCCGACGACGCGGTGGCCTGGTCCAGCCCAATCTGGGTGGGCGGCTTTCCGAAGCGCTAGCTGTGACTCGAGAACGATCGGGTTCTAACGGTCACTAGCTATACCGGCCACTACAGACCACTGCGCATAGATGTCCGACGCGCGAAATCGTTGCCGGACCTCTTCGGCACGCCGACCCATGCGCAACCGTAGTTTTTCATCCGACATCAGCTGCGCAGTCTTATCCGCCAAGTCTGCTATATCCCCCGGCGCCACGAGAAAACCGTCTATCCCATCTCTGATGATCTCTCGAGGACCCACCGCGCAATCGAAACTGACTACCGGACATCCATGGCTCATGGCTTCAACCAACACGTTAGGAAAGCCTTCGAAGTCGGACGTCAATACGAGCATTGCGGCGGCCCGATACCAATCGGCAAGATTACCCACGCGACCCGGCAGGTCGAGCGGCACATCGTTGGCGCGGCTCGCGGTTTGCAACGCGGTGCGCAACGGTCCATCACCGACGATTACGAGTCGCCACGCCGGATGCCGCTCTCGAATGCGCGCAAAAGCGTCGAGCAACTTGTCGAAGCCTTTCTCTGGCCCCAAACGTCCTACCGCCAAAACATAAGCGCCATCCGGCGGCGCGAGCCGAGGCTCCACAGCCGGGAGGGGCCAGGTGACCGGATTGGCAATCACCGTCACATCGCTTACTGCCACGCCAATCTCGGTAGCCACCCAGTCCGCCGTTCTCTGCGTTGCGACCACGAGGTGGCTTGCTCGACCATAGGTTACGCGCCGCAACCAGGACCAGATCTTGGATAACGGAATGGCCGGCGGCCAGGTCCGTTCCGATAGGACGGTTCGGCACGCCATGCCAAGGCTCGCCAACACTGCCAGCACGTTGGTCGTCGTCATGAAAGACACGATCGTTTCGGCTTGGCAGCGTTTGATCGTCCGTCTGAGCGCTCTCACGCGTCTGAGGTTGTGGACAAACGATTGCAGCAGCGTGTGGCTCTCGCCGGTGACCCCCAAGGCATAGCGGGCGACGCCGTCAGGTAGCGTAAAAAACCCGGGCGACTGATCGAGCGTGACAAGCGCGACCTCAACGCCCGTCGTGCCTGCCCAGTGGGTGGCAAGCGCCGAGGCGACCCGTTCGGCACCGCCGGTTCCCAGATTATGAATGGCGATTAGCACACGCATCGATACGGCGAGTGTCCTGTCCGATTAATTCGCATAGTTTCGGCGTGTCTATCCACGGCGCAACACTAAGTCACTCTGACGAGTCGGCGCGCGCCCACGTAGGCAGCCAAGGCAGTAACACCGAAGGCTACCGCAGAGGCTTGCATCAACCCCGGCAAACCGAGCGTGTTACCCAACACCAGGCTCGCGACGATCTTGACGACTGCGCCGCCGGCGCCGACGAGACTGATCGTCCAAAATGCCTTGGCGCTTGCGAGGTACTGCGTGAGCAACACGCCAAGCAACATGAAAGGCACTTGTACGAGACCCCACCGGAACGCTTCCGTGACCGCGAGCGTATCACTCTGAGTGAAGGCGCCGCGCTCGAACAGCAACGCCACACCCCAGGGCGCGAGCGCCCAGGCAAGTGCTACCACGAAGATCGCACTCGAGAACAGCCGCCGTCCCCAACGCGCGATGAGCAGCCACGCATCGCCGAGATCCATCTGGCTCAACACCGGCAACACGGTGCGGCCGATGGCGAGCGACCCGATCGCCATGATGAAGGCGACCAGTCGATACGCATAGCCATATTGGGCACCGCTGCCAGAAACCAACGTGTTGGCGATGAGCTGGTCGACCGGATATGCCAATGCGAGCAGCAGCTGACCGAACAACACGATTTTCATGCCTTGCTTGAACTCCGGCCAAACGCTGGATGCAAAGCTCAGCTTCGGCCGCGAAAACCAGGATGTGCGCAGCAGCCAAGCCGCTACGCCGAGTTGCAACGCGAACCCGGCAAGCGTGCCATAGCTCAGTGCTTGCGCCGAGCCCAACAGCAGCACGCTCACCAAGATCACCACGGCGGGTACGCCTTCCAACAACGCGTTGGCGTGACGCTGCGCGGCAATCAGCAACGCGATGAACAAACTCGTGACGACCCCGAACAATGTGATCGGCGTCAAAACCGCGAGCAAATGCTCGAGTTCATTGCGGGCCGCATGATCGCCGAAGAGCCCCATCATGAGTGTCGGCAAGCCGAGGATAAGTACGAGGCTCAGCACAGCGCCCACCACGATCAACCAGCCGAACAATTCGCTCAGAAACAAACGCCTCTCGGCAGCGGACAGCGACACCACCTGAGGCACCAGCACCGTCTGACAGCCACTCAACCAAACCGCCGGTAACCAGGTGACGAAAGCAACTACCAATACATAGGCATCGATCAGCGGACCGGTCCCAAATTGATACGCGATGGCGATTTCTTTGGCCGCGTTGGCAAGCCTCGCAATCACCGCAAAAACTGCAACCCAGACGATACCGGTGCCGATCTGCCGGTGCAGTTCGCTCAGTCGAATTCTCCGATAGGGGAAACCGGCGCCTGACTATCGATGAGTTGCATGCGTCCACCGAACACGCCTCTCACTTCGATACTAATGGGCACGGTGAATCCCTCGCGCTGGCCAAAACGAATCTCTGCATCAAACTCATCCCCGTCTTCGTCCGTCACTCGATAGCGGCACAACCCCGGAAATTCATCATAGCGACGCAAGTGGTAGCCGTGCCGGCCCGTGTGCAACGTCACCGTGTCCTTACAATCGGCATCGATAAACAAGGTTGTCAACACATCAACGCCGGGCAGCGCCGGTCGCAGGGATCGCATTTTGCCGTTCTTGATGTACTTCAGCATTCCGTCTTGCACGGTAATCTCGCGCATCTTGCGATCGTCTTTCTCGAACAAATAGTAACGTTGCGGTTCGGGTTTTTTACCGAAGATACCGGCCACTGAAAACCGGGCACGCCAGTTGCTATAGGCTTCCAGCAAACCTTGAGACTTGGCACGCCCACGGACCTTGTAACCTTCCATAGTGGTCTCGACCTCGATCACCGCCTCACCGGCGCGTATCGGACCCAGATACGCTTCGTAGCGAAACGTCGCGGTCGTCGCCGATACCGGAGCGGACGCAACAAGCAGGCCAATCATCAGCAGACACTTCACGTCCAAAGCCCCACCACTTGAACGACGCCCGAACACCTAGCGTGGTCGCGGAATGGGATTGACATGAGTTGGCACATCGTAGCCCCGTTGCACCGCCGGACGGTCCGCGACAGCCAGATACCAACGCTTGAGATTCGGATAGTCAGACCACTCGATGGCTTGCCACTCGTATCGCGAGATCCAGGGCCATGTCGCCATGTCGGCGATGGAGTAGGAATCGGACAGGTATTGGCGATCTGCCAGTCGCCGGTCGAGTACGCCGTACAAGCGCTTGGCTTCCGAGGCATAGCGTGCCTCGGCGTAAGGCGCCTTGCCGCTATTGAACTGCAGAAAATGATGTGCTTGACCAAGCATCGGTCCAACCCCGCCCATCTGCAACATCAACCACTCGATCGTCTGCCAACGATCTTCTCCCCAATACCGGTCCTCGGTTTCCGCGAGGTACAGCAGGATCGCGCCCGACTCCATCATGCCGCGCCCGGTCTTTCGGTCGAATATGGCAGGAATTTTGTTGTTCGGGCTGATTTTCAGGAAGTCCGGCTCAAACTGGTCGCCAGCACCGATGTTTACCGGATGTACTTCGTAGTCGAGTTCGAACTCTTCGAGGGCGATCGATATCTTGCGGCCGTTGGGCGTTGCCCAGGTGTAGAGATCAATCAAGCCTTCAGCTCCTTGCAATTGACGCGCACTCTAAGTCGCGTCGCGAGGCCTGTCTAGGCAGCTGCCTCTGCCCGCACTTCCCCGCGGAGGGAAAATTGCAACTCTGTCCAAGCTCGCTGCAACGCCACCTTTGCCAACCCAGACTTGGCGTTGGTGGCCACCGGATGACCAACCACTTCCAGCAACGGCAGGTCTTCGCGACTATCGGAGTAGAAATAGGCATCTTCGATGGGTAATCCGAGGCCCATCGCAAACGCTTCGGTCCTACGTCGCTTGCTCTCTCCATGGCATGGATCAAAGCCGCCGGTGAGACGGCCGTTATCGATTTCGAGTTCCGTGCAAAGTAGATGCTCGATCCCTAGGTTTCGCGCTATCGGTGCCGCCTGGGCGCGGGTCGCCGACGTCACCATCACGACCTGATGATCCAGCGAGCGATGGGCGGTTATCAATTTACGCCCCTCTTGGTAGATCGAACCGGCCAGCCAGTTGCGGTAGGCGCGCTCGCCAAGCGCGACGAACTCGCTCTCGGTTATTCCAGCGAGATCGCTCATCGTCGCTTGCATGAGGTCTTGGTACTGCACGCGACCCAGTCCGTAGTCAAGAAACACGCTCAGTTGCGACAAAATACGTCTGAGCGGCACGGACCTGCTCTTGACGCGCTCCCACCCCAGCGCCGTGACGGAATAACCGGCAATCAGGGTCCGATCCAGATCGAAATAGGCCGCAATCCGCGAGTTCGCCTGACGCGCGGTGAGATCATCCAAAAATGTTGTCAATCCGGTTTTCATCGCCCGAGGGCTAAACCCACAAACTCGACTCTGTGCCCTTTGAGCTTAGCAAAATCAATCGGTTCCTTGTTACGCGTTAGCGTGCTGTAAAGAAGCTAGCCGAGTGGCTCGATGCTCCTTATAGAGGGCAGAGTGTGACGCAGTTCACTAATTGAACCGCCAGAGTTGAGGCGGCACCCACTTTCGGAGACCCTTTATCTCGAGTTCGAGTATCCGCAACTTCATGCCGAAACGACTGCAGTCAACGGACGACCTGCAATGCTTCAACTAACGTTCTGGTCGATACCGCCTCTCATCGCTGCGCTCGTGTGCGTCGGTGCCTACGTGCGTATTCAGAACAAATACAACGTACCCGGCGTGAGTGCCGTACTCATGTTGTTAGCCGCCGTGATGTTCTGGTCGGGTGCCCAGTTCATCGGTTCTCTGTTCACCGAAATCGAGGCCAAGATCGCTGCCGCCAAACTGGCCTATTTTGGCATCGTCATGACACCCGTGTGTTGGTTCATTTTCTCGATGACCTACACCCGCAAGCAGTTGAAGGCGCCACGCTGGTTGCTCAATACCGTCTGCGTGGTTCCATTCATCACCATCTGCCTCGTGATGTCCAACGAATGGCACCAACTCATCTGGTCCGACGTTCATCTAACCTTCGCACGAGGCTACGCCGGGCTGGATACCGTGCCGGGGCCGTGGTTCTACGTTCACACCGTGTATTCCTACGTTCTGCTGGTCAGCGCAACGGCGATCCTGGCATTTTCGATTTCGGAGTTCAGCCACACGTACAAGCCGCTCTTGGCCGTGATCTTCGCACCCATCATCGTCTCTCTCGCAAACCTGTTCCACCTGCTGCCTTGGAACCCACCCTGGTTCGACATGACCACCATCGGTTTTGCCGTAGCGGTGTTGATACTCGACGGCGGCGTGCTGCGCTACGGTCTTTTTGACAATATACCTGTGCATAGAGAATGGGTGGTCGAAAAACTGTTGGATAGCGTCATCGTCGTCAACACGGATGGCGGCGTCATCGACATCAACCCTGCGGGTTTGAACATGTTACGTGTCGACCGCGAACAGTTGAGCAAACATTCGATCACCGAGTACATCCGCACGATGCCCTTGGCCGCTTTGCTTTCGAGTCAATCGAAAGAATTGACCCTGTACGATCGTGCCTATGATGTGACTTCATCGGCCCTCGATCGCAACAATCCCGAGTCCGATGTGGTGCTCGTGTTTCGCGATATCACTACGCGTCGTGAGCAGGAGCGACGGCTCGGCAAGATGAAAAGAGAGCTCGAACGTATCGCACATACCGACGCGCTTACCGGCCTGTACACCCGCCGGACTTTCTTCGAACGCTTGAAAGAGGAAGCCGAAAGGGTGCAACGTCACGGCTCGAGCCTTTCGGTGCTGTTGTTCGATCTCGACCATTTCAAAAAGGTCAACGACAGCTACGGTCATGACGTGGGCGATCGGGTGTTACAAGGTGTCGCCGACGTATCCATAGCCATCAAACGGGTCAACGATGTAGCCGCCCGTCTCGGTGGCGAAGAGTTCGCATTGCTACTTCCGGAAACCACTCAGGCAGGAGCCGTAAAAATTGCCCAACGACTACGCCAGGCGATTGCCGATGAGCCCCATCTCGACGATCACGGCAATCAAATTTGGGTTACCGCCAGCATCGGTGTAGCCACCATCCGTCAGGCAAGCGGCCAGGTCGACCACATTCTGAAACACGCGGACCAAGCGCTCTATCGTGCAAAGAACAACGGCCGCAACATGGTGTGCTGTACCGAAGCATGACCCGCAGCCGGCAGCTAGCGCAGCGGCAAGGTCAGTCGCAACGCGCCACCGGATTCGACCGGGTGGAAGCTGAGCTCTGCCCCCGGTAAGCGATCTTCGATGAAGGCCTCGTGCATGAAAGCGGCAAAAAAGTGGCCGAGGGCATAACCTGCCAACACATCGCCGACGTGATGCTTGCCAGCTTCCACCCGCGCCCAACCGGTACCGATCGCCAGCGCACGCACGCTAGCGGACGCCGCGGTACGCGCCCACGATGGCATGCCGATGTAGTCGAGGTTGCGCTCAGTTAGCGTTGCAGCGCTAGAAGCGAGAGACGCATGGCCGGATGGGAAACTGCGATCTCCACCACTCGGGCGTTCCCGCTCGATCACATCCTTGATTCCTTCAACCACGCGATCTTGCCCGACAAGCGTCACAATCCCCACCGCCATGCCACTCAATTTGTCCTGGAAATTGGCGCTAGGCGTCGCAAGCGCTGTCAGCAAGTAGCTCGATACCACGACGTTGCGCAGAGTGTTGGCCGCAACCTTCGAATTGGATCCAAACAACGGTCGTTGCTCAGCCAGTTTCTCGGACAACTCTTGATCATAGTCGTCGATACTCAACACCGCCGCCCCGACCAGCGGCAACCACGTGTTCGGGTTTTTGGCCGCGTTCAGGGCCGCTTGACCGACATGATCGAGCTGCGGCCAATGACCGCCCCACGAACCTTTGTCGGGGACGCCTGCGCAGCCCGCCAGCAACATCAGCGGCAGAAGCAACTTATGCATCACCGGAGCTTAGAACCGGGGAGGGTGCGACTCAACCATCCGTGTCGGCATCCGCACCGGACTCGTCGTCATCAGCCACGTCGGGCAACAGCTCACTCGACTCGACCAACATTTGTTCGGCGATATAGGTTGCAATCTCGAACCGACCTGGGACGCGATCGGATGTGACGTAATAGTCGTCCTCCTCCGCCTCATGGAACATCTGCAACCGGTGCTCGCCCGATGCATCGGTCACGATGAACGTGCCTTTGAGCTCGCCGCTGGCTTCACCTACCCCCAGCACGCGCAAATCGGCAAAGCGATCTATGAGATCCGACGCCGTCTCTTGATCGGCCGCGATACCGTCGATCAGCCAGCCCTCATCCTCGTTGGCAAGCTGCCACGACGCCTCGAGCGCTAACCTAGAAATCGTGCCGGAAGCTTGCAACAAAGTCTTGTCGAGCCATTGATCGATATCGATCGGAACTTCGTAATTCGAGAAATCAACGCTGTAGACCTCGTCTTCGCCTTCCGCTCGAACGTGGACACGTCGATAGCCCGGCGACGTCCCCAACATCAGATCGGCAAGGGTAGCTTCGGTGCTCTCGAGTACCAAGCGCCGCTGGAAGTTCGTCTCGGTAACTTCGAATCGCTCGGCGGAGTCGCTGCTGGTTGCGACTGGCCAGGGTGCAGATACGTTGGCCAGCTTGTCGAGCACTTTACCGACTTTCGCATCGTCGGCCGGTAGATCGTCGTCGAGGTGCCAGCCGTGTTCGTCCTTGTACAAGTGGACGCTGTCCTCGAGCGTCGAAACGTTGAATTTGACGACCTCATCGGGATCAAACGACAGCAACGACGGCGCCGTAGCAGCGCTGCCGAGCGCATCGTCGATCACGAGCGCTGCCACCACGAGGAGCTGCACGACCAACACGGCGCCTAACAATCCGAGCTTATCGTTCACGCGGCTTCTCCTTCAATCCAACTTCGATAGACGCCTCGCAATCGAACCGTGCGACGCCGATAGAGGACGAACACCCCTCCGATGCCGAGGAATGCCAATCCGTAGTTCAGATACTCGACGACCGATTGCTCGGTGTTGGTCAGCGGCGGCAACGTGCGGTTGAAGTTGCCGCGCGAACGGATGCCCAACAGACTTTGATCCTCCAAGGACCAGTCCACCACATTCAACATCAACTCCACGGAGCTGGCATAGAGGGTTCCGTCCGATGAACCGACCATCCGCAACGTCTGGTCCGCCAGAAAACTACTCGAGCTAAACAGGAACAAACGCGCCGATTCCGGTGACCTTTCGATGACGGTACTCACCACCCCCAACGTGTCCTCGTCATCCGTGGCCTCGTCAGCCTCATCCTCGTCGGGTTCGATTTCGGATTCCAGATCTGGTTCTTGGCCTGGTAAAAGCGGCGATTCTTGGCCCTTGAAAAACGAATCAAAGCGCCCGATGACCGCAACCCCGACCAAACGGCTGCCGAGATCTCCCTCAGGTTCAAAGCCGCTCAAACCCATCTCGTTGACTCGCGGCATCACGTCGATACCAGAAGACAACCAGCTACTCTCGGAGGTCTTGAGGAGCTCCAATACCTCGCGTTGGGCGTTGGCCTCCTCGTCTAGCTCAATCGGCGATGCCCACGCCAGCGTCACCTGCGGCAGGCCCGCCGTGATCGGCGAGTCTTCGTTGAGCCCCGGCACGCGGATGTCGGGGAAGTACGGATAGTCCAACATCACCAGTTCCTGGAAGCTGAAGCCGCCACTCTGACGGGTGACCGGCACCGGAAACGCCGCATTTTGCGGATCCATGACCATGCTCTCGCCGAGATTCAGCCCGTGATGACGCAACCAATCGGTAAGCCCTGTATTGCTCGGCGCCGCCGTCAGCGACTGTTGCGTGAACGTCGCATCAAACGCGCCGGCCGCGACGATCACGGTGCCCCCTTTCATCAAGAACTGGTCGATGGCGAAGACTTGCTTTGCATCTAGATTTTTGGGATCGACGATCATCAGAAGATCTGCACTATCGGGCACGCTACCGTCTTGAAGATCGGTGGTCTCCACATCGAGATCGTTGGCGAGCGTACTCCGAAGCTGTGAGAACTGATTGCCGGCGATGCCTTGTTGAGCCATATACGGCGGTGGTGTGGGCGGTGTCACCAACGCGATGGTGCGCAACAAGCCGCTCGCAAATCGCTTCAACCCTTCCTCGATACCGCGTTTCGTAGCTTCCGTCGACAGCGCTTCCGGCAGCGGCACCTGCACCACCGTCGCGTCATCGGCAAGCGTCAAATAAAAATAGAAATAATTGGTGTCGAACAGGCTCGCCGCCATCGGCTGAAAACCGTAGTTGACCGCAATCTCTTGCGCGACACTGCCGTCTCCCGCTTCCGGGTCGACAATCTCTACGGTTAGCTTGCCGTCGCTCTCTTCCGCGAGCTCTGCCAACACACCTTCGAGAACGGCGCGATACTCCGCCAACGCTTCCGGCAAACGCTCATCGCTAGACAGATATCCCGTGAACCGCACGGAATCCTGAATGTTGGCGAACACACTGCTGCCACCCTGAAAACCGTACAGAATCTTTTTGATCGAGCGGGTCAGGTCGTATTCGGGATTTTTGAGCTGCACGTCCAGGTCCGATTCGCCAATCACCTTGACCTCGATCAGGTCGCGGAAACTCAAGACCTCGTACTCATCTCCGTAGCTCAACAGTACGTCGAAGTACGAGTTGACCAAGCTCGCCTGGTAACGATCCGCCACCTGAAACGGCACGGGACGAATGCCATATTTGGTGTTGGCTTCATCTTCGAGCTCTGGATACTCCGCAGGATCGATGACCTCCACCTTGATATTGCTGCCACCGGCCGCCTCGAACTCCTTCAGCAGGTCACGCATCCGCGGCACGAGCGGCGCCAGCAGCGGGTGGGTCTTACTGCTGAAGTAACCGCGGATGAAGAGCGGTTCTTTGAGCTGGCGCAGGTAGTTTCGCGTCGCTTCCGAGACCGAATAGATGCGTCCTTCGGTTACGTCGACACGCAAAAAACCGAACGAGTTGAGCCACACGTTGACGACTAACAGGTTGCCCACCAACAGCGCGGTACCCAACATCCATGCGCGGTGCCTACCGCGGTCTCCGTCGTGCGCCCAACGTTGTACCTCGAGCCCGTAAACATTCAGCGTTAGAAACACGACGCCCAGGGAGACGTAGTAGTAGAGGTCTCGTACGTCCAACACGCCGCGCGTGATGGATTCGAACCTGGAGCCGGAACCGATACCCCGCAACACGTCGGCGATGCCACCCGACACGAGATCGGTGAGCAGTGGGCTGCCCGCCAGATAAAATAGTCCGCAGGCAAAACTGGCGCCGATCAGGCTCACGATTTGGCTGTCGGTGCGCGCACTGACGAAGAGGCCGATGGCAATGTAGGCGCCTCCCAACAAGAGCGCGGCGACATAGCCGGCCCACACCGGTCCCCAATCCAAGTTGGCGATGAACGCCACACTTGCCGGTAACGGCAGCGTGAGCAACAACGCAATCGCCAACAGCGCCCAGCAAGCCAGAAACTTGCCGATTACAAACTCCCAGGTGCTCGCCGGAACGGTGAGCACAAATTCCAGGGTGCCCACCCGTCGCTCCTCACTCCACATACGCATGGTGAGTGCCGATGACAAGAAGATGAGAAGTACCGGCATCCATTCGAACATGGGACGCACGTCCGCTACGTTTCGCGCGAAGTACGCCTCAACCCAGAAGAAGACGAACAGCGTGACACTCAAGAACGCCGCTAGAAACAGATAGCCGACCGGAGAGGCGAAGAACAACATTCGTTCTTTGCTCGCGATCCTCCTAACAACGTCAATCCGCATCGTTTGCGACCTCCTCGTTCACCTCTCGGAAAATCGTCTCCAGATCACGCTGAGCCGGGGACAGCTCATAGATCGGCGCACTCGCGCCAATCAGGGTCTTGGCAATGTTGTCGGCTTCGGCCTTGACGTCTCCGACAACGTCGATGAGCCAACGTCCATCACCCAGACTCGCGACACCGTTGTCGATCAACTCACCGACGAGGACCGCTGGGCCGGTTTGCAGATTCAGTTGTTGCGTCGCTCGCAAATCCTGCAAGCGTTCGTCCAAGACCAGCCGTCCGTTTCGCAAGATCAAGGCACGATCACAGATGGCGGCGACTTCCTGCATGATGTGCGTCGACAGAATGACGGTCGCCGACACCGCTAGATCGTGAATCAATTGCCGCATATGTTGCGTCTGACCCGGATCCAAGCCGCTGGTGGGTTCGTCCAAGATGAGAAAGCGTGGCCGATGCAGAATTGCCTGAGCCACACCGACCCGTTGCCGGTAGCCCCTCGACAGCGTGCTGATCGGATCGAGGGCTTTGTCCCGTAGTTCTGTCGCGTCAATGACACGCGCCACGGCGTGGCGGGCGTCTATCTGACGAAGTTCCGCTGCGTATTGCAGATAATCCATAACGGTGAGTTCGGGATACAACGGCAGGTTCTCCGGGAGGTAGCCCAGGTTCTGCTGCACACGCACGGGGTCTTTTTCGACCTCGAGACCATCGAAGAGCACGCTTCCCGAGCTCGGCTCCAGATAACCGGTCAACATCTTCATGATCGTCGTCTTGCCGGCGCCATTGTGGCCCAGCAAACCGACAATCTCGCCAGGTTCGATCCTAAAAGACACGTCCTCGACCGCTACGAAATCACCGTAGCGACGAGTCAGCTGATTCACTTCAATCATCGCAGCCCACCATCGAGGATTATTTCGACCAACGAACCCACCAAGCGCGGTTCTTCGCGCGGGTTCGGATGCGCAAACATAGGGATTTGAGCCAAAATTTCAAGTGCCTGTCCGATCTTCTACTGAGTATGCTCACCTGATGAACATCAACATTCCAGGTCCTACCGGTGTCCTCGAGGCGATGCTCGACGCTACTGGAGAGGCCCCGGAAAACTTCGCCGTCCTCTGCCACCCCCACCCTCAATACGGCGGCAACATGTTCGATACCGTGCTCGACGTACTCGCAACTGCCTGTCAACGGTGTGACGTGGCCACCCTCCGATTCAACTTCCGCGGCGTGGGCGCGAGCGCCGGCGATTACGACAATGGTTCCGGCGAGGTGCAAGATCTCTTGGCCGCTATTGCCTGGTTGAAGACCGAATACGAGGCGCGCGACCTTTGGTTGGGTGGCTACTCGTTTGGCGCCAATGTGGTGTGGAAGGCATTACCCCTGACCGAGGCGCCACGACGCGTGCTGCTCGTGGCGCCGCCGGTGGGATTCATGGAATTTGACGGCCGAGGGCCAGGGTGCCCCGTGGACGTGTTTGCCGGTGACGTCGACGAATTCATCGACAACGATGCTCTGGCTCGTTGGCAAGACGTCGAGTCGCACCTTATCCAAGGCGCCAATCATTTCTTCATGGGTGCGCAAGATCAGCTTGGCACTGCGATCGACGAGGTTCTATCCGCTCGGCAACAGAGGCCTCACCAATAGACGCCGACACCGGAGATCCACTCGTGCGTCCAGAACAGCGCCACGTAGACGGCGAGCGCGACGCCGATGGGTACCAGCAATTCCTTGAACACCAGCTGGTTGCGCCCGGAGATGATGGCAACGAAGGGAACGTTCGAGGTGGCCGCTGCAAACGGCGCCCAACGATCACCCAGCACCCGGGCCTTTTTTAGGTCGATCAGGAAGCTGCCGGCCAACGACAGCACGAGAAACGTCGTGAAGAACACGATGGAGACCACATCACCATTGGCGACGATATGCGAGGCGGCCCACAGCACGACGCCCCACTGGAACGGGTGGCGAGTAATACGGTTCATGCCCCTGGTGAGCCCCGCTAGCTGCGCCGGATCGTCTAGCGCCCCCTCTAGACCGACAGTCGTCGGGTTTTTCACCATGAAGCCGCCCAACAGGAAGATCAGTGCAAAGACCATGAGGATCTTGGGCGCCCAGTAGAGATTCGGGTCCGGCGACCACAGGTAGTCGTAGCGTGTAGCGTCCCCGTACACCATGATCAAGTAGACGAGCGTCGCGAGCGCCACCAAGGAATAAACGCCCAAGAACCCGCGCTCTGTCAGCACGCCAACCAAACTACCGCGCAGCGGCGTGCTGCTAATTCCAAGGTGGGTAACAAGAAACAGTACGCTGGCGAAGAGTATCTCGATCACGTCGGTACACCGAATGCAATGTCTTGGACTACTCTACCAGTCGCCGTGCTGAGGAACGATGCCTATCAACGCATCGAGTACGGCGTTGGGCTGTTCCGACAACATGGAGTGGCCACGACCTGGAGGACACACTATTTCGAGCATGAGTTGCACCCTGACGCTCAGCATTTGCGCTCGGTATTGTGCCTGCATACACTCACGTCATGTACCCACCCAACACTCGGCTAAGGGAAAATCTGCGCGAAGCCCACAGCGCAACCTGGCAGTGCATCGCCGAACCCGGCTCGTTCTGGCGGGGCACCGAACGTGTCAGCATGGTCAGCGAGGCGCGGGCGGCGCTGGAGTGTTCGCTTTGCGTCGAGCGCAAGGCGGCTCTGTCACCGAACGCCGGCAACGGCAACCACCGATGTGCCACCAACCTCGAGCCGGTGATGATCGACGCGATCCATCGCATGCGCACCGATCCGGGACGCCTCACCAAGTCCTGGTTCGACGGCGTGATCGCGGCTGGTATCAGCCACCAGGCGTACGTCGAGATGGTCAGCGTCGTCAACGCCTCGGTGATCATCGACACGCTGCACCGGTGTCTGGGCCTCGAACTGCCGGCGTTACCAGCGCCCATCGAAGGTGAGCCGAGCGGTGACTACAACACCGATGCCGTCGACGACGGTGCCTGGTTGCCCGTGCTCGCCGCCGAGCAGGTCATGAACGAAGAGACGCGCATGCCAAGCGTGCCTTACATCGGCCGAGCCATGGGTCTGGTTCCAAGCGCGGCACAACTGTTCTTCCAGACCTTTCGCCCGCACTACGCGCTCATCGACATCAAGCTTGCCATCTCACAAGCGCAAACCGAATTCGTCGCCGCTCGCGTGTCGGCGCTCAACGAGTGTTTCTACTGAACTGCCTCGCACGCCATGCTGCTCCGGGCGAGCGGCGAGCGAGACCACACCGACTACGATCTAGCGGCGGTGACTCAGAACAGCGGTGACACGGGCGTTCCGCACGGCGATTGGCTCCGCAAACTCGTTGAGGCGGCCATCGCAGGCGAGTGGGGGGCGCTCGGGGACATACGCCGCGATGCGGCCATGGCAATGGGCGAACAGGCAGCGGTGGACGCACTGACGGTGGCTGCCGCGTTCAACGGCATCACCCGGGTAGCCGACGCCACCGGCATACCGCTCGATACCAGCACTGCCGAGTCGACGGTCGAGCTACGGGCCTCCATAGGTATCGACGACTATGCGTACGCCGCTAAAACCGAGCGCTACGGCTAAACAACTGCGGCCAGGCCGCCAACGGAGAGGTTTATGACTAACATTATGGGACTCAATCACGCTGCCTATCGATGTCGCGACTCAGAGGAGACGCGCCAGTTCTACGAAGACTTTCTCGGTTTACCGCTCGTAGACGCGTTAGCCATCGGAACCACCGCCACCGGCAGGGACGCGCGCGTGCTCCACACGTTCTTCGCGATGCAGGACGGATCGTGCATCGCTTTTTTCGAGGCACCGGACGAGCCTTTCGAGTTCAAGGCACAACTCGACTTCGATCTGCACATTGCGCTCACGGTGGATCAGTCGACGCTGCAGACGATGTTCGAGAAAGGCAAGGCCGAAGGTATCGAGACACGCGGTGTGTCAGACCATGGTTTCGTACATTCGATTTACTTTCGCGACCCCAACGGCTATGTGGTGGAACTCGCGGCACCGACCGGTAAGACCCAGGGCTCGAAGGAAGACCGCCGGGCCAAGGCCCGGACGTTATTGACCGAATGGTCGGAAAATCGCGCCTGAACGTTGCCTAGACGATATGCAGGAAGCCGCCGACTAGGCCACCCGCGACCAGGGCAACGTTCGCGAACATCGTGACGATCATGCCGCGGCCGCGTTTTTCCGCGTCCTGGGTATAAGCACGAAAATACATCGCGCGCCCGATCAAAAACAACACGCCTGCTGCAACGGCGTACAGCTCGTTGGCGTAGAACGCTGTCGCGTAGATCGCCGGTATGAACACGATGAGTTGCTCTAGGGTGTTCTGGTGCGCTCGAAAGTAACGCTCGAAGGACTCATCCCCCGTCACCGCCGGGGCCTTGATGCCGCTGCGACCCCGGGCTCCGCCGACCTGTACGGCAAAGTACAGGTACTCGACGAGCGCCAACATCACGACAATCGTTACGTAAGCCATGCCTTACCCCACTACAAGTGGTCTCAAAAATGCCATCGTGGCATTTTTGCTCCACGGTTTTCCGTACGTAAAATGGTCGCGCATCCCTGCGCTCCCTAGAAGCGGTCTCATTTTTGACCCCACTTCTAGTCTGGCGGAATCATGAAGCTGCCGGTGGCCTCCGCCACCACCGCATCCGTATCCTGACGGATCACCTTGCCCTGCATTTGCGCGAGCCGCCCCTTGCGTTTTACGCACCGTCCTTCCAACCGAACCGGCGTGCCGATCGGCAGTTCGCCTCTGTAGCGAATGTCGGCTTTGGCGGTGAAACACTTGATGCCCTGCAGCCACAGCCAATTGGCCATCACATCATCTAACAAGCTGAAGATTATGCCGCCGTGCGTTACGTTGTGATAACCCATGTGTTGTTCGCCGGGAGTGAACTCTGCCTGACAGACGTCGTCCACCAACGAGAAACGTACGTTGAGTCCGATCGGGTTGCCGGGGCCACAAACAAAACACTGATTGCCTTCGCTTTCCAGAGACCTTTCTCGCGACATGGTGCGCTTTCGCTTTCTCGACGTTGGGACCTTATGATTACCGGTTTTCGCGGAAACTAAAAGCGAGCGACTAAGAACAACGTGTTTGATCTGTCCACCATTCGCCAGCGACTACAGCAGTACCAAGGCGAGATCTATCCACCCAACGCCAACACCCGCCAAGCCGCAGTCGCCGTTATCCTGCGCGAGGCCGACGACGGGTTAGAGATCCTGTTCATCAAACGCTCCGAAACGCCGGGCGATCCTTGGTCGGGCCACATGGCTTTTCCCGGCGGTCACGAAGACCCGGAGGACGAGGATCTCAAACAGGCCGCTGTGCGCGAAACCTTAGAGGAGATCGGACTGGACTTGAGCGCACACGACTATCTCGGGGCGCTCGACCACCAACGCGCCATGGCCCGCGGACGCGAACTGGACATGCTCATCGCACCACACGTGTTCGAAGTTCGAGGCGACCCGTCTTTCACGCTCAACTACGAGGTCGACGAAGTGGTCTGGGCGCCTATGGCGCGCATGTTGAGCAACGAGTTACACGCTACGGAAACCAAACCGATGGCCGGCAAGCCGACCATATTCAACGGCTACCGTTTGACGGGCGGACATTTTGTGTGGGGACTGACCTACAGAATGCTCAAACAATTCTTTCTGACGTTGGATCCCAACTGGGATCCACCCGTCGAAATCGAGTAATCCCTTTAGGCTTGATAGTTGGCGATCGCCAACCCGGCTGCGACGCTCGTGAAGGGGTCATGTTCGACGACCCGTTCGGGAAAGCGCGCATCCAGAATGTTACGTACCGCGGGAATCAGACTGGACCCGCCGGTTCTGAGAACGATCTGAATGTCTTCCGCCTTGAGTCCGGCACGCTCGAGCGTCTCATCGAGAGCGGCTTCGAACGCAATCAACAAATCCCCAATCAACACCTCGAACTCACCTCGCGTGAGCCTAACGTCAACGTCAATTTCCGGAATATCCAGGGCCGCCTCTTCAGCGGTGGACAATTTCGCCTTGAAGTCCTTGATCTCTTGGAAGACCAGGTAACTGAAATTTTGTTTAATCAGTTCTCGCAGACGCCGAAACTTGTGCGCGCCTTTGCCGCCTTGCTCGATACAGTCCATCACCGCGGTCGTGAATCTGTTCTGGTTGAGCGTGTAAGTGACTGCCCAATTCAGCAGTAGATCCTCGTAGTCTTCGAAAGGAAACCGAGTCTCGATCTCACGGTCCATACCCCGGCGCTTCCACGTCTCGCCCTTACCCAACAGCGGAAACAGCAACTTTCGGAACAACAGTTGATCTATGTGGTCGCCGCCGAGAGCCACGCCGTGAGTCGTCACGACGTCGAAGCGTTGACCCTTGCGTCGCAATACGCAGAAATCGAGCGTGCCGCCGCCAAAGTCGACCGTGAGCAAGTGTTGTCCCGCCACCCCTTGGTTCGCGTGCAAAAAACTGACTGCTGCGGCGATCGGCTCAGGATAGAAATCTTGATCGGTCACACCGGCGTGTTTGTATGCCTCGCCCAGGCGAGTCAGCGCGGTTTTGTTGCGATAGTAATCGCGCCCCTCGAAGTTGACCGGATGGCCAAGATGCGCGTAGCACACCTCTTGAATCTCGCAGCTCAGCGCTTGGCGAATATGCAGCAGCAGCGGCGTGATCAGCGCGACCAAGCGAAACGGGTGGTCGAACACCATCAATCGGCGTACGCGGCTGTCCCCGAGCAAGCGTTTCGTGCCCCGAAACAAGCGCCCCCGCAAACCACTGTCGATGACCGCTTGTCCATAAATCTTGGTCGTCACGCCTTCAACCGGCAGCGGATTCTCGGACCCACTGTGATCTACGAGTTGGCTGGTCTCCGCTATTACCTCCGCAATCATCTCTACCGTACGTCCGGTGTTGTCGGCTATATAGCAGTCGATGGCCCGTTGTCCGACCTCGGTCTGAAGTTCCCGGTCGATGTAGGTCGCCGACGGCATGATGGCTTGGCCATCGTCCAGCCTGACCAGGGTCACCTGTTGGCCGTCAAACACGGCTGCGGCCGAGTTGGTCGTACCAAAATCGATGCCCACGCCAATCTTCATGAGCGAACATCCACCAATACGTGTTGCCATCCAGCAATCTCGGTTGCGTCGAGCCGCAACCAATCACGCAACACCGCAACGTTGTGCTCGCCTTGATGCGGGGCACCTGAGCGAACGTGAACCTTCTCGCCCCACATGCGCGTGATGTCGCCTTCCGGAGGTTCGACCTTGACGACGTCCGCGCCCAAATCCGCCAGCATACGACCGGCAAACGGTCCCGCTAGAACCCTCGAGAGGTCTAGCACCCGTATGCCGTCTAGTGGATAGCTCACGTAGTCCTGCCGAAACGGTGGATGTAATCGGGTACGTCTAGCCCGGGCTTGAGATCAGGGGCCGGAATGGCCGCCAACACTTGTCGAGATACGGGTATCTCGCCCGCCCAGACATCGGCGGCGAGGTCCTCGTCATCATCTATCGGCGGACCCGTACGAATCTTGGCCACCGCTTCCTCGATCTTCACTCGAACGGCTGTTGTCGCGGCTAGCTCTTGAGCCGACGGCGGACGTACCGCATCACCGTGCCCCGGAATCAATGCGTTGACGAAATCGTTCAATACACTGAGATGCTCGTCCCCCGACACCCGTTCGCCGTGGCCAAACAGCGTCACCGAATGATAGTTCATCGAACAATGAAAACCGCTCCGCGCAACGACCACGCCGTCAAGGGCCATGACGGAAATAACCGCCAACCCACCTGCACCAACATGCTCCAAGAGCGCGGCCTGACGATTACCGTGCAGGTAGATGTAGTCATCGCGTCGCATGAACAACGTCGGAATCAAGCGCGGTTCGCCATCAATCACGTACGCGACGTGACAAATCTGCTGGCCATCCAGAATTTTGTAGATCGCTGCGCGATCGTATTCCGCACGCTGCGCGTTACGCTTGATACGGGTCCGAGCACTGACGTCAGGCACTGGCTTCTCCTTCTATGAAAAATGATTCGTCAGAATCATTTTCAACAAGCTCCCAGTTCATCTGTGGAAAAACTCACGCGAATGTACGCTCGTTTAACATATCGGCCGGTGACCTTCGCCAGTGCGTCGGTCAAGCGCATTTGCCAACCGTACTTGGCGCGCAGCGCATCCAGGGCAACCTGAACCTCGCCGGGCCCTTCGATGAGCTCGGCGCGCGCCGAATGCCACTCTCCCAACAAGCCCCCTCGCGCGTCGCACGCAGCGACTTCGGCACGATTGGTATGTCTCAAGCGTTTGACCTTGCCCGCGTCACCTGCCGAGAAGACGTAGTAAACGCCGCCAACTTCCGCAGCCCATACCGGCGTGCCGACTCGAGTGCCGTCGCGGCGAAAAGTGGCTAGATTGACGTATCGAGCTTCAGCCAACGGGTCGCCCATCGTCCGACCTTTTTCCTCGGCCTTCATCGAGACCATTTTTGAAGAAGCCGAGCAGTTTATACCGACGCTTGCGATGAGGGTAGGCGCCCGTTCGCCTCGGAACCTTTCAGATCAAATTGAGAAACAACCCTGTGTCCTGTCCCGGCAATTTGTGAAGTTATTTCCGGGACAGGACACCAGATCAAAGTGCCTTGACGAGCGGCTCGATGTCGCAGCCAACGCCCGTGCCGCCCAGGCCGCAATACCCGTTCGGTACCTTGGCGAGGTACTGCTGGTGGTAGTGCTCGGCATAGAAGAACGCCGGTGCGGTTTCGATCTCTGTGGTGATAGGCCCGTAGCCGGACTCGGTCAACGGCGTCTGATAGGCCTCGCGCGAGGCGGTCGCGGCTGACAGCTGCGTAGCATTTTCCGTGTAGATGGCCGATCGATATTGAGTACCAACGTCGTTGCCCTGGCGCATCCCCTGAGTCGGGTCATGGCCTTCCCAGAACACCTTGAGGAGATCATCAAACCTCACTACCTGCGGATCGAAAACCACCAGCACCACCTCGGTATGACCGGTACGCCCGGAACAGACTTCTTCGTAGCTGGGATTGGGCGTTACGCCGCCAGCGTAGCCGACGGCCGTCGCATACACCCCGTCAGTCTGCCAAAACATGCGCTCCGCACCCCAGAAACATCCCATTGCAAACACAACCTTCTGGTACGCGTCTGGGAAGGGACCGACCAGTGGATTGCCGTTGACGAAGTGCTGCTCCGGTACCGGCAGACCCTGCTCGCGACCCGGCGGAGCTTGTTCCGCGGTGGGTAGCGGGCGTTGCCTGTCGAGATCGCTATCGGGTGATCCCCAAACCATGGTCGTCCCTCGAGATTGTCGGGCAAGGTAGCATCATACTGAGCCGATTTGAAACCGCCAGCCGCCGGCGCGGTCCAATGTTCCATACCCACTCATAGGGTGCTATAAAGACTGCATGCGTGATTTGCTGGTCGCGCTGGCGGTCCTGTCGAGCATGTTGACGCTACAGGGTTGCCAGTCCGCCTCCCCGCCACCGAGCTACGACACTCTCACCGCCCAGATCGCCGCCGGTGAGCAACCGGCTATGGACGTTTTACGTCGTGCGTTCCTTGCCGCCCCGGGATTGCCGGAACGCATGGCGCGTCTGGCCGAGTTGGAGTTGCAAGCGATGCAAATCGTCGAAGACGAACCGCTGAAGCTGGGCGCCATCGGCAGTGCCATTTTGGATATCTACTACGGCAGCCTCACCGGTCACTATGTGCTTGAACGATTCTATCGACACCTGGAATCCGCCGATGCTGCCGAACCCCATACGTGGTGGCTCGAGGCGGCAAAGACCGCAATGACCCTCGGCCGCGATGGTTCGCGGGACGCGCCGTACTTTGCCATGACGCCCATCGAAGCGCAGATGTACGCGCAAAGCGAAAAGCTCTCACCCGTTGGTTCCATGTACCAGACCAACGAGATCACCCCGTTCGCCATGTTGGTGCAAGCTCGGTCGGCCAAAGGTGGGCTCGAGTCCATTCATTTCGACCTGAATAGCATCTACGACAGCGTGCGCCAAGAGATCCGGCACAACACCCTAGATGGGGAGATTCGACCCTGGGAAATCATGGGCTATCTCGCCCGCGATGGTGACACGGCAGCCCAGACCGCGGTCGGCGCCTACCTTTTCGCGCGCAGGCGCTATGACGACTCGGTCACCTGGCTGCGTGCGGCATCACGCACCGGCAACGTGTTGGCCAACATCCTCTTGGCAAGGGTTTATTGGGAGAAATCCACGGAAGCGACGACGCCCGCAGACAAGCGCGACGCGCTCGATATGGTCTTGGAAAACTACCTGCACGCCATTGCGCTTGGTTCTTCGGATGCGATGTTCGCCCTCGGCGTTTTGTATCTGAACAGTTCCTTTGGCGAAGACAATGAAGCCTCCGCGTTGCCCTTGATGAAGCAGGCCGGCGACCTCGACCATAGCGATGCGCTTTTGTACCTCGCACATCTGCACTACGCTGGCGGCGCCATCGAACGCGATCTCGGTCAGGCCGAGCAGTACTTCATTCGCTCCGCCACGCTCAACAACTCTGCTGCACGTCTGAGCTACGCGCGCTACCTCGTAGCGGAGCGTGATGCCCGGTCCGGCGACCAGCGCGCGATCCCGTGGCTGGAAGAACTTGCCGCCGAAAAGGACGCAGAAGCAATGTTGCTGCTGGGTAATCTGCATGCCCGCGGCATAACGGCCAAGCAAAACTTGAGGGTCGCGTATCGCTGGTACCGCGATGCCGCGAAGACCGCGGCGAAAGACGCAGACATCGTCAACGAGGTGGCTTGGACCCTCACGGTTTCCGACTTGGATGATCTACGCAAATCACGCTACGCGCGGCGCATCATGAGCACCTTGATGAAGGCGGACGATGCCGCCAGGAAGCGACCCGAATACCTGGACACGTGGGCTGCCACCCACGCTGCCAACGGCGACTTCGGCGAAGCCGTACGCTTGCAGCGACTGGCCCTGGATGAAGCCAGAAATGCCGAACGCGACGACGTACTCGATATTCTGCAGGAACATCTGGACCTCTTCTTATCAGGCAAACAGGTCATCGAAACCGCGCCTTGATCGGTTCGCCGGAATCACTGCTCAGAGACCGCGTACCCCTCATCGACCTGCGGGCGCCGCTAGAGTTTGCACGCGGCGCATTTCCGCATGCCGTCAACCTGCCGCTGCTGTCCGACGCGGAACGCCGTGACGTGGGTAACATCTACAAACAAAGCGGGCAGCAAGCCGCGATCGAATGTGGCAATCGACTGGTGTCCGGCGCAGCGAAACTGGATCGTATCGCTCGCTGGACGAAATTTATCGATCGCCATCCCGACGCCTGGCTGTATTGCTGGCGCGGGGGATTGCGATCCGTAATCACGCAGTCTTGGCTAAAGGACGTCGGATACGAAATTCCGAGAGTTGCGGGCGGTTACAAAACGCTCCGCCAGACGTGCCTTCAGGTCTTGGCATCCGCGCCTCGCAATACGACGCAGTGGTTGGTCCTCGCTGGACGCACGGGAACCGGCAAGACGGTCGTCATCAATACGCTTGGCAACGCGATAGATCTCGAAGACCTCGCAAATCACCGCGGCTCGTCATTCGGCGGGCACACCTCGCCGCAACCCACGCCGATCGATTTCGAGAATGCGTTAGCGGCTCGCTACCTGCGGCACACCGAGGCAACCCTCGTGCTCGAGGACGAGAGTCGAACCATAGGCCGTTTGGCGTTACCAGAATCCTGGTATCACAGGATGAGCGAGGCACCGCTAGTCGTGCTCGAGGCATCCATCGAGGCACGTGCCGAGCACATTCGTTGCGAGTATGTCGAACACCCCCTGAGTCGCGGCGAGATGAGCGGCGAGTTGCAAACCCGTTTGACGGCGGCGCTGGACAGAATTCAAAAACGTCTCGGCGGCGATCGGCACCGCCAGGTGCATGACGCGATGACGGCCGGGTTTGATAATGGCGAGCATGGTCGCTGGATCGGGATGTTGCTCGAGTGGTACTACGATCCAATGTATGACTATCAGCTGCAAGGCAAACGATCGCGAATCGTATTTCGCGGCGACCGCGCCGCTGTCACCGACTATCTCCAGTCTCAGTGATCGTGCCCGTGGGGCCGCGCGGCAAACGCTTCGCTACGCGCTTCGACAGCGCCGCCGGCCACCAGCTGTTTCGCTTCTAAGAGTCTCTCCAACGCGGCGAGAAAGTGATTGTAGTACGTCTCCTGCTCCGCAGGAGCAGACGCATACTCACCTTCAGGGGTTCGCTCCCACTCGCGAATAGTCTCGACCAGCTGTGCCTGAAATTCGGCCCACTCGAAGCATCCGGCATCGCATAGGGCTTTGGCCATACCGAAGACGCGCCCCTGCCACGGTTCTTCGAACGCGAGTTCGCCATTGCGCATCGGCGGGGCTAGCGCACCTTCGAGTGGTTGGTCCAAACCCAAGGGCGCCTCTCCTAGCGCGCGACGCCGATCATCGCGTCGCGCGTAATCAACTCGAGGACCGCTCGTTCGTCCATGGCTGCTGCGGCATCGGGACGCATCGGAAGAACCATGTAGCGAACTTCGGCGCTCGAGTCCCAGACTTTGACTTCAACGTCATCGTCGAGCACGACACCGAACTCCGCCAACACGGCTCGTGGCTCGCGCACGATACGGGACCGGTACGCCGGGTCCTTGTACCAACGGGGCGGCAGGCCAAGCAACCCCCACGGATAGCAAGAGCACAAGGTACAAACCACTACGTTGTGTACGGTGGCGGTGTTTTCCACGACCACCAGCTTGTCGATTTCACCACCTTCAAACTCAAACTCTTCGATCGCCTTGGTGCCATCTTCCAACAGACATGCCTTGTAGTCCGGATCGGCCCAGGCCTTGGCGACCACGCGCGCGCCGTTCATGGGGCCGACCCGTTCGTTGTACCGGATGATGACTTCATCGACGGCTTCCGCCGTCAGGTGATTCTGCTCGATCAGCAAAGACTCTAGCGCTTCGGCCCGAATGGCCTGTGGTTTCAGCTCGCTCATAGAATGAGGTAACTCTCGAACAGGTCAACGTGAACCACCGTACGAGGCTCTGCCGCGTCGCCCCACAATTCGCCCCCGTCGAAGGCGACCGTGTAGAGGTGTTCCGGATTTTCTCCCCGACCGTGCGCATTGCTATCCGGTAGTACCCAGCCGTCATGCCACATCACCACTTCGCCCCGCTTACCGCGGGCATAGGCCGGCAGGCGGGTGTGGCCAGTCGACGGAGTGCCACGCGTCAAGACGCCATCTCCAACTCTAAACTTGGGTTGGTCCTCCAACGGCCGACTGCTCACGTGGTGCTCGGCATCGTAGTCGACGACGTCCGGCTCAGTAGAGGGTCGGGCCGCAACCAAGCCAGTGCTATCATAGCCAAGCACCTCTATGCGCGCACGAATTTGAGCCTGCGTGAGGATACCGCCTTCCACCAGAAGGTTTTCCAGCCCACCCAACCAACGTCCGTAATACGTGTGCGATAGATACGCGACCGGATCGATGCGTTCGATAGCATGGCGAAATTGATCCGTGTTGCGCAACACCCCTAATTCGGCTGCAACGTTGGTCAGCGCGAAGACTATCGCCTCCCACCGTTCGTGAAACGCCGTCTCGTCTACCGCGTTGTCGATCGACCCGTGGCCCTGTTTGCCGCCGAGGTCGTGTACGCCGTCCATGTTGCCGCTTCTCCCATTACCGACTACCGATTGGCCCTACGAGGCTTGTGAGACTTCCCGCAGTATGGGTATACCGTCTCCACCTTGCTGTAGATCCATGCGGAACTCGTGCGCGCCGGCCACTATCTCGTACTCGGTATCATCCGGCATGATGACGTGCGCGCTACAATTACATGGCACCGTGACCCGAAGTCCGAAAGCCTCATCGGTGATTTCCCAGCGAGTTTTGAACCGGCCCGCGACGGTCGCCAGACTCGCTTCTACGTAACGCAAGGGAGGACCTTCGGCGAAACCAACCCCGAGGGGCGGACGCGGTTGGATGCGGACGCGCCGGTATGCATCGTCGCCGCTGTTGAGTTCCATATCCACATCCAAGCCAGCCAAATAGCGGTACATCCATTCACCGACCGCGCCTGCAGCCAAATTTCCAGTCATCTCAATGGACCCGGTTTCCCATAGCGACGTAGCATTCTGCCTCACAGCATACAACCAACTCGGCGAGCTGATCTGGAGCATCAGCGCGTAAGCCAAATCGATACGACCTTCTCGCGTCAGCACGGTCAATAAATACGGCGCCGCAATCGGGTGTACGTCAGCATGGTAGCTGTTGGCTTCGATCAACCCTCCCAACGTCCGTACCGCGTGTTGAACCTCTTCTCCCTCAAGCAAACCGAATTGCAGCGCCAACACATAGGCGGTCTGGGTTTCACCGACAAGGCGCCCCGATGACGAGACAAAGGACTTCCGAAATTCAGACCGGATGCGCCCTGCCAGCGCATCGAACGTTTCGAGATCATTGATTCGACCCAGCACTCCGGCCATGCGGGCCGTCATACGTGCTGCGTGATGGAACAGGGCGGTGCCGACCAAGTCGTTCGGTGTGGCATCGTCGCCTGACAACAATCCAGAACGTACCAGCGACGAGCGTTTTTCCAAGTTCTGCGTGAGCAGATTAACAAAGCGACATACGTTGGGATAAAAACGCTGCAACACCCGATTGTCGCCATAGCACCGGAACAGCACCCAGACCACGTTGATGAATACCTCGCTCGACCCTAACACGTCGTCGGGTAACACCGACCGCGGCGGCACGGGAGACGTCGCCGGAAAGCTGCCGTCGCTGCGTTGGGCATCGCAAAGATCCGACAACCACTTTCCGAGGAACGCGACCATGTTCATGTTGAAGGCGGCCGTGCGGACAAACGGAAGAAACTCGTGACCTAGCGGTACGCGAGGGGCAGGTTGGACACCCGACATCGGCACGTCCACGCAGATCGATGCTTGCGTCGATTGAATGTTGGTTTGCAGCTGATTCAGCAAAGCATGGTCAGAGCGAAATTGGCCGCTCACCTCCAGCGCGGAACCAACCACAACCGCGCGAGCTTCGACGATGCCATCCAAAGCGAGCTCACCGACGACTTCGGCATAACGAAAGCGTCTAATGCTGAACACGGGCTCGAATGCTTCGCCGTCCTCGCCCAAGGCCGTGTAGCTGTCGACGGCCGTCGTGGATGCGAGTTCCCCGTCTGGGCCGAGCGTCTCGCCATAGCGCACCCGAAACCCGTCGCCCCGGGTTGCGTTGATGGTCAACCGTACCCGACCAAACAGCAGCTGACCGAAATCGACGAGGCAGCGAGTTTCTCCAGCGGACGTCGATCGGACATCGAGAGCCTCGGTCGGCGGAATCAACCGCAGTACGGCAACGTGCGGGTGCATGGTGGCGACGAGATCCACCTCGGGTGCTACGACATCGATCGGTTGCCATCCCAGATCCCGAAAGCCAGGGGTTGTCCAGCCGAACATTCGCTGCCTGGCGTCGACGTGTTCGCCGCGGCGCAAGTCCGACGACAATATCCAGGAGTTGTGCCACTTCCATTCGTGGTCGGTATTGACGAATTGTACCGTCCCGTCTTCGAGCTCCACGCGGAGCTGCGCCAGCAGGGCCGGCCGGTCGCCGTAGCCTTGCCGAAGGTCGTCGTGAAACGTACCGCAATACCAACCATCACCAAGCAACACGCCCAAGGCGTTGTTGCCGGTCGCGACGTGTTCCGTGACGTCGAACACTTGGTAGGGCAAACGCTGTCGATAGTCCGTCCAACCCGGCGCCAGTTCGCAATCGGAAACGCGTTGGGCGTTGATCTCGGCGGTGTACAAACCGAGCGCCGTGATATAAAGCCGCGCTGACTGTACCGGCCCGGAGACGCTGAATTCCTTTCTGAATGCGGGCACAGGCACCCCGGTATCACGGCTCCCCATGGTCGGCGCCGCGATCCACCGCGCACGCCAATCCTCCGGATTCAACAAGCCCATTTCGAAGTACGCGCACTCGCTCCACGCGCTCGGCAAACCGTCGCTATCGTACGTGCGAACCTTCCACCACGCGCGCTGTCCCGATGTCAGTGCGTTGCCTTCATACTCGATGTTTGCGATCTGGTTGGATTCCACGCGGCCGCTGTCCCACAGGTCGGCAACGTCACCCTGTAACGCTTCGCGGTCGCGGCCAACGAGTACGTGATAGCTGGTCTGTAGTTCAGCGGGCCGGTCGTCGGTCACCCACCAGGACAGGCGGGGTCGGAGTTCGTCTATTCCGAGCGGATTAGTGAGGTATTCACAGCGAAGCCTCGACGGGGCGCCAGGCATTGGCAATCCTTCAGACAGACGGTCGAAGTTTGCGCCGACTGCATTTCACTAGCAAGACCGGCGCTGAATCGAGGAGCTGATCCGGTGTAACCAACACACGCTGCAGCTCCTCGACTGTGCGAGGCGGGTCATTGGCGGCCACTTAGAAGATGCGGACTTTCGGCAAACAGGTCGACGAGAAAATCGACGAATACGCGTACCCGGACTCTGTTGCGCAATTCAGGTGCCGTCAACAGCCACAACTCAGGACCCTCAGCGGACGCAACCGAGGGTATGCGCTGCAAGTCGGATTGACTATCGCCAACGAGACATGGCAGCACGGCAAACGCGAAACCCGCTTGCAACAACGCAAGGGTTTGTGCCATCGACGCGCAACTGGTCCTGACGATCGCGTCCGCGAGGTGGCTTTCGCGCATCGTCCGACAGCATTCAGCAAGGGGTCCGGCATCGACCCACTCGATACAAGCCCCGCTCAACCGTTGATCTTGTTCTTCGATCGGATAGCCCTGTTTCGCATATACGGCCAGCCGAACCGAACCGAGCGCTCGACCGATCAGATCCAACGGCGGATCGTTGGTTGCGAGCAGGGCAACATCGACATCTCGCTTGGTGAAGTCATTGCCGGCATCCCCCGAGATTAGCTCTAAGGTAATCTCCGGAAACGCGTCATCAAACCTTGCGAATTGGGACAACACCCCGCTGAGGGCTACCAACTCCGGCAACATCACCTTGACGCTTCCGGCTTGTTTTCGATCGCGACCAATCAGGCTGCGCTCGATGGCCGCAAGATCTCGTTCCACGCCCTCCAGACTGGCGACGACTTCGTCGCCATCTTCGCTGAGGCGCAAACCGGTCCGAGAGCGGATGAACAAACGCACCCCAAGCCGGGCCTCGAAGTGATCCAGACGGCGGGTTACGGTGGAAGGGTGTACGCCCAGCTCCGCCGCCGCGCCGCGCACCGAGCCATGCCGGGCCACTGCCGAGAAAATCTTGTAGTCGTCCCAATCCATGCTCTGTATTTGCGCGCTCCGATTCGAACAGGTGTTGCAATTATGCAACATCTTGTTGCGTTACCGAAGGTTGCATTTTCTGTTACCAAAAGTAACATAGTCAACGAGCACTGTTGAAAGCAGCTAACCGGAAAACCGGTGCGGGTCACACACGCGACGACAGACCGGGTTGGCTGAAATGATTCGAGGGGTACCCGAACCTCCCTCCCCTCCCCTTCCCACGGGTATCCCTCTTATTTTCCCTCCTTGTAGGTTGGGTTAGGATCTGAAGTTCCCAACCCCCTACCTTTTTGCCTGCTCGACGACCCTGCCTGCATATCTCACCGATTTCCTACTGCGGACGCCGATACGCTCGCTACGTAAACCGGCGCGATATGCAGGCTAGCGTGAGGGCGGCAACCAAATACAGAGCCGCACCGACCGCCAGCGATAGACCCGGGTCACCGGTTGTGTCTACCAGCAGCCAGCCGATGATCGGACCGCTGGCACTGCCGAAATCCGAAGCGGTCACGAATCGAGCATAGCTTGCCGAGCCAAGGCGGCTTGCCATCCCGGTAATGCCGGCCTGCAACGCCGTAGCGCTCACGAAGAAACCAATGACGCCGATGACCAGGATCGTGAACCCTGGTTGAAGGCTCGCTACCGCAAGGCAGCAGCCACCGATAAAGAAGAACCGCATCGACGCCTGCCGCACACCCCATCGATCCGTCAATCCCCCCAGGTAGGGTGCCGCCACGCTGTCCAACAGGTAGCGCACGCCCAACAGCGCCCCGGTCACCGTCGCGGCGGTCAGCGATGCGTCGGTTGTGACGTAGGGCGCCAACACGGCGCCGAGTACGCCAGCGACGAGTCCCGGTCCGACGATACCGAGCACGAAACCCAAGGGCAGATACGCGTTGTTGATGGAAGCGACCCGTTGTGCAGCACCTGTCTCAAAACGTCGAAACCCCCGAACGCCCAACGGCACGCTCAACAAGCTTACCAACGCCAACATCAACACCCCAGGGACGAAACCGTAAAGGTCCACGAGAATGGCGCCACCGAGCAGGCCTGCCACGGAGCCAGCGCGGGATATGCCGTTGTAGACACCCATCGTTCGCCCGACCCGGGTGGAAGCTACATCTTGCATCAAGCTCTGCACGCCGAAATGGCGGATGAACGACCAGGCAAGACCCCAGGCCAGCCGCGCACCGAGCAATACCGCAAAGTGGCTCGTCGCGACGTAACCCAGGGTGGTCACGACACCTAGGATGAGCGCCCCCACAAACAAGAACCGCTGGTTCATCAGCTTGACGGAGCGGTGCGCCAACTCGTTGGTCGCGAGCCGTACCCAGCGATTGGCCGACAACAATATGCCAACTTCGATCGCGGTAATGCCGAGGGTTGCATAGTAGACGGGCAACACCGAGTAGAGCACTTGGTCGCCCAACAGCGAAAACGCGGTGGCCATTCCGATCAGCACTGGCGGGGTTGCTACGCGCGAGGTATTCACGTCGCTATGTTACGTCCATGCCTCCCAACATCTCACGGTCCGACGACGCCGCGCACATCGCCACCATCACGTTCAACCGCGCCGACAAATCCAACGCGTCGTACTTCGATCATCTGGCCGAACGAAGTTATTGGCGGGCTAGGGCTCGAGTAGGATCCGACCGGCCTTCACGACGACCGATGGCCGGTTGTCGAGACGGCAAGAGTGTCCGTTCACACAATCACCACTGGCAACATCAAACGCGTAACCATGCCAAGGGCAACGTACGATGCCCTCAACCATCTCCGAACTACCGAGCGGCCCGAGCTGATGGGGGCACACCGCCGGGTAGGTGAACCATTTCCCACCCAGCGTTGCGAGACGAAAACTTCGGCCTCGGTAATGCACCTCGACAGGATCGGTCCCGGCAAGCGCGGCCGTCAGCGCTTCCTCGGAGCCGACATCGACAACGGTCTCGCCACCCGTATTGATGCGTCGATCGATTTGCCGTTGACGCTCCACCATCATGGCGACGTCCTCGTCATAGAGCGTGGTGTAGGCTCTGGCATATGCCTGTCCTACTTTTTCACGGGCAGCGGCCGGCACGCCGGGCACGAAGAAATCTACGTTGATATCGACTCGGCGCGCATCGACGGCGAAGGCGTGCGTCCAGATCTCGGAGCCTTGACTGGACCCTTCCAGATTGCGCGTGATCCAGCGCCTGAGCGTTTTGTCGAGTTGCAACTCGATTACGGAACCCCGCCCGTTGGCGTCGGTCACGTTGGCGCGCCAACCCCAAGCGCCGGCGTCCACACACTCGATGGATGCGAAGCTCGACGCATGTATGTGGGGTAGGTGCGCCCAGTCGAGCGCATTCTCATACATGCGCTCCAAGGTGACCGGCAACACGCGTCGATACGTACCGACGTGGGGTATGGCGGACCCGGAATAGGGAGCTAGCACATCATGTTCGGTCATGCGTTTTTCTATTCAACCTTCCTTCAACCGTCGATCTGCACGATTTGGGGACCCGTTGGGAACCCGTTGGGGCCCCGTTGGGGTCCACGAATTTGATCATTATCCCACCGATCCGGAAAACGTCGATTTGACAAGGCCACACCGGATTTGTTGATATCCGTGTCGGGGGAGGAAAGGGAGAAACGCACCGCGTATCTCCTAATCCAAAAACGGCCGGGGTTTCCCGGCCGTGTTCTTTTGCGCAAACCACCCGTACCTTCTCATAACACATTGATCTATAAGTTTTAATTACACCTCTGGTACTCGAAAACTACCGGGTTTTGCTGCACCACGACGACTCGAAGGACATCCGGCGAGGGGTGTTCGAAGCGCAACCCATCGAACTCGGCAATGCCCACAGACGCGGACTCGAGGGGGAAAATCACGACTTCGTCCTTCTCCTCCCAGGACACGACACTCGGCTCGAAGTGTTTGAGGCGAAGCACCCAGCCGTCGCCTTCCATCTGGATCACCATGAATTCATGGAACCACACTGCACCGTCCTTCACCGCCGTCATCGTACCCGTCATCGCTCCTCCAAAGGGCGCACCCCAGCGCTCGACGACCGTCGCTTCAAGCCCTTCGCCACACCAGTCGCCTTCGAGAAACGCGAACGCTTCGAAGCTGAGCGTCGCGGCGAGTAGCAAGCTGATCACAAGCATCTGACCTTGTACGGTCTACGGTTATTCTGGATCATCGATGCTCATCGATCAGGACGCAAGGGAGCATGAGATGGATGAGACCAAGGTCGCCGCTTCGTCAGGTAAAACCTATTGGCGGCTGTATCAACAACCGCGCGACGCCTGGGCCTTCGAACCGGACGTCCGACCATTTGAGGAGCCCTGGTAATGATCCAGATAGACACCGGTACCGACGAACTGCTGTGCGACTTGCAGTCCCGAGTCGCGACCATCACGTTGAACCGCCCGGAAAAACGCAACGCGTTGAGCGACAACCTGACGCCAGCGCTCAGAGAGACGCTGCTCGTGTTGGAACGAGATCCACGCGTGGGTTGCGTCGTCATCACGGGTGCGGGCAGGGCGTTTTGTGCGGGCGGCGACGTATCCGGCATGGGCGGTGGTTCGAAAACGACACCTGAGACACCGAAACCTACGCTAGAAGATTCGATCCGCACGTTGCAGCACAAGCAGGAAACCCTATCACTGCGCCTGCATGAGCTTACCAAACCAACGATCGCCTCACTTCCCGGACCTGCCGCTGGCGCCGGGTTATCCATCGCACTGGCGTGCGATTTGAGACTCATGGCCGAAAACGCTTTCATCACCACCGCGTTCAAGAACATCGGGCTCTCCGGCGACTATGGCTCGAGTTGGTTCTTGACCCAGTTGGTTGGGCCGGCATTGGCCAAAGAGCTGTTCTTTACATCGCGTCGAGTAAGCGCCGAGGAGTGTTTGAGACTCGGCATTGCCAACCGGGTCGTACCCTTCGAGACGCTCGCAGAGGATACTGCCGCACTCGCCCAGGAGATCGCACACGGGCCGCGGGTCGCTCTCGGCTATATGAAGGAGAACTTGAATCGGGCACTAACCGCCGATCTAAGAACCTGCCTTGCCATGGAGGCGGATCGCATGGTGCGGAGCACGCGTACCGAGGATCACAAAGAAGCGGTGCGCGCATTCTTGGAAAAGCGCAGCCCTCGATTCGATCACCCGGAGTGACCTGACGATGGCACCGGCGATTCGATTCGGCATCTTGGGGGTGGCCCGCATCACGCCGCGAGCCCTCACTCGCCCGGCCGACTATCAACGCGACGTCGGCATCTACGCCATCGCAGCAAGGGACAAGCGCCGCGCCGAGTCGTTCGCGCAACACGAACACATTCGCATCGTGGCGGACGATTACCAATCCGTCATCGACCATCCTGAGGTGAACGCCATATACAATCCGCTTGTCATCTCGTTGCATAAACCCTGGACCCTCGCAGCATTGAACGCCGGCAAGCACGTGCTCTGCGAAAAGTCGCTCGCGTTGAATGCAGATGAAGCGGCAACCATGGCAGCCAAGGCCAAAGCGACCGGGCTCGTGCTGATGGACGCGTTCCACTACCGCTACCACCCGATGTTCATCCGTGCCAAAGAGATCCTCGACTCCGGAACGATCGGCGAGCTCGTGCATGTCGAAGCGGCCTTCCACATTCCCGTCAACGACCCCGACAACATTCGCATGCAGTACGAACTCGGCGGCGGCGTGACGATGGATATCGGCTGCTATCCCATCTCGTGGATTCGTCATATTACGGGCGAAGAACCGACGGTAACCAAGGCATCGGCCGTTGAGGGACCGGCTAACGTGGACCTGATCCTCAAGGCTGACTACGTTCTACCAAGCGGCGCCACCGCGGTGAGCTCCGGCGACATGTCGAAAGAGGCGCGCTTTCGCGCCGAGCTGATCGTAACCGGCACGCTGGGTACTTTGAAAGTGCTGAATCCGCTCGTTCCGCAGACCGGTCACGCCATCGAGATCACGACGACATCGGGGACGACCGTGGAACAACGCGATCGGCGGCCAACCTATGACTACCAGATGGATGCCTTCATCGAGGCGGTCGTCGACGGCAAGCCATTGCCCACCGACGCCGACGACGCCGTGAAACAAATGCAAGTGATCGACGCGTGCTACGACGCCGCCGGTCTGCCTAGGCGGGGTTTGATTCTCTAGCGGTACTTCGCCACGCTGATGGAGAACGCGAACGCTTTGCCGTCGATCTCGGTCGCGGTGCCACCATCGGTCCGCTCGTCACGCTCGAACGTCGTGCTCAAGGTCTCAATCATGATGTAGTCGCGATGTTCGTCCGCCGCGGTGAGCAAATCAGCGTCGCCGTCGTAGCGCGTTACGATGCGATCCGAGACGTTCAATCCCTTGTCTTTGCGCGCACGCTGCACACGGTTGACTATCTCGCGGGCGTAACCACTGCGGATCAAGTCGTCGTCCAACGTACAATCCAGTGCTACCGCAATGAGACTGTTCGATACGACTTGGGTACCTTCGCGGGCTTGCTGAAAAACCTGAATCTCTCGCGCGTCGAAAGTTTCACCGTCGATTTCGATGCTGCCGTCAACCTGCAGCCGGGCAATTGCATCTGCAGACAGACTGCCAATGCGCTGTTGGAACGACTTCATGCGGCTACCGAGTCGTTTGCCCAACACCGGAAAGTTGGGTTTGGCGACCAATTCGATATACGCGGCTTCGTCCGCATCGTAGTTGACCGTCTGGACGTTCAACTCGCTTTTGATTGTCGGCTCGAGCCTCGCCATCTCATCCAAGAGCGCCTGATCGCGGTTGATGATGGTCAAGCACCTGAGCGGGGTTCTTAGCCCTATCTTCGCTTCTTCGCGTTTCTGTCGGCCCAGCAAAATCACCTGCTGCATGCGCGCAACCGCTGCCTCGAGTGCCGGTTTGACGAGACTCTCCTCGGCCTCCGGAAAATCGCAAAGATGCACCGATTCCGGCTTGGCAGGGCGGTTGTTCAAGTCGGCGAGCTGCAAATAGAGGTACTCCGATAGAAACGGTGTAAACGGCGCCATGACTAGGCACAGCTCTTGAAGCGCGTTGAACAACGTGCTGTACGCGGCGATTTTGTCCGCCGTGATCTCCTCTCCCCAGAAGCGGCCGCGGTTCAGGCGGATGTACCAGTTCGTCAGGTCCTCAATGAAGTCGTAGAGCGCCGGAACCACGTTGTACAGGTGGTACTTGTCCATCTCGCGCGCGATGTTGGCTTTTAAGGTCTGTAGGCGCGACAGGATCCACTGGTCGAGTACGTTGTCGCCTGCATGGGTTCCCTTGTCAGGCGACCAACCGTCGATGTCTGCGTAAGTCTTCAGAAACGAGAACGCGTTGAACCAGGGCAGAAGCGCGCGCCGGGCCATGTCCCGCACGCCCGCATCCGCAAAGCGCTGCTCTTCGGCCCGCACCAGTCCGGAGTTGATGAGGTACAGACGCAGCGCATCCGCACCATAGATCTCCATCAGCTCGTCCGGCGGCGTGTAGTTCTTCAGCCGCTTGGACATCTTCTTGCCGTCTTCGGCCATCACCATGCCGTTGACGATCACGTTGCGAAACGCCGGCTTGTCGTAGAGTGCCGCTGCGATCACGGTCAGCGTGTAGAACCAACCGCGCGTCTGGTCCAAGCCTTCGGCGACGAACTCCGCGGGGAAACCGGCGTCGAACACGTTCTGATTCTCGAAAGGGTAATGCAGCTGGGCATAAGGCATGGAGCCGGACTCGAACCAGCAGTCGAGCACTTCGGCAATCCGCCGGTAGACGCCCTCCTCACCTTCGACTTCAAACGTCAAGGGGTCGACGTATTCGCGGTGCAGGTCGTCGAGGCGCACACCGGTGCGCTTGTACAGTTCGTCGATGGAGCCGATGCACACCTGATTGCCGGTCACATCGTTGATCCAGATCGGCAGCGGCGTCCCCCAGATCCGGTTGCGCGAGATTGCCCAATCGAGCGCGCCGGCTAACCAGTTGCCCATGCGGCCGTGTTTGATGTGCTCGGGTATCCAGTGAATCTGGTCGTTGGCGGCAATCAATCGGTCACGGATCTCGGTTACACGTACGTACCACGAAGGCACTGCTCGATAGATCAGCGGCGTATCTGAGCGGTAGCAGTGCGGATAACTGTGGTGGATGACGTCGTGTCGGTAGAGCACGCCCGCCTCTTTCAGGTAGCGGACGATGTCTTTGTCGGCCTCCTTGACGTGCTGACCGGCAAAGTCGGTTACCTCGTCGGTGAACAATCCCTGCATCGTAACCGGGCAAACGAACGCCTCGATACCCGCGGCCGGCAGAATTCTATAATCATCTTCACCGAACGCAGGTGCTTGATGAACCAGGCCAGTCCCGTCTTCGGTCGTGACGTAATCATCCATAACCACTACAAAGGCACCGTTGTCACGCTCCTTATCGAAGTACGGAAATGGCGGTTCGTAGCTACGGCCCACAAGCTCTTTGCCGGTAACGCGAGCCTTGATCGCAAAGCTACCGTAGGCCTCCAGGCGCTTCGCGGCAAAATAGATGTCTTTGTCTGCGTCCTCGTCGTGCACCCTCACGTACTCGATCTCAGGCCCTACGCACACCGCCAGGTTCGATGGCAAAGTCCAGGGTGTAGTGGTCCAAACCGACAGATAAGCATCCTCGTCGGTGAGTTTGAGCAGGACGGTGATCGCCGGATCTTGCACGTCCATGTAGTTGGACGTTGCCTCGAAATTCGCCAGCGGAGTTTCCAGGGCGGTGGACACGGGCATGATCTTGTTGCCCTGGTAGATCAGCCCTTTATCCCACAGCTGCTTGACCACCCACCACAACGACTCCATGTACCAGCTGTCCATGGTTTTGTAATCGTTGTCGAAATCGACCCAGCGTCCCAGGCGGGTGATGGTACGGCGCCACTGATCGACATAGCGCTGCACGATACCGCGACACTCGTCGTTATAACCGGCAATGCCCAACTCATCCACGGCTTGCTGGGCCGACATGCCGAGCTGCTGATCTATCTCGTGCTCGATGGGTAGCCCGTGACAGTCCCAACCGAAACGGCGCAACACATACCGGCCCTTCATGGTCCAGTAACGCGGCACGACATCCTTGATCGTGCTGCTGACCATGTGTCCATGGTGCGGCAGTCCCGTAGCGAACGGCGGACCATCGTAGAAGATGTAGGGCTTCTTGTCCTTACGCACATCCAACGACTGCTGAAACACGTTTGAAGACTCCCATCGCTTCAAAATCTCGTGTTCCATCGCTACGAAGGAAAACGTCGTTTGCGTTTCCGCTGCTTCAGCCATATCAGCCAGGCTTACTGAAATTGGTCGCGCATTGTAAGGAACCTCCGCCCATAATGCAGCCGGGGCGGACCGTTTAACCATTTTATATTCTTAGACCCGCGCCAAGAATCGGTTTGCCGCCGGGAAAAGGGGGAAAAGGTGTAAAGGGTCGGCCCCGCGGCCGGAAGGGCGGGGGGTGGGCAAACATGCCCACCCAATTG
>JAPUIA010000244.1 GCA_027297435.1 Gammaproteobacteria bacterium | reverse complement strand
CAGACGCCCGAGTATGTGATGATCATGAACGAGATGATCCACGACGCGCGAATCGTTCGCATCGACTCCGCGCACGTCAGCGAGGAGATCCGCAAGTGGCTAGGCGATTCGATCGGCTGGTGGGAGGGCGACACCCTCGTCATCGAGACCACCAACTTTCGTGAACAGACCGGTCTCCTGGTAGCGTCCCGAAATCTCACGGTGACCGCGCGCCTAAGGGCGCTCGACGGCGGCCACCTCCAGTACAGCTTCACCGTCGACGATCCCACGGTGTGGACCTCTCCATGGAGTGGTGATTACGTCTGGGTGAAGTCGGGCGAGCGCGTCTACGAGTACGCATGCCACGAGGGCAACTACGCCCTCGGCGCCGTCATGAAGGGTGCCAGACTTCTCGAAGGGGAAGCCGGCTCGAAGTAGCGACTTAGCGGCCATGGGTTTCGATTACACAGTCATAGGTGAACAGGAGAGGTGGGCTTGACGGGCAAAATTACGGGAGGCTGCCTGTGCGGTAGCGTACGTTATGAAACGACGCGTGAGCCGGTCTTTCAGTTGCTCTGCTACTGCACAGACTGTCAGACAATCAGCGGCGCATCGGGCTATGCGGTATACGGGGTACCCATCGAGAGTATTGTCGTAACGAAGGGGAGCCCTGCCGAATTCAACGTCCGCGCAGATTCAGGAAGGATCAACTCGCGAAGATTTTGTCGAGAATGCGGTTCTCGCATCTGGGCGCAGCTAGATGAATTGGGGTTCGCCAGCATCAATGCGTTTACCCTCGATGAGCGAGAGCATTTCCAACCAACGGCTAATCATTACCCTGATAGCGCGCCGGGTTGGTGCAAGATCGACCAAACGCTGGAACTGTTCCCGCCTATTCCGAGAGATCAGTAGCATCCTGGTTGAGAAAGCCAACCTATCCGAAGCGAACAAGCGTGCAATGCTCTCTTTGCAACAAACGCTCTAAGTAGGCCGACAGATTCGAGAACTCACTCACCAAGCCCTGCTCGTGACCAAAGTTGATCGTGTAGCCAACGATAATGTCTGTGACTGTGAAGCGACCTTCAATGAGGTAGTTTGTCTTTCCCAATACCGCATCTAGCGCTGCCGCGCTTCGCCTAAACATCATCGCGTTTTGCTCGATAATTGCCGGCACCTGCTGACTTTTGGGTATCGAGAAATCCATTGAGTTGAGCTCGGTGCTCCAAACCCAGGGTTCCATCTCGGTAAGGGCGAAACAAACCCACTGATCATGCAGGGCGCGGGACCACGTGCCCGGCTTGGCGACCAGGTCTTGTTCAGGTACCAAGTCCGCGATGGCCGTCGCGATAGCAGCAGACTCGAACAAGGGCCGCCCATCAATGATCGCTGCTGGTAGTTTGCCCAGAGGATGAACCTTCCGTAGCTCTTCGCTACCAATGATATCTGGTGCGTTACCTATCGATTCATACTCCAGGCCCGCTTCTTGCAGCGTCCAACGACACCGCGCGGATCTGGTAGGACCCAGTTCGAAAAGCTTGATACTTGGCATGCGTTTCAACTCGGTTCCAAAGATACCACCATCCAATTTTGCGCAGGGTAGCTATGGGTCCAAAAACGGGGCCACGGACGGCCCGTGGGTGAAAAATGATTCGTTAGAATCATTTTTCAACAAGCTCCAAGACGTGCTTTCGATCGCTAGCCCTTGAACTGGCTAATGACGCCGCTGATGGATTCTTTGGCGTCGCCGAACAGCATGCGCGTGTTTTCGCCAAAGAATAGCGGGTTGTCGACACCGGAAAAACCGGACGCCATCGTACGCTTCAGCACAAACACCGTGCGCGCGTGATCGACGTTGATGATCGGCATGCCGTAAATGGGGCTGTTCTCATCTTCACGCGCCGCGGGATTGACCACGTCGTTGGCGCCGATCACCACCGCGACGTCGATGTTGTCGATGCGTGGGTTGATGTCGTCCATCTCGACCAATTGGTCATAAGGCACGTTCGCTTCCGCCAGCAACACGTTCATGTGTCCCGGCATGCGTCCGGCAACGGGATGAATCGCATAGGTCACGTCGGCGCCGTTCTTCTCGAGCAACTCGCCGAGCTCGCGTACGACATGTTGCGCCTGCGCCACTGCCATGCCGTAGCCGGGAACAAACGTGACCGAAGCCGCTGCCTCGAGAATGAGGTAGGCGTCTTCCGTGTTGATGGGTTTGACCTCGCCCTCTATCTTGGTCGCTGTCTTGACGGCACCAAACCCCGAAAACAGCACGTTGGCGAGCGAGCGATTCATGGCCTTGCACATGATGTTGGTCAAGATCATGCCAGCAGCGCCCACCAGCGAACCGGCGACTATGAGAATGTTGTTGTTGATCGCAAAGCCTGCCGCACAGGCGGCAAGTCCGGAATAGGCATTCAAAAGTGAGATCACCACCGGCATGTCGGCACCACCGATCGGTATCACCGCCATGACACCGAATAGCAGACTCAGCCCGATCACGGCGTAGAGATAAGGCGAGTCGATGGCGGGCTCCAAACAAAACAACACGCCACAGGCAACCAAGGTGATTAGGATCAAAGCGTTGACCACTCTCTGTGCGCCAAACACGATGGCTCGGCTGGCCATGATCTCTGACAACTTACCCCAAGCTACGATGCTGCCAGAGAACGTGACGCCGCCAATGAGCACCGAGAGCAAGATCGTGATGTTAGTGAACGTCGTGTTGCCGATGTTGTAGAGGGCCGCCCATCCCACCAACAAACTTGCGATACCGCCGGATCCGTTAAACAGCGCAACCATCTCGGGCATGCCGGTCATAGCGACGCGTTGTGCGGCGACTGCCCCGATCAACGCCCCCACGATGGCCGCGGCGAGTATCCATTGAAATTCGAGTATTTGCTGTGAGAAAAGCGTTGCCACGACGGCGATCAACATGCCGACCGACGACAACAAGTTGCCGCGCACCGCAGTCGCCGGAGAACCGAGCTGCTTCAATCCATAAATGAACAGCCCCGCGGCCACGACGTACCAAACGTTGATCAGCTCGAGGCTCAAGAGGAACCTCCAGCCCTGGTGCTGTCGTCTTTCTTCTTGAACATGCTGAGCATGCGGTTGGTGACGAGATAGCCGCCCACGACGTTGATGGTGGCGAAGGAGACTGCCACCGCACCCAATATCGACGCCATGGGTTCAATGCCGGAACCGGCCGAAATGAGCGCGCCGACAATGGTAATGCCAGAGATTGCATTGGCCCCGGACATCAAGGGCGTGTGCAATATCGCCGGCACCTTCGAGATGAGCTCGAAGCCGAGGGATATGGACAACATCAATACCAGGCCAAGCAACACCGCTTCCATATTCGTCTCCGCTACAGGTTTTTTACGGTTTCATTGACGATCGCGCCGTCTCGCGTGATCACGCAACCGGCAACGATTTCGTCCTCCGGATCGAGGTTCAAGCTCTTGGCGTCTGCGTCCCAAAAATCATCGAGCAAGTTGAAGAGATTGGACGAGTACATGTCGCTGGCATGCCGTGCCACCGCCGAAGGCAGATTGCCCTGGCCGATGATCTTAACGCCCCCGACATCGACTACTTCGTTGAGCACCGAACCCTCCACGTTGCCACCGGTCTCGACCGCCATGTCCACGACCACACTGCCCGGCTGCATAGCGGCGACCATGTCGCCGGTAACGATGCGTGGGGCGGGACGACCGAATACTTGCGCGGTCGTGATCACGACGTCCGATCGAGCGATGACCTGCTTCTGCCCTTCTTTCTGCAACTGCAGCTGTTCGGGCGTCAACTCCTTTGCATAGCCTTGTTCGGTTTGGCCGATCTCGCCGAGATCGATCTCGATGAACTTGCCACCGAGTGATTGCACCTGCTCAGCGACCACCGGCCGAGTGTCGAACGCCTCGACTCTGGCGCCAAGCCGTTTTGCCGTTGCGATAGCCTGTAGCCCGGCTACGCCTGCGCCGATCACGAACACCCGGCTCGGTGCGATCGTGCCCGCAGGTGTCATCATCATCGGGAAGATCTTCGGGCAGTGATAGGCGGCCTGTATCACGGAGACGTAACCCGCTAGGTTTGCCTGCGAAGACAGGGCGTCCATCTTCTGTGCGCGGGTGGTGCGTGGAATCATCTCCATGGAAATCGCCGTTACGCCCTGCTTGGCAATGGCTTCGACCAACGGCTTTTCGTTGAAGGGATCGAGAAAACTGACGTGCACAGAACCCGATTTCAGCAGGCCAACCTCGCTCGCTTCTGGCTTGCGCACTCGCAACACGATATCGGCCGAACCCAATAATCGAGCTCGATCACCGTTGAGCGATGCGCCCGCTTCGGCATACGCGCTGTCCGTGTATCCGGCAGCGACACCTACGCTTGGCTCAACGGCCACCTCGAAGCCTGCAGCCACTAGCTTCTGCACACTCGTCGGCGTCAACGCGGCACGCAGCTCGCCTGGCCAGGATTCCTTTGGCACCCCAATTTGCATGGACCCCCCCAAATAGCCACCGACTTTGTGTCGGCCAAATCACCCGACTTATCGGATCGTGGAAAGGGGGCGACTTTACTAGAGCGCCCGCTGATTGCCAATAAATGGCACAATCGATCGCGATTCATGGGCACTAGGGGCGAGGATGAGCCAAGCCAGCATCACCAACCGTGCGGCTTTAACCGCCGTGGTCGTCGCATTCGCGGTCGGCATTATCGGTAGCCTGGCCTTGCGGCCGGCTGGGGGCAATCAATCCGTCAATAACAATCCACCGGACGCCCAAACCGTCGAGCGCCGCATCAGCTGGCGGCTACCGATTTCCTTCCAGACCACGATGCCGGTACTCGGCGACAATCCCATCTACGTAACCGAGATGATCCGGAAATCCAGCGGCGGGGCGGTAGACATTCGGATCTTTGAACCTGGCGAGATCGTACCGGCCTTCAGCATCACGGACGCGGTGCGCGATGGCAAAGTCGAGGCGGGCTACAGCTGGCTTGGCTACGATCAGGGCAAAATTCCTGCGTCCACGCTGATCGCAGCTGTACCGTTTGGCATGGAACCCTGGGAATTCGCTGGCTGGTGGTTCGACGCGGGCGGTCGCGAACTCGGCCAGGCGCTCTACGCCCAACACAACATGCACGCCATCTTCTGTGGATTGACCGGTCCGGAAACCGCCGGGTGGTTTCGTGAGCCCATAAAGTCGCTAGCCGATATGGAAGGCCTGAAGATCCGCTTTGCGGGTCTTGGCGGCAAGGTGATCGAACGAATCGGCGCCTCGGTTACGATGCTGCCTGGTGGTGAGATCTTTCAGGCGCTCGAGAAGGGCGCGATCGATGCCACCGAATACGCGCTGCCCATCGTCGATCAGTCGCTCGGTTTCAACCGCGTGGCGAAGTACAACTACTATCCCGGGTGGCACCAACCCTCCACCGCATCGCATATGGTCATCAACACCGATGTCTGGAACGGCACCTCTAAAGCCGACCAGAAACTCATCGAAATGGGCTGCACGGCTGGTGTGATACGCAACCTCGCACGCAGCGAAGCTCTGCAAGGCAAGGTCATCGCCGGCTTCCCCAGCATCGGCGTCAAGGCGGAAACGTTGCCAACCGAAATCTTGAGAGAACTCGAACGCGTGACCGAACGTGTGCTGGAAGAGGAAGCCGCGAAGGACGAAGACTTTGCGACGATTCTGCGATCACAACGTGCGTATCGAGCCGAATACGCCCACTGGAAGGCACTCGCCTACTTACCCCGAGACTTCTAGTGGAATTACCCGAAACCTCGCTATCGCGCGCGATAGACCCTTGGCTTGTGCGAATCGGTCAGTGGGCCTCTTGGCTTTGGGTCGTGCTGCTCGTCGTCATCGTTTTCAACGTCGTCATGCGCTATGCATTCGATCAGGGCCGAATCGAGTTCGAAGAGATTCAGTGGCACATCTATGCCACAGGCTTTCTCCTGGGTTTGAGCTATGCATACCAAGCCGACGTACACGTCCGGGTGGACGTTCTACATGAGCAGTTCTCGCCCGACTTGAAAGCCTGGATAGAGCTGTACGGCATTCTGCTCTTCTTGATGCCCTTCATCGCGATCGTACTCATCTACAGCGTGCCCTTTGTCTGGTCTAGCTATCAGCTTGCCGAGGTGTCTCAGTCGCCGGGAGGCCTCCCCTATCGCTGGGCCATGAAGGCCATGTTGCCGATAGGTTTTTTCCTGCTACTGCTCGCAACGATTTCGCGCCTGTCGAGGGTCTGGTCGTTTCTGTTCTTCAACCGAGGCGCGCGCGATGGCGCCTAACGAAGTACTGGCGCTGCTGATGTTCTTGAGCTTCATCGCTCTCGTTTTCACCGGTTTTCCCGTCGCGTGGATCTTGGGCGGATTGGCGGTGATCTTTACCGCTGTTGCCATCGTGTTGAACGTCGACTTCAACATGGCTGCCACGGTCGATTGGGCCTACACATCGCTTACCGTCGACCGTACATGGAATGTCATGGAAAACTGGGTGATGGTCGCGCTGCCCATGTTCATCTTCATGGGTTTGTTGCTCGACCGTTCCGGTATCGCCAACCAGCTGATGGTGAGTGTTGCGCGACTCTTCGGCGGCGTCAGAGGCGGTCTGGCCGTCACGGTCACGCTCATCGGCCTCATGCTGGCAGCCACCACCGGCATTATCGGCGCATCCGTCGTTTTGTTAGCACTGTTGGGTCTGCCGGTGATGCTGCAACAGGGGTATGACAAATCCCTAGCCGCCGGCACCGTATGCGCCGTGGGCACCCTGGGCATACTCATACCACCGAGCATCATGTTGGTGCTGATGGCGGATCGCATGTCGATGAGTGTGGGTGATCTGTTTCTGGGCGCAGTATTCCCAGGCATGCTGCTCGGCGGGCTCTACATCGTCTACCTGCTGGGTTACGGATTCATAAGGCCCGACGCGATGCCCGCAGCGGAACGCGAACGGGTCGATTGGAAGGCGATCGTCGATCTGTTCGTTGCGATCTTGCCGCCAGCCTTCCTGATTCTGGCGGTGCTCGGCAGCATCTTCTTCGGTTTGGCAACCCCCACCGAGGCCGCCGGTGTGGGCGCTGCCGGGGCGATGGCGCTTGCCCTCGTCAAACGCCAGCTCACCCTGCCTGTGTTGAAAGAGGTGTTGTACGAGACCACGCGCACTACCGCTTTCATTTTCGGGATTCTGCTGGGCGCGACCGCTTTTGCCCTGGTGTTGCGGGGGCTCGGCGGGGATGAACTCATCGAGGGTGCGCTCCTGGGCCTGCCGTTCGAGGCAACGGGTATCATCATATGCATTCTCTTTGCGACCTTTCTGCTGGGGTTTTTTCTCGACTGGATCGAGCTCACGCTCATCATCCTGCCGTTGGTTTCACCGGTGGTGATCAACCTCGGTTTCGACCCGGTGTGGTTTACGGTGATGTTTGCCGTGTGTCTGCAAACGAGCTTTCTGACCCCGCCGGTCGGTTTCGCGATCTTCTACCTGAAGGGGGTCGCGCCTGAAGGCATCGACGTCAAGACGATCTATCGCGGCGTCGTGCCCTTCATCATTCTGCAAGTCATCGGTCTGATCATCATTTTCAATTGGGACGGCTTGGTCACCTGGTTGCCTGAGCAGGCTTACGGCCCGTAAATCGGGCCTTCGCGCGCAGCAAATAGGCCGGTTTTCTGCCAAGTTGTGTCTCGCTCCGGCAAATTGTGACGTAGGTCACGCCTCTACTGCCGAGGCTTTCGCTAGGCTAAACCCGGTAACGATTAACACGTTGTTTTCGCGGCGGTTTTTCGTCTTACACCTATGGGATTGGAAACTGGGAATTGGTCATGAACCTCGATCTTGCGAACGTTCGAGATGCCGATTTAGCCCACATCAGCGCCGACGGCACGAGCCTTGCGGAAGTTCACGTGGCTTTGAATCGCCACCTAGCCCGGCAAACAGAGCATGAACGCAGCATCTTGGTCGATCTACGCAACGTCACGATCGATGCATCGAGCAGCGAAGTGCCGGTGTTCATCGACTTTCTCAAGTTCGAATTGATTCCCGCACTGCGGGCCCGATCGGCATCGCTAGTGATATTGGCCGATCAGACATCGGCTGCGACGCCGCTCGGTTCGGTCATCACCGCCCTGTCCAACCTCAACGAGTTTGCGGACGATGTGGTCATTGCCAGCACCTTCGAAGCTGCCTATCGCTCCCTGGAGAAGCCTTCAGGTGAACTACATGCCTAATCGTCGAATGACGTTGCTCAAGCTTTGCTGCCTTTTTGCAGCCTGTTTGCTCGCCACCGGCTGCATCCATGTCCACCAACTTCCCCACTATGAGCACTACCACGTCCCTCCGGCGCCCATCGCCATCATCGTCAGCGGCGATCTCGACGACTATCGAGAACTGACCGACGCTCTCGCGTCACAAATGGTGCGCACCTATACGTTGTTTGCACTCGAGGCGCAGTTGGCTGCAGGCATCGAGAAGTCCATTTGGGCAATGCAGCCATCAACGATCGTGGCCATTGGGCAACCCGCACTGGAACTGGCATCCAGACTGGCCGTCACCGACATCGTGTATGCCCAAGTCTTCAATCCGCCAGCACAACATCGAGGCGTGAATCCAATCCCGCCGTTTGACATGCAGCTGTCCCGCTGGATGCAGGTCTCTCCGCAGTTGCAGCGCATCGGCGTCGTCGGCAGCGCCGAAATGCACGACCTCATCGACGAGCTCGATGCCGCTAGCCACAAATTCGGTCTAGAGCTCATCCGCCGCGAGGTAACGTCGGACAAGGAAGCACTTCAGGCGTTTCGAGCCATGGTTCCGCAAATCGACGGATTCGTGTTCCTGCCGGACGAAGACGTGCTGAGCCCCTACGTGATCAAGAGGGTGATTACCCACGGCGCCCGTAACGATCGGCAGATACTCGTATACAGCCCCGTAATGTTCCAGCTTGGTGCAGATCTGTACGTTGGTGCCCAACAAGCCGATATCGCTGAGCAGATCGTCGTCTTACTCGACGACCCGGCAATACGCACACGATCGCTAACCAAGATGCTCATGAAAGTTCGAGGCGAGGTGCCAACCCGTGAGCAAGGGTAAAGCGAGCGGTAATTCTCAGCGGACGATCGTTCGCGAGATGTTGTTCGCACAGCTCGCATTCGCCGCGTTCGTGGGCATCATCGCGCTTGGCTGTGTGTGGTGGGTCTCCAATTGGGTTGTGCGCGACAACCTCACCGATTGGGCGACACGCTGGATTGGCGAAATGGAATCGTTAGGCAGCGGTTTCTACCTTCGACAAAACGACGAACGGTTTCTCGATATCGAAAAGTATCTCGCACGTTACACCGAGATTGTCTACGTACGTTATTACGATGCCAACGGCGCGGTCATTTACGTCGAGCACGAGGCAGACACTCACCCAATTTACCCGGTCCTCAACAGCACAGAGCTCGTCACGCTGCGCGATGCGCGTCCCGATGCCAATCCGTATCGGCTGGACGAGTCCTACGAACCGCTGGTACGGATCAGTCAGGCGGTATCGACCGAAGCTATCGTATCAATCGATCTTTTCATGGCCCAAAGCCTAGACGAGTTACAGACCGAAACATCGGTGGTTGGCTTCATTGAACTGGGCCTCGACTACGGACGCTACGACCAAAATCTTTTTGGCAGCATCGCACTCGGCAGTGCCTTCGTGGTAGTCGCGTTTCTGGTACTCACCTTGGTCGGCCGGATCGCTCTCAGACGTGCGGTACAGCCCCTCGTCAGCATGCAGGCGCCACTTGAGAAAATGGCGGAGGGCGAATTGGAGGTAGAGGTGCCGACCTCGCCGTACCGGGAGATCACCGCCATCGGTCGCGCACTGGAAGCGGCCGCATCGAGCATTCGCGAACGCGACAAGCATCTACGCCGATTGGCAAACTACGATGCGTTGACGGGCCTACCCAACAGGCATCACCTCATCGATCTCTTGAACATCCGCATGGGGGAACTTGTCCACGGAAGCCAGCCAGGTGCTGTGTTATTTATCGACTTGGATCAGTTCAAGTACGTAAACGACAGCTTCGGCCACCAAGCCGGTGACGCGGTGCTGAAGCAAATCGCCGAACGGCTACGACAGTTGGTGCGTGAGCAAGACCTTATCGCTCGATACAGCGGCGATGAGTTCATCATATTCGTCAATCACGTATCGCGTGAGCGTGCGGACGAAATCGCGCGACAGCTGATTCAAGAGCTGCGCGAGTATCCGCTTTCCTACGAAGGCCAGCGCTTCAACATCAGTTGCAGCGTCGGCATCACCGTTGCGCCTGCGCCGCCCATCTTCACGCCGGAGGAATTGATTTCTCAGGCTGATGTTGCGTGCCGCCAGGCCAAAGCTCTGGGAAGAAACAGAACCAGTCACTTCAGCGCGGACCAAAGCGAGCTGGCATCGATCCGCAGTGATCTGGAGTGGCACCAACGCCTTGAACTAGCGTTGCAAAACGACGATTTCGAATTGCACTTCCAACCGATCATGGGCCTCTTGCACGACGATATCCGACACTATGAAGTACTGGTTCGTGTACGCGATGGCGACGACCTCATTTATCCCGATGCGTTTCTGCCGGCCGCTGTGCGGTTCGGTCTCATGCAGGAGATAGACCATTGGGTGATCGCGCACGCGCTGCAACAGCTCGCCGACGTTCGTCGCACTCGACCTGAGATTTGTTTCTCCATCAACATTACCGGCAGTTCGTTCGTCGACGGAACGTTGGTAACGTACATATCGGAGCAGTTGGACGCTTCCGACTTACCCGCTTCGTCGATCGTCCTGGAGATTACCGAGCAGGTTGCGGTCGGCACCTTTTCGGATGCGGTGCCACAAATCATGGAGCTGATCGAACAGGGCTGTGAATTCGCCGTTGACGACTTTGGTACGGGTTACAGCTCGCTTAGCTACCTGAAACGATTGCCCGTGCAATACATCAAGATCGACGGCGCCTTTATCCAACGCATCACGTCCAACGACGTGGATCAAGCCATCGTGCGCGCAGTAGCGGAAATCGCGCGCATCATGGGCAAACGGACAGTCGCAGAGTTTGTCGGCGACGAGGCAACGCTGAAGCTGATACGCAAGTTGGGCATAGACTACGCACAAGGCTTTTACATCGGCAAGCCCGGACCGTTACCCTTCGCCACGAAAGCGACATCCGATCGTGTCGTGCCCTTTCGGCAACGCAACGTCGGCTGACCGGCCAATCCCTTAAACCACCGTTACCAATGGAGTGCGCAATGGAGCGCGTTTGGGCACAATAATCGCCGACGCTACCAGGACACCCGCATGGGAAGTTACCAAGTCGCTGCCCGCAATTTCTCGACGGCGCACGAGAACAAGATGCATACCGACGAAGTCGCTCAGAAACACGGTTTCAAAGGCGCTTTGGTACCCGGCGTCGCCATCTACGGGCACCTTACCCACCCGTTGGTGCAGCGATTTGGCGCCACCTGGTTGAACTGCTCCGTCGGCGCCGTTCGCCTGTTCAAGCCCGCCTATCACGGCGACCAGCTTACGATCACCCTGCAAGAGGAGGACGCCAAGTTTGTGGTGCGCTGCCACAACCAAGACGATACGTTGCTGGCGGAACTCACCTCAACGATGCCGGAAGAGCCCCCTGAACTTGCCACGCCGGCGAGCTTTGACAACGCACCCAAAGATCCGCAGCGAGTCGAGATCGCTTGGGACAGCGTCGTCGTCGATCAACCCTTCAATCCGTGGCAGTGGCAGGTTACATCAGACGGCAACCGCGTGATGGCGGAGCAGATCGCCGACGAGCTACCGCTATACGCTGATTACGCGCACCCGCACTGGCTTCAAAGCATTGCCAACCAGGCATTGTCTCGCGAATACATCATGCCGGCATGGCTTCACGTTGGTTCCGAGATGCGTTTTCGCAAGGCGCTGTTGGTCGGCGACACCGTGACCGTCAGGGCTGTCACGCTAGAGAAGTGGCAAAATAAGGGCCACGAGTTCATCAAGATCTATGTCGCATTCGAACGCGACCATGACGTTACAACCGAGATTGTTCACACCGCCATTTTCAAGGTGGCTTAGGTGAGCAAGCTGGCAATACTCGCGTCCCACGGCGGGTCGATCTTGCAGACGGTGGTAGACGCCTGCGAGGCGGGAACCCTAGCTGCCGAGGTGGTGCTTGTGATCAGCAACAATAGCGACTCGCACGCGCTTGCACGAGCCAGGGACCACGGCATCAAAACGCTGCACTTGAGTGCTAGTACGCACCCCGAGCCAGAGTTGTTGGATCGCGCCATTCGTTGCGCCTTCGATCAAGCAAACGTCGACTGGGTAGTGCTCGCCGGATACATGAAACGGCTGGGCAAAGAAACCCTGAGCGCATACCCACACCGAATCATCAATACGCACCCGGCCCTGCTGCCGAAATACGGTGGCAAGGGGTACTTCGGCCGAAGCGTTCACCAGGCGGTGATGGACGCCGGCGACACCGAATCCGGCGCAACCGTACATTTCGTCACAGGCGACTACGATACTGGCCCCATCGTGTCCCAAGTTCGCGTACCCGTGAAACCCCAGGACACGGTCGAATCTTTGGAAGAGCGGGTTAAAACCGCCGAACGGAAACTCATCGTGAGTTCGTTGACAGAGCTTGTCGGTTGCAAAGAGGCGGCCGGATATTAGCGATCTCAGGTGCCTGGACGTTGGCGACGGGGCCGCCTATCAGGTATTGCGCCTGATGATGTTGCAAGAATCCGCCACGGCCTTTAGTTCCGACTATGAAGACGCCCGCAGTTTAGGGTTGGAGCATTTCATCGACCGCGTGCGATTCGAAGCCGACAATTTCATCATCGGCGCGTTCGATGAGGCGCAGTTGATTGGAAGCGCAGGTGGATATCGGGAACGCGGCGCCAAGCGTTGCCACATCGCGACCGTGTGGGGAATGTACGTATACCCAACCTACCGTGGTAGAGGCTTGGGTCGCGACCTGCTGCAGGCGGTTGTCGGGGATTTGAGAAAGCTCGACGGCATAGAGCGCATATTGATCGGTGTCACCGCCGGCAACAGCGCCGCTGAAGCGTTGTACGCCAGCTGCGGGTTTGTTACGTACGGCACCGAACCCGGCGCGATCAAGGTCCAAGGCAACGACTACAGTGAAGTTCTGATGCAGCTGACGTTCTAGCCCGCGATTAACCCACTAGAACTAGCTATCATCATTCGATGCAAGACAATGACCTGTTATCCGACGGTTTCGACCTAGGCCCGTTTCAGGTCTTTCCGCGCAAAGAGCAGATCGTCGGCCCCGAAGACACGCATCACCTGGAACCCAAGGTGATGCAAGTGTTGGTCATGTTGGCAAGTAACGCGCAACAACCCGTGACCCGCGACGAACTTTTAGAAACGGTGTGGTCAGGCACCGTAGTTGGCGACGAAGTGCTGTCGCGCGCCGTGTCGCTGCTGCGTGGTTACCTAAAGGATGAACGCACCAACCCCACTTTTATACGAACGCTGCCTAAACGGGGTTACGAGTTGATTCAACCGGTGGCACCGATTCCGCCCGAACAAGCAACCGCGGCACCGACTACCAAAACCTACTTGCTAGCGGCCCTAGTTGCAGGATTAGTACTTGCAATCGGCGCCATCATTTACTGGAATTCGAAACCCGCAACGCAACCCACCATCGCCGTGCTCCCCTTTCAGGTGCCCGAAGAATTACAGCATTTAGCGTTCATCAGCGGGGGTATAACAGACGAACTCACCACTCATTTGAGCACTTCCTCTCAGGTGAACGTGGTTGCTCGTCGCTCATCGTTTGCTTATCGAGACCCGCAAATCGACGCATCGGCGATGGGCGACTTGTTAGGCGCCTCGTACCTCGTTGAAGGGTCCATCTATCAAGCAGAAGGTTCGTCCCTCAATGCCGTCGTATACTTGGTCGACGTCGAGTCGGGCACCAACGTTTGGTCTGTGCGAGTAGAAGGCGATACGCCCACGGCTTTGCGCGAGCGGGTGGTCACCGCAACCCTGCAAGCCATCAACGATGAAACCTCCGCGCAAGTGGGAGAATTGGTCGCCACGCCCAGCCCGCTGGATGCGGCAGCGTATCGCGCGTACCTGGAAGCGAAGTATCAATGGTCGCTGCGCGGAGAGTTGCGAATCGACCGCGCTATCTCGCTGCTCAAGGAAGCGATCGCGCTCGAACCCGCTTTCGGTGCGGCACACCTGGCGTTGGCGCACGCGTTGGCCGTACAGCCTTTCTATACGAACCTGTCTGTGCCAGACGGCTTCGCACTAGCGCGCGCGAGTGCTGCGCTTGCCGTAGAGGTCGACTCGACACTACGCGCCGAGGTTGCCGCACTCGAAGGGTTTATGCTGATGCGCGAGCGTCGTTGGAGCGAATCGTTGGCAACATTGCAGAAAGCCCTTGCGCTAGATTCCGAAAGCGTTCTCGCAAACTTTTGGTATTCGTCTCTACTTTGCCATCTCGGGCGTCCCCAGGACGCGCTTGCGTACATCGAGAAAGCATCCCGTTTGGACCCGGCATCCCCAGTACTAAACGACAGATTGGCCGTTAACTATCTTTGGGTTGACGACCTAGCGGCCGCCGCGAGTCGCTACGACATTGCCAACCAACTAGGCTATCTGGAAAGCACGAACCCCAAGAGTTTTTTCGTATTTTTAAATCGTATGGAGCGTTTTGAGGCGTTATCTGAGCTTTTGCTGCGCTTCGGCAACGATCCTAGATGGGTACTTCCCTTTATCGCAGGTCTCGAGAACGTCGAACAACGAGACACGGCGAGGTTGGCCCTGGAGGCAGCGATCACCGAAGGTATCGTTCCAATAGACCTGAGGTTTGGTGCCTGGGTGTTTCTCGGGGATGCAGACCGCGCGTTCCGCGACTTCGATCATGATCTGAAAACCCAAGACGTTGAACTCTTGTGGGCCAAGGAAGCCGCTATTCTCCGGGAGCATCCAAAATTTCCGGAGCTGTTGGACCAGCTCGGCTTGTCACCGGTGCTATAGGCTAGTCGGCCCTGATAAAGGATTCGAGCATAGGAGACATCTATACTTCTCGTTGAATCACCAGCGTGGAAATTGCGGCGGCCGACTTGCAGGGTATGGGTCCCCTGCATCGCAGGGGCGCCCTGCCGCGAGCGAAGCTCGGCGCGAACCGGTCGTGTTGCAAGCAACACTTACGGCAGTTTGGGCTTGCCCAAACTGCAAAGCTCAAACGAAGTTTGAGCCAGGAGACTCCCC
>JAPUIA010000243.1 GCA_027297435.1 Gammaproteobacteria bacterium | reverse complement strand
ACCCAGGTTGAACTCGGAGACTACCTGCAGCTTGGTGGCGCCTGCGCCACGATCGTCGATCTTGATCCTATGCTGCTTGTTGGTCAGATTGCCGAGAAAACCTTACACCGCGTACACGTAGGCGAGAGCGCCTACGGCGATCTCGCTACGGGTGAGACGGTATCTGGGCTGATCCGCTTCATCGCGCAGCAGGCGGACCCGGTGACTCGCACTTACCGGGTGGAAGTGGAGATCAGCAACGCCGATTACGCCATCCGCAGCGGCATCACCACGAAGATCCGCATCCCGGCGGAGACCGTATTGGCGCACAAAGTCAGTCCCGCACTCTTCGCGCTAGACGATTTTGGGGCAGTAGGCGTGCGTACGCTGGACGGAGACAATCGCGTTGAGTTTCATCTCGTGGACATAGTGCGCGATGACGTCGACGGCGTGTGGATCACGGGTCTTCCCGAGCGGACCACGCTGATCACCGTTGGTCAAGAGTTTGTCGTTCCCGGCGAGGTGGTTAACGTGCAATTCGAAACAAACTCGGAGATCCCCGTGGTCGCGCCGCGCGCGACACGGCCCAGCGCATCGTTCCCGGACCATCCGGTCCAACCCCTACCTACCCGCGAAGATCGCACCGAGGCTGGCCTCGCTCGCGCTTCATGAACCTCGTTCTAATCGACGCGGCCGTTAACCGCAAGCGCACGACGCTGCTTCTCATGGCAATGGTCGTCCTTGCCGGTGGTGTTGCCCGCTGCGCCATCCCGGTCGAAGCCGATCCGCGAATCGATGTGCCGTTCTTCGGCATCACGGTCATCCACGAAGGCATTTCGCCGGAGGACTCTGAACGCCTTCTCGTCATGCCGCTCGAGATCGAGCTACGCACGGTCGAAGGCATCGAGGAGGTCACTGCGTTCGCCTCCGAGGGCGTCGCGACCATATTGGTCGAGTTCGATGCCGCTTACGATCTCGATGTCGCCCTCACCGACGTTCGCGAGGCAGTCGACCGCGCAAAACCGGAGCTGCCAAGCACTGCGGAAGAGCCGATCATCACCGAGCAGAACACCGACGATTTTCCGATCATCCAGATCAACCTCATAGGCGACGATGTGCCTGAACGGGTGTTGTTCAATCTTGCACAGATGATTCGCGACGATATCGAAACCATCCCCGAGATCCTCGAAGGTCGGCTGCAAGGGCATCGCGAGGAGCTTCTGGAGATCATCATCGACCCGGCCGTGCTCGAGTCGTATGAGATCTCCAACGAGCAACTGATCAACACGGTCATTCGCAACAACCGTTTGATCCCCGCGGGCAGTATCGACACGGGTCGAGGCCGAATGTCCGTCAAGGTACCGAGCGTGATCGAGCGAGCGGAAGACCTTTTCGATTTGCCCGTGAAGACTAACGGCGACTCGGTCGTCACCCTGTCCGATATTGCAACCACTCGACGAACGTTCAAAGATCGCACGAGCCATGCCCGCGTCAACGGCAACCGCACGATTTCCATCAACGCGATCAAGCGTGCGAACGCCAACGTCATCGATACCGTGGAAAAAGTCAGAGCCGTGGTCGCCAGGCACGAGCCAAACCTGCCAAAAAGCGTGACGCTGTTTTTTACCCAGGACCAGGCACCTTTTGCCGAGCGGCAAGTCGTCGAGCTGCAGGGCAACATCATCACCGCACTCGTACTTGTCATGGTAGTTGTCGTTGCCGCCATGGGGCTCAGGAGCGGCCTCATCGTCGGCGCCGCGATCCCTGTGTCGTTTTTGTTTTCGCTGATCTTCATCTACCTGCTGGGTTACACCTTCAACTTCATGGTGATGTTCGGCATGCTGTTGGGTTTGGGCATGCTCATCGACGGCGCAATCGTCGTGAGCGAGTACGCCGACCGCAAGATGGTTGAGGGCTACGACAGCCGGGCCGCATATACGTTGGCTGCCAAGCGCATGTTCTGGCCGGTCACTGCGTCCGTCGCCACAACACTGGCGGCCTTTCTACCACTCATGTTCTGGCCCGGTATCGCCGGTAAATTCATGCGTTATCTCCCGGTGACCGTGTTCATGGTCTTGTCTGGCTCGTTGTTATACGCGCTGATCTTCTGCCCTACATTGGGTACCTTGTTCGGTAAAGGCGGCGCGCGCGACCTCAAGTCGCAGGAAACACTCGCCCAGCTCGAAAATGGTGATCCCACCAAGCTGCGCGGGGTTACGGGTTGGTACGCGCGGCTATTGGTCCTCTCGAGTCGTTACGCGATCGTGACGATTGCGATAACGGTCGCAATTCTGGGCGCATCGTTCTGGACCTACAGCACCTTCGGTAAGGGTATGGTGTTTTTCTCGGAAAGTGAGCCGCAGTATGCGCGCCTGAGCGTGCGTGCCCGAGGCAATCTGTCGGCGGAAGAGATCAACCGTCTGGTGTTCGAGGTTGAGCAACAGGTCCTCGAGGTTCCGGGCATCAAAGGTATCAACACGCTGACCATGTTGAACGGTGGTAGTCGTGGTGGGGGCATGAGCAGCGCCAGCCCTAAAGACCTCATCGGCAGTATCTTCATCGAGCTGCACGTCGAGAACGAGCGAACGCTCAAGGGTTTCGAAATTCTCGAGCTCATCCGCGAACGAACCGCCGGATTGGCCGGTATATACGTTGAGGCGCAAGCTCAGGAACGTGGACCACCGGTGGGCAAGCCGATTCAAATCCAGTTGTCGGCGAACAGCAAGGACATCATTGCACCTGTTCTGGAACGTATTCGCGAACACCTCGATACTGAAGTAGAAGGTCTACGCGACGTTGCAGATACGCGCTCCCTACCAGGGATCGAATGGCGGCTTACGGTCGATCGCGCACAGGCGGCCTTGTATGACGCCGACGTTTCGCTTGTGGGTATCGCCGTTCAGCTCGTTACCAACGGCGTCATCCGTGTGCGGTATCCGAGCGGATCGCGTGGAATTACCGCCCTGGACGAATTGAAGATTACGACGCCCAGGGGTTTGGTACCCATTTCCAACTTCGTG
>JAPUIA010000242.1 GCA_027297435.1 Gammaproteobacteria bacterium | reverse complement strand
GTTGCCGATTGACGCCAACGAGCCGATGCGGCAAGCCTTGGGGTTGGCGTCTTTGACGAGGGCCGACCATTCGCGACCGGCCCCATCGAATACCTCTATCGCATCGCCTTTGCGTGCGCGCAGCACGCGCAACAGGTAGTGGGACCGCGCCCGGTCCAAGATGATGATGCCCTCCGCGTGGTGTGGTAGGACAGGTGGTTCTAGGTAGAGGCGTGGGCGCAAGGGTTGACCCTAACTCGACATAAATCTACGGCGCACGCCGCCTGCGGCTCGTTCTAAAGCAGGCAATCTGCGCGAGCACGCATCTTGCCTGTTCTAAAACGTCCGCGCTCGCACATTTATGTCGAGTTAGGGTCAACTGTCTAAGCCAAGGTTTTCGCAGATTTTGGTGGTCGCTCCCCAGCGGTTCAAGGTATAGAAATGCAGACCGGGCGCGTCGGCGCCCAGCAGCTCCGTACACAGCCGGGTTACCACCTCGACGCCAAACGCTATCAACGCATCCTGATCGTGCTGAAGTGCGTCGAGGTGCTGACGAATCCACCGAGGTATATCGGCACCGCAACCGTCTGAGAATCTCACGATGCCTTCAAAGTTGGTGATCGGCATGATCCCGGGCACGATCGGCACGTTAATGCCGACTTGTCGAGCACGGTTCAAGAAATCGAAGAATGCGTGAGGATGATAAAAATACTGGGTGATTACGCTGTCTGCGCCAGCATCGATCTTGCGCTTCAAGAATTCCAGATCCAACCGCGGCGACGTCGCGTCCGGGTGCGTCTCCGGATAACCGGCTACCTCGAGGTGAAATCGTCGATCGCTGTGGTCGCGTATGACGCGCACGAGGGCTTCGGCGTTGTTGGGGTAACGGGCGCGTCCCATGCCGGAGGGCAGGTCGCCCCTCAGCGCGACGATGCGTCGTGCGCCGAGCCCTGCGTAAACGTCCAACAACTCACGGATCTGTTCCGGGCCATCACCGCCCATGGACAGGTGCGGAGCCGCGTCGAAGCCGTTCTCCAGCAACAGGCCGATCGCTTCCTGGGTGCCATCGCGGGTCGAGCCTCCAGCACCATAGGTGACGGAGACGAATGTCGGGCGAAACCGGTTCAACCGTTCCGCGACGCGAATGAGGCTCGTTCGACCTTGTGGGGTGCGGGGTGGGAAGAACTCGAAACTGAGCCGCATCTTTTCAAAGCTCCATTCGTCGCGGAGGCTCCAGATGGAGTGCGAAGGCGATCCGCTACGTTCCTGAGGCGCGCCTGGCGCGTTGGTTACAGCTCAGCGGCCAGCACCTCGGTTTTGTCGGTCAACTCCCACGTGAAGGTTTCTTCGGTTCGCCCAAAGTGACCATACACGGCCGTATCCCGGTAGATGGGCCGCTTCAGATCCAGCATCGCAATGAGGCCCCGGGGCCGCAAATCAAAGTGTTCACGCACAAGCTGAATGATGCGCGCATCGCTGAGCTTACCGGTACCAAAGGTATTCAAGCTGATGGAGGTCGGATCAGCGATCCCGATCGCGTAGCTAATCTGGATTTCACAGCGTTCGGCCAATCCGGCGGCAACGATGTTCTTGGCGACGTAGCGACCCGCGTAGGCGGCCGAACGGTCCACCTTGGAGGGATCCTTGCCGGAAAACGCCCCGCCGCCGTGGCGCGCCATGCCGCCGTATGTATCGACGATGATCTTACGTCCGGTGAGACCGCAATCTCCGACCGGTCCGCCGATGATGAACTGGCCGGTCGGATTGATGTAGATCTTGGTGTCGGGCGACAACCAGTTTGCTGGCAGCACCGGTTTGATGATCTCTTCCATGACCGCTTCGGTGAGCGTTTTCAGCGAAACGTCAGGAGAGTGTTGAGTGGACAACACGACGGTATCGATGGCCATGGGCTTGCCATCCTCGTCGTAGTGAAAGCTCAGCTGACTTTTGGCATCGGGGCGCAGAAATTTCAGCGACGAACGGCGTTTTTCCGCCTGTTGTTTAACGAGCCGGTGCGCATACGTAATCGGCGCTGGCATCAATACGTCGGTGTCGTTGGTCGCGTAGCCGAACATCAGACCTTGATCGCCCGCGCCTTGTTCATGGTTGCTGGTTGCGTCGACACCCATGGCGATGTCGCGGGATTGGTGGCCGAGCGCATTCATCACCGTGCAGTCCTGTGGGTCGAAGCCGATGTCGTTGTCGGTGTAGCCGATGTCGACGATCACCTGTCGCACCAACTGGTCGATGTCGACCTCCGCGTTGGTACGGACCTCGCCGGCGACGACTACCAAACCGGTCTTGATGAGTGTTTCGCAGGCGACGCGAGAGTCTGGGTCCTGTTCCAACATGGCGTCCAAAACTGCATCCGATATCTGGTCAGCCATCTTATCGGGGTGACCTTCGGAAACGGATTCCGAGGTGAATACGCTGTAATCAGACATTAATGTCCTTGCGCTGGTGTAAAAGCCGCGCATTGTACCGGAATTTGTGTTTTTCGTTGCCAGGCCAAACCGGTCCTAGGACAATACGCGGCTTCGAAACTGGGGGTATTTACAACAGCATGTCTTCACGTACAGATCGGGCTAATGCCATCCGAGCGTTATCTATGGACGCGGTCCAGCAGGCCAATTCGGGACACCCGGGGGCGCCGATGGGACTGGCGGACATGGCCGAAGTCCTGTGGCGGGACGTGATGATTCACAATCCTCGAGATCCGAACTGGTCGAATCGCGATCGCTTTGTGCTCTCGAACGGTCACAGCTCCATGCTGCTCTACAGCTTGCTGCACCTCACCGGCTATGCGGTGAGCATCGATGACATCAAGGCTTTCCGGCAGCTGCATTCCATGACGGCCGGCCACCCCGAATACGGGGAGTGTCCCGGAGTGGAGACGACCACCGGTCCGCTGGGTCAAGGATTGGCCAATGCGGTCGGCATGGCGCTGGCAGAAAAACGCCTGGCCGAAGAGTTCAATCGTGGCGAACACACGATCGTCGATCATCGTACCTGGGTCATCGTCGGCGATGGCTGCCTCATGGAAGGCATCTCGCACGAAGCGGCCTCGCTCGCCGGCACGTTGGAACTTTCTAAGTTGATCTGTATCTACGATGACAATGGCATTTCCATCGACGGCGAGGTCGATCAGTGGTTCACCGAAGACGTGCCAGCACGCTTCGAAAGCTATGGATGGCGGGTTATTCGAGGTGTCGACGGTCACGATGCGGCTGAAGTTGACCACGCGCTCAAAGCCGCGTTGGCAGACGATGGGCGGCCGACGCTTGTCTGTACCAAGACCATCATCGGATTCGGCGCTCCGCACAAACAAGGCACGGCGGCGGCCCATGGCGCCGCGCTCGGAGTCGAGGAGGTAGCGGCTGCGCGCCAGATGTTGAATTGGGGCTATGCGGCCTTCGAGGTTCCGCAACATCTATATGAACAGTGGAGCTGCGTAGAGCAAGGCAAAGCCCATCAAGCTGCATGGCAGGCGCGATTCGATGCCTATCAGAGCGAATACCCGGAACTGGCCGCCGAGTACGTCAGACGGATGAGCGGACGCCTGCCGGCGGGTTGGGAAAGCGCTATTCGCGAACTGGCCGAGACCGCGCAAATACAGATGCAGCCGCTGGCAACGCGCAAATCTTCGCAGGCGTGTATCGAAGCGATCGCATCGGCAGTACCGGAATTGTTCGGCGGTTCCGCGGACCTCACCAGCTCTAACGGCACCAAGTGGAATGGTGCGCAAAACGGTCGTTACATGAGTTTTGGTGTGCGTGAATTCGGCATGACGGCCGTGTGCAACGGCATGCTGTTGCACGGAGGCTTGCGCCCTTTTTCAGGCACGTTTCTGATTTTCATGGAGTACGCGCGCAACGCCTTGCGTCTTGCAGCACTCATGAGGATCCCCAATCTGTTCGTCTATACGCACGATTCGGTTGCGCTCGGCGAAGACGGCCCCACGCATCAACCCATCGAGCAACTCACCAATTTGCGCACCACGCCCAATCTATCGACTTGGCGGCCCTGTGACACCGTGGAATCCGCGGTTGCCTGGGAGCTAGCGGTGGCGCGTTCCGATGGGCCAACGGCGCTTGTCTTCACACGCCAGAAAACTCAGCCTCAACCGCGCGATGCGGCGGCTTTTCAGAACGTCCGCCGGGGCGGCTACGTGTTGAGTCCGGAGACCGGCGAGTTGCGGGTCATCATCATTGCGACGGGTTCAGAAGTCGAGCTTGCGATGGCCGCACAAGCCCAGCTGGCAGCGGCGGGCGCGGGGGTGCGGGTGGTTTCCATGCCGAGCACCGATGTTTTTCTGGCACAGGATGCCGAGTATCGAGCCGCCGTGCTGCCGGACCATGTGCGCAAGCGTGTGGCGGTTGAAGCGGGCCATTCTGACTGGTGGTATCGGCTTGTCGGTCTCGATGGTGCGGTGTTGGGTATCAACCGTTTTGGTTTGAGCGCCCCGGGCGAACTTGCCATGCGTGAGCTTGGGATGACCGTGGACAATCTTGTCAAGGTCGTGCGTCGGATACTAGATGACGTTTAAACGGATGAGCGAGTTGGCCCTCGATGGTAAACGGGTGTTGATCCGCGAGGATCTGAACGTGCCGATAAAGGCCGGGGTCATCACCAGTGATGCACGCATTCGCGCGGCACTTCCGACCCTGCAGGCGGCTCTTGACGAAGGCGCCCAGGTGATCGTGATGTCGCATCTGGGGCGACCGCAGGAAGGCGTTTTTGACGCTGCTCTTTCGTTGCGGCCAATAGCGTTGAGACTGTCGGAGTTGCTCGGTGAGGACGTGCCGCTCATAGCAAACCTCGAAGCCGCCGGGTCGTTGAACTCGCGAGTTGCGCTCTTGGAGAACGTGCGGTTTCTCGAGGGCGAAAAGGCCAACGACGATGACTTGGCTAGGCGTCTCGCTGCGCTTGGTGAGGTGTTCGTGATGGACGCGTTTGCGACCGCCCACCGTGTCCAGGCGTCCACTGTCGGGGTGGCCGGATATGCGGCTACTGCCTGTGCGGGCCCGTTGCTCGCGGCAGAGCTCGATGCTTTGGCGCGCGCGTTGGAAAACCCCAAACGTCCCTTGGTCGTCATCGTAGGTGGCGCCAAGGTCTCGACGAAACTAGCGGTGTTGCAGACACTTGGCGATATCGCGGATCGCATCATCGTCGGTGGCGGTATCGCCAATACCTTCATCGCCGCAAAGAATCACAACGTGGGCGCATCACTATTTGAAGCGGATTTGGTCGACTCGGCGAAAGCGATTGCTGAGAACGTGGAGGTACCCATCCCGGTCGACGTGATGGTGGGCAAGCGCCTCGTTGAGACCGAGACCGCGGTGCTCAAACCCATCGACGCCCTCGACGACGACGACATGATTCTGGACATCGGTGCAGAGACCGCCCGCCAATGGAAAACTCTGCTCGACGATGCAGGGACCATTTTATGGAACGGTCCGGTCGGCGTGTTCGAGATTGACCAGTTTGGCGAGGGTACCCGGGTGCTCGCCGAAGCCATCGCGGCATCTCCTGCGTTCTCCATTGCAGGAGGCGGCGACACCTTGGCGGCAATCGACAAATACGGGGTACGTGACGGGATGTCCTATATTTCGACCGGTGGCGGGGCGTTTCTCGAATTCGTCGAAGGCAAGGAGCTACCGGCCGTGGCGATGTTGCGAAGTCGTGCGAATGGTTAGGCTCAGCACCATAGGTGCTTAGGGGTCGGGGCAACTTCCAAGCGGGCCCACTGCTAAACGCGCTGGGTAGGTTCGCACGTGCTGCCGACAAGCCGCCCGACGGTGTTGACGACTATCTGCACTTTTATGCTTTGGATCACCTCGTCGCACGCCAAGGTTGCCGGCATCGGCTTGGCTATCTCGAGGTCGAGGGGGAGCGGATTGCAACGCAGTGCTTCGAACCGGCCGAGCCCAAAGGTACTGCCGTTGTCTGTCACGGTTATTACGACCATGTTGGTCTCTACGGCCATCTCATCGAGTATCTGCTGGATCAGGAGCTTACGGTTCTGTGCTTCGACCAACCCGGACATGGGCTGTCGACGGGGATGCGCGCGACGATCGGGTGTTTCAACGACTATGTGGCTTCCCTGGAAGCAGTGCTTGGCGAGCTCAACCAACTGCAGAGGCCGTATCATCTGCTGGGACAAAGCATGGGGGGTGCAGTGGTCTTGGAGCGTATCGCGCAACGGGGGCTAAAGCCTTTTACGGAAGTGGTATTGTTCGCTCCGCTCATCCGCCCTGCCTGGTGGTCGGTTAACCGGATCCTTTGGCAGATTGCCAAGCGTACGATCGAGGAACGTCCGCGTACCATCACCAAAAATGCAGGCGATCCCGACTTTGTCGCCTTCATGCGACGAGATCCCTTGCAATCCATGGTGTTGCCGGTGCAGTGGGTCACCGCGATGGCCAACTGGATGCAGCGTTTCGAGCGCATTCCGCCGATGAAAGAGTTTGCGCCGAAGGTTATACAGGGACACTCCGACAAGACCGTGGGATGGCGCCACAACTTAAAGGTATTGAACCGGTTGTTCTCGCCTGACGTGTTGCACCTCCCCGATGCCCGCCACCATCTAGTCAACGAGTCAGCGGTGTTGCGTGCTGAGATGTGGCGCTGGTTGTCCGAGCGTTGTCGGTGGCACGAAGTATCGGTGCAGGATTAAGGGCAATGTGCGAGGCCTTGGATCAACTGTTTGCATCGAACCAGATCAGCCGGAGACCACAAGATCTTGCGCACTGGGGCAAGGATCGGACGACCGGTTTCACGGTCGCGCCGAGTGCCGTCGTGTTTCCCCAGCAGCTCTCGGAAATCGTCGAGCTGGTGAAGCTCGCCAATCGAGATGGACTTAAGCTGGTGCCGTCAGGCGGGCGCACGGGTCTATCGGGGGGTGCGGTCGCGAGCCAAGGTGAGGTCGTGGTGTCCTTCGACCGTATGCACCGAATACTCGACTTCAACCCGGCAGATCGACTGGTGCGTTGTCAGGCCGGTGTGGTCACTGCGACGCTACAGAACTTTGCCGTGGATCATGATTTGTACTATCCGGTGGATTTCGCATCGTCGGGTTCCAGCCATCTCGGCGGCAACATTGCGACCAACGCAGGCGGTATCAAGGTCATTCGATATGGGTTGACGCGGGATTGGATTGCCGGATTACAGGTGGTGACGGGTTCGGGTGCGGTGCTGGAATGCAACCGGGGGCTGGTCAAGAATGCGACGGGTTACGACTTACGACATCTGTTCATTGGTTCGGAAGGAACGTTGGGGTTCGTCGTCGAAGCCGATGTACGCCTGACGGCCGCGCCCGAGCCGCAGCGGGTCATGTTGCTCGGCGTGCCTAAGTTCCGCGACATCTTGGCGGTACTAGGGCAGCTGCAAAAAGCGGTTTCGCTATCGGCGTTCGAGTTCTTCTCCGAGCTTGCTCTGGACAAAGTGCGGGCTGCGCGGGATGTAGGTAGACCGTTGACGGATCCTTGCCCGTTTTACGTACTTCTCGAGTTCGACGAATCGTCATTGGCGGCGGCGAGCCACGCTTTTGAACATTGCCTTGCCGAAGGTTGGGTGGTCGATGGGGTACTCAGCCAAAGCGACGCGCAGGCGGCAAGTCTATGGGCACTGAGGGAAGACATTTCTGAAAGTCTCTCGCCGTTCGCTCCGTACAAGAGTGACATTTCGGTGCGCGTGCGAGACATGCCAGGCTTTCTAGATGATGTCAACAAATTGGTCGACGCTCAATACCCCGAGTTCGAGATCTGCTGGTATGGCCATATCGGCGACGGCAACCTGCATCTCAACATCTTGAAACCAGACGACCTCGACGGTGAAGCGTTCTACCAGCTTTGTCATGCCATCAGCCCCAAGCTCTACGAGTTGGTCGCGATAAACCACGGCAGCATCTCCGCCGAGCACGGTGTCGGGTTGCTCAAGCGTGACTTCCTGAAGTATTCCAGAAGCGCATCAGAGATCGATTTAATGCGGGCGCTAAAAGGTGTGTTCGACCCCAACCAGATCATGAATCCGGGCAAATTGTTAGTCTAAGATCCGCACATCGTCGTCGTCGGCGACGATGACGACATCAGCAGCGTTCTCGGCAAACAAGCCGTTGCACACGACACCGACCAAGTTGTTGATCCTCGACTCTAAGTTTTTTGGGTCGTCCATGTTGAGCTCGTACACGTCGAGGATTAGGTTGCCGTTGTCCGTGATGAACCCACTTCGCAACTCCGGTGCGCCGCCGAGACCCACCAACCCTCGTGCCACGAGCCCGCGCGCCATCGGAATGACCTCCACCGGCAACGGGAAGCGACCCAGCGTTTCCACCAGTTTCGATGCATCGACAATGCACACGAACTGGTCCGCCGACGCGGCGACAATCTTTTCGCGCGTCAACGCCCCGCCTCCGCCTTTGATGAGTTGTTTGTCGGGATTGACCTCGTCGGCGCCGTCGATATAGACGGCCAGGTTGGCGACGGCGTTCAGATCCGATACCGGGATGCCATGTGCCTTCAGTCGTGCAGCGCTGTTCTCGCTGCTGGCCACGGCGGCGTCGAATTTGTGTTTGATGTTGGCGAGCGCGTCAATGAAGCAGTTGGCGGTGGAACCGGTGCCTACGCCGATGATGGTCGTTGGCGTCAATCGCGGTTCGATGTAATCGAGCGCCGCCTTCGCAGCACTGCGTTTTAGCGCATCTTGCGCCATACTGTTTTAAATCCCCGCCGGTCGCTACTTAACTTGATGCTTGAACGATACGTCAAAAAAATTCTCGCCTCACGAGTCTACGATGTCGCGATTGAAACGCCATTGCAAGGTGCCCGCAGCATCTCACAGCGACTCGATCAAGAGGTGACGCTCAAACGCGAAGACCTGCAGCCGGTCTACTCGTTCAAATTGCGTGGCGCGTACAACAAAATGGCGCAGCTCGGAGCCGAGGAACGCGCCCGAGGCGTAGTTGCGTCCTCGGCTGGCAACCACGCGCAGGGTGTAGCGCTTGCGGCCGCGAAGCTCAATATCAACGCCCACATCGTGATGGGGCGCAACACGCCGAGCATCAAGATCGATGCTGTGCGCAATCGCGGTGCCCGTGTCCTCCTGCACGGCGATACTTACGATGAAGCAGCCGAGTATGCGAACAAGCTCGCGACGACGGAGGGCTACGTGTTGGTGCATCCATTCGATGACGTAGATGTCATCGCGGGGCAAGGCACCGTAGGTATGGAGATCATGAATCAGCACCCGGGGCCCGATGCTATTTTCGTGCCGGTGGGTGGTGGCGGATTGATTGCCGGTATTGCGGCCTATGTGAAATATCTGAGCCCCAACACACGGGTGATCGGTGTGGAAGCCGAGGGTTCCGCGTGTCTAGCGGCGGCGCTTAAAGCGGGTCGCAGGGTCAAGCTTCCGTACGAGTCGCTCGATCTGTTCGCCGATGGCGTGTCGGTCGCCCAAGTGGGCAAAGAACCCTTCAAAATAGCAAAACACTGTGTGGATCGGGTCATTACCGTTTCGACGGATGAGATCTGCGCGGCGATCAAAGACGTGTTCGATGATACGCGCTGTATTGCGGAACCCGCCGGCGCGCTAGCGGTTGCCGGACTGAAGAAATATGCCGAACGAGGTAACCGCTCGGGTCAACGCGTGGTTGCCATCATCAGCGGTGCCAACGTCAACTTCGATCGTTTGCGACACATATCCGAACGCGCCGAACTGGGGGAACATCGAGAGGTCATATTCGGGGTCACGATCGACGAAAAGCCTGGCAGCTTTCGACGTTTCTGCCGCACCCTCGGCAAACGCGCGGTCACCGAGTTCAACTATCGGTATGCCAGTGACGATGCAGCACACGTGTACGTCGGCTTGCAGGTTGCGCCGAAAGAAGATCGCCAAGCACTCCGTTCGACGCTGACCAAAGCCGGGTATCGGGTCAACGACATGACCGACAACGAGACCGCCAAGCTGCACGTGCGCCACATGGTGGGGGGTCGCACCTTCGGTGGCAAAGCGGAACTTTTGTACCGCTTCGAATTTCCGGAACGCCCCGGGGCGTTGATGAAATTCTTAAGCGGTCTCGGCAGTCGTTGGAGCATTACGCTGTTCCATTACCGCAATCATGGGTCTGCATGGGGACGGGTGCTTGTCGGTTTCGAAGCCGAAACCTCCGAGCGCAAGGCGCTATCGACCTACCTAGAACGCATTGGCTTTCGCTATTGGGAAGAGACCGACAACCCAGCCTATCGGCTGTTTCTCCGGTAGCGGTGATGCGCCGTCTATCCCGTTGGTTCGTCTTGACCGTAACGTTCTAGTTCTTCTTCGAACACGAGTTGGGTCATGTCACTGATGTGGTCGATATACAGTTTGCCATCGAGATGATCGAGTTCGTGTTGCAACACCGTTGCGAGGAAGCCGTCGAACTCCATTGAATGATTCACGCCTTCCACGGTGAGTGCCCTAACGAGAATGTGTCGCGGCCTCTCGACGAAGCCCCTGAGGCCCGGTACAGAGAGACAGCCTTCCCAGTAGCCGGCGACGGTTGGATCCAACACTTCTATCTCCGGGTTGATGAACACCGTCAGCGGCAGGCTAGGAAGCTCGCCGTAGCGCGTTTGTCCGCCGGCTATTTCGATGATGGCCAGCCTGATGGGTTCGTTTATCTGCGGCGCGGCCAAACCGATACCGCCGTAGTCGTGTAGCGTGTCGGTCATGTCGCCAAGCAGTCGAGCCAACTCGAGGCTGCCGATCTCGTCCGGCGTCAAGGGACGCGCGACTTGGCGCAATGTTGGATGACCCATGCGAATGATTTTGCGAACCGCCAACTGAGCTTCCCGGTTTTCTCAAACGCTAAGACCCTAACCGCAAGTTCCAGGTCTGCCAACCGGCTTCGGTCAACACGGCGTCTAGCGGGATGTCCCAACGTGCGGCAGGCAAGTTGCCGGGGCACCTTTGTACTTCGTGTGCCACGCCGACTAGCCAGGGTCGCAATCTCATCGGCAGTTGCGCCAAGTGCCGATCGTAAAATCCAGCGCCCATGCCGAGTCGATTACCCGCATCGTCAAAGGTGACCAGCGGCACGAGAAGCACGTCGATCGATCGAGTGTTCAGATATCGAGAACCCGGCGGCGGTTCGCCGATTCCATAGCGGTTGGGTGTCAGTGTCGTCGACGGGTCGTAGCGATAAAAATCCATTCGAGAACCGACCCCGACCACCGGCAATGCCAAGGTTTTATTGAGCGCGGTCAACTTAACTGCAAGCTGCGTAAGATCCGGCTCCCCGTCTTTTGCAACGAACATGGCGACTCGTTGCGCGCGGCGGATCAAGGGCGAACGTAGATAGTGTTGGGTAATACGTCTGGCGTGCGTAGCCTGCTGGGACCGTGACAGCATTTGGCGGGCTCGGCGAAACCGACGCCTGAGGACGGCACGGGATTGCGTCGCAGCACGCGTTGGCATCAAAGTCTCCCAGAATGCCGCTGATGGATTGCCCTGAACCGTTATGGTCCAAGGCGGGGACCCGGGCAACGTCTAAGGCTTCCCGAGCACACGATGCGACGGGCAGGCACACCGGCGTTGACGCCGAAGTCTCCTCTAGTTTCTCTAACGGCTCAAGGACGACACCAACTGGCGAACATTCCAGGAGACGTCAGCGAGTATATCTAAATCGTTCGACTTTGCGGGGCTTGACAATTCCGGAATGTGAACCGGTTAACGGGATGACTTGGAGTCCGACTTTTGCTGCTCAGCGAGCGCCTTTGTCACCTTTGCAGTGAGTTCACTGACGCGTTCGCTCGCGTCACCTTTGCTGCCTTCGGCGAGCAGGAACTCGTTGGCGATATTGAGTGCGGCCATGACGGCGATACGATCGAGACCGACCACCTTACCGGCGTCGCGAATCGTCTGCATTTGCTCATCTAAATGGTGTGCCGATGCCGTCAACGCGTTGACCTCGTCGGGTTCGCAGCTGACTTGAAATTCTTTGTCCAAAATCGTGACGCTGACAGTGGTTGCGTTGGCCATGCGGTTAGTCTTGCTCCAGTGCCTTCAAACGCGTGATCATGGATTCCACGCGCGACTTGGCGAGCTCGTTTTTCTCGATGAGCTTGGCTCGCTCGGTGGTCCAGTTTTGCTGTTGTGTCCTTAGCGCTTTGTTTTCCCGGGCTAGTACGTTGGTCAGGTCGATGAGTTCGTCTACCCTGTCCTCGAGCGTCGCCCACTCTGAACTGGTCATGCTAAAACCCTGATTTTTCTCTGTTTAGCAGTGTAGTTTGGCCTGAAAAGGTGACTATGTGAAGGGGTGAGCCTGTGAGGTGCAACCCACCTTGGCGTCGGCTAGCATATCGTACGCAACGATCCGACGCGCGATTATTGGTAAGAGGTGCCACTTGGCCGATCTCAGCTCGCTGGCGCTAAACGCCAGTCTCACATTGTCGTTGTCCGAGTTGCACGGCGTGGTCTGTGGTATCGCTGCATGCCATGCAGACGATTTCGAGCTTTCGATGCTGGTGCAACTGGTCGGCGTGGAGGCGCTAGCGGACGAAAAGCGCGTCGGCGAGTTTGTCGAGGCGACCATCACGACCATGTTGGCTGAAGACATGAGCTTCGAGGTGTTGTTGCCGGACGATGCGACCTCCGTAGAACAACGCGCTCGAGCATTGGCCGAATGGTGTGGTGCGTTTGTGGCCGGGCTCGGCGCGGTGGTGTCGGAACTCAAATGGTCGAATGACACCCGAGAGGTCGTATCCGATTTCATTGCCATTTCGCAGCTCACCGTCGATCCTGAGGACACGGACGACGCGCATCGGCAACTCGTCGAGATCGAAGAGTATGCCAAGATCGGCGCGTTGCTGATCATGAACCAGCTGCAGGCACAACATGACGAGTAACCGCACACGCAAGGTTACGCTAAATGAATACCGGCGCCGTCGGAGCAAGCTGATGGGCATGATGGCGCAGGGCACTATCGCCGTCATTCCGGGCGCGAAGACCCGGGTGCGCAACCGAGACGTCGACTACGTTTTCCGTCAGGACAGCGACTTCTGGTACCTAACCGGATTCAGTGAACCGGAGGCGGTATTGCTGCTGGCGCCCGGGCGCCAGCACGGAGAGTCGATCTTGTTTTGCCAAGAACGGGATGCGCGCCATGAACTGTACAACGGCGAGCGGCTAGGCCCGGATCGCGCGTCTCGGGTGCTGGGCGTCGACGATGGGTTTCCGGTTGCCGACATTGCCGAGATTCTGCCGGGCCTCATCGAGGGGTGCGAGACGATCTACGTGACGCTTGGCGATCATCCGGAATTCGATCAACGGCTGCTCGGTTGGGTTGCCGACATTCGCGCACGGGAAGCGGGCGGCGCCATCCCGCCGGGCGAGTTTGTCGCGTTGAAGCATTTGTTGCACGAACAACGATTGATCAAATCGGCGGCTGAGGTACGTTTGATGCGGGAGGCGGCAAGCATCACGGCCGAGGCGCATGTCCGGGCGATGCGAGCTTGCCACCCAGGCATGAACGAAACCGCGCTCGAGGCCGAACTGACATACGCGTTCATGCGGCGGGGCGCGCGGTCTTCCGCGTATCCGTCGATTGTCGGGGGTGGCGCCAATGCCTGTATATTGCATTACATCGACAATGCTGCCGACCTGAAAGCCGGCGATTTGGTACTCATCGATGCAGGTTGCGAATACGAGCACTACGCGGCGGACGTTACGCGTACCTTTCCGGTGGATGGTAAATTCACGAAAGCGCAAACAGCGCTCTATGAGATCGTGCTAGAAGCGCAGATGCGAGGTATCGACGCCTGTCGAGTGGGTGCCGAATTCAACGCTCCTCACGAAGCGGCGCTGAGGACAATGGTCGAGGGGTTGGTGGGTCTCAAGCTCCTCGACGGAGACGTTCAGGCGATCCTGGACGACGAGAGCTATCGCGATTTCTGTCCGCACAAGAGCTCGCATTGGTTGGGCATCGACGTGCACGATGTCGGTGACTATCGCATCGACGGCACCTGGCGGACCTTGGAGCCCGGCATGGTGCTCACTGTGGAACCGGGCATCTACATTCCGCCTCGGATGAGCATGAAGCATTTGCCCGCGCGTTGGCGGGGCCTGGGCATTCGCATCGAGGACGACGTGTTGATCACCAACGGTGGACCTGAAGTGCTGACAAGTGTCGCGCCGAAAGACATTGCCGAAATCGAAGCACTCATGCGTGGCTAGCTTAAGCGAGGTGGCTGACAAGGCGACGACGGAGGTAGACGTAGCCGTTGTGGGTGGCGGCCTCGTCGGTGCGAGCGCGGCACTTGGTGTGGCGGCGACAGGGCGTTCCGTGTTGCTGATCGATCGTCAGCAACCAACGATCGACAGAGGCAAGCTGGGAATCGATATACGCAACGTCGCTATTTCGCCGGCATCGCAAAGCTTACTTGCCACGCTAGGCGTATGGGGTGAGCTTGCCGTGGCGGCGTATCGACGCATGCGG
>JAPUIA010000241.1 GCA_027297435.1 Gammaproteobacteria bacterium | reverse complement strand
ACGGTGCCGTTCGTCTCAGATTCTGAGCCGACGGTCGTGGCCTTGTTGATTTCGCGCGTTGAAAGATCATCGCTGATGCTCGTCCAAGCGTCGCCGCGTTCGGTGAGCCTGAAAACGTAGTTGCCACCGAGGTACAGTGTCGTGGAGTCATGCGGGGAGATGAAGAACGGCGCGTTCCAGTTGAATCGGAACCGAGCCTCGCCTTCCTTGGCTTGCGGTTTGAGTATTCGTTTGATTCCCGTATCCAAATGGGTGCGCATGAGCCAACCACCTTGCGATTCTGCATAGATGATGTTGGAATCGTGCGGATCAAAGGCCACGCCAAAGCCATCACCCCAATTCACGAACGTCCAGTCGTGATTGGTGATCGCGCCGGCCCGTCCCATGAACACTTCCTGGACGTTGAAGATATTTTCGCTTGGGCCTATCCACGAGCCGTTGTCCTGCAATCCGCCGCCGACGCGATAGGGATCGGAATTATCCACCGCGACGTTGTAGAACTGACCGACTGCGAAGTGATTGTGGAAGTCCCAAGTCTTTCCGCGATCGTAGGAAACATAGAGCCCGCCGTCGGTTCCGATCAGGATATGGTCGGTGTCTTCGGAATCGATCACCATCGCATGGAAGTCGACATGCACGACCTTCGCAACACCAGCGCGAAACGTCTCGCCGCCATCATCAGAGACGTACAGAACCCAACCGGGAAGGTAGATCCGTTGATCGTCTTTGGGATCGACGCGAATTCTGGAAAAGTAAAAGGCACGCGGAGTAATGGCCGCTTTGCGCTGCCAGGTGTCGCCTCCATTATCTGTTCGGAACACGCCGCCGGCCCGGGAATCGTTGCCGAACGAATCGCCGACCTTTCCGCCGACATCTGATTCGATCGAGGCATAGACGATGCGAGGATCGGAGCGATAGATATCCAAGCCGATGCGTCCGGATTGTTCAGGCAGACCGTTGGTGAGCTTCGTCCACGTCTTACCGGCATCGCTTGAGCGATAGATTCCACCCTGCGACCCGCCGCTTGTGAAGGAATAGGCGGTTCGCCGTCGCATATACATTGCCGCATAAACCGTATCGGGATTCTGCGGATCAACGATGACATCACACGCGCCGGTGTTTTCGTCGATGTACAGCGACTTGCTCCACGTCTTGCCGCCGTCTTGGGTTTTGTAGACGCCACGCGTTTCGTTGGCTCCCCAAAGGTGGCCGAGCGCAGCGATGTAACACACATCTGGGTTCCGAGGGTCGACCGCAAGTGCAGGAATGTCGTGCGAATCTTCCAGCCCGACATGCTCGAACTTCGCTCCGCCGTCGGTTGACCGATACACGCCATGTCCCCATGAGGACGAGTTGCGGCCGTTCCCCTCGCCGGTGCCGACCCAGATGATCTTCGCTTTGCCGAGTTTCTCGAGATCCGCGTCTTCATCCAGCTCATCTTTCTCATCCAGCCAGCCGCGCCAGTCGGTTGGAGCATCGCACACCGCAACGCTGCCGATGGAGGACGTTTCCTTGTCATCGAATACCGGCTCAAACGTCGTGCCGTTGTTGGTCGTCTTCCACAGCCCGCCGGTGGCGAACCCCACGAAGTAGGTCTTGGGATTACCGGGGGCAAGGGCAATCGTGGCGACACGTCCCGCCATGTTGGCCGGACCGATGCTTCGCCAGGCGAGCGGTTTGAGATCTTCGGATCGCAGGGTGCGTGGCGAAGGTGCGTCGCCGGTTTGAGCGGTCGCGGTCAATCCGAACGCGAGTAGCGCGAAGCCGCAAGCGGCCAAGCAGTCGATAGTGCGAGGGATAGGCATGTTTCTTTCTCCGAAACGGTCGTCTGACAACGCAGATTGTAGGGCAGGCGGCGTTCACACCGCATCAAAAAAACACGGCAGCGGCAGGATTGATTGCCGCTGCGCGTGGTGAAACGAACGTCCGGAGGGTTATTGGAACCGACCGCCGGCTCGTCAGGCGATCAGCCGTGGTCGGCTACTGCCCCGGCCGTTGCTCCTGCTCGTGAATGAACTCAAAGATGGCTTCCAGAGCGGGATCGCGGTTCGTGCGATAGTCCTCGCTGGAAAGCTCACCGACGAGGTCCGGCGCAATCCAAGTTCGGTAGTCAAAGGCATGTGATCGCTGCCAATACAATGATGAACAACTCACTTGCAGCCCGCTCCAAGGCAAGGTGATCATCGTCGTCTCACCAATGAAATTGGGCTTGGAGCCAGTCGGCTCACCAACGAACATCGCTTCGGTCTGGTACTCGAGGTCAGCTGCGCAATTCATCGCTGCCGAGAACGTGTGCCGAGAAGCGATAACGAACAAGTTGCCTTGTTTGTTCACCTTCTCACACTTAATCAATCCTTGAACGATCGGCGCGTTGAGGAAATTGTTCCCACCCCCATTGCGCCGCAAATCGATGACCAGATACTCAACCGGGTTGGCCTCGATGAACTCGTACAATCGCTTCGCGAACATCCAGATTGGATCATCAGCTTTGTTGCGCACACTGTTGTATTGGAAGTAAACGAGCTTCTCATCTTCCAGATACTCAAACCAATACATGTCGTCGCCGTGGGAGAGGTACAAAGGCGTCGGCGCCTCAGCGTCGGCGCGGGCGGTCACTGTCTCACTCAGCGGTCCTCTCGAGATCGGCGTGAGATCGATCGTGAATTGCTCGCCCCCGGGCTTACGAAGTGTCAACGTCGTGTTTTCCATGTCCTGGATCAAACCCAGCGCGTGCAAAACCTCCGGGATAACGAAGTACCGCGGCACCCATGCTTTGATTCCCATCGGATTATCAACTGAGCAGATTTGCGCGATCGCGTCGTATGCTTCTTGAGTCGATGCGTTCCCGATGCCAATGACTTTGCATCCAACCGTCTCGTCCAGTTCCGGCGCGGCTGCTTGGACATACAAGCCGTCCGAATACTCATACAAGTCCAACGGATAGCGGCGCTCGACGTATCTACCGTCGCGGCGAAGGCGAAGTCCCGTATGACCGTCGCCGGCCATCGCCGTGAGGCGCCGAAGGCCGACGATGATCTCGTGATCTTGCAATGATGGGACGTTGGACTTGAGATCAGCAACCGCCTTGGCAAACACCTCCCTCGGTGTCTTGACATACAAGTTGTAATGCACCTGCTCCATGCGCGTGGCGAAGAAATCCAGGTCGTAGCGCCAGCCATCGCCACGGGAGAGATCGGCGGGCGGGAAGATTCCGACGATCTTGTTGAAGCGCGGATCGTCGCGCAGTGAGTCGAGATCGCTGTCGCCTTCGATCAAGTTATCTTCAGGGGCAAAACCATGGTCGTACGCATTGGCGAGCCACGTCAGTGCGTCATCGATTCGCCCGGACAGGGCCTGGCCGCAGGCAATGTTGTACATGGAGGTCTTGGGTTGAAAGCCGAGGTCGATCGACTTGGTGAAGGCGGCGATGGCTTGGTCGTACTTGCCGAGCGAGTGCAGGGCGTAACCGTAGTTGTGCCAATGCTCGCCGTGGTACGGGTTGGCGTCGAGGACTTGCTCGTAGGCCGTTACGGCGCTGGGCCAATCGCCTCGGCGGGCGGCGGCACTAGCCTTGTCGGCAAGATCAGGTTGCGCGATGGTCAGCGGTGAAAGAACGGCAGTAATCGCGACGGCAGCAACCGCAACTTTCATGCGGGCCATGAACTGTGACATGATCCTGTGGACTCCTTGCGGTTGAGGCAGCCTCCGTCCTCGGAACGATTTGCCACTTCGCCTAGTTCGGATACTACGCGCTTCGGTTTCGTATCGGCTAGACGAGAAAGAAGGGACGCTTCGCGTCACCCGCTAAACACCCCATCCGTGTCCATCGGTGTTCATCTGTGGTTTCTGCCTCTTTCAATCCGCGCGCCAGAAGCGCGGGATGACCAGCACGATGATGGCGAAGACTTCCAATCGCCCCAAGGCCATCAGCAGTGTGAGCACGATCTTGGAGCCGTTACTTAGCCACTCGTAGTTCTCGATCGCGCCGACGTGGCCCAAACCCGGGCCGATGTTAAACAAACACGCAATACTCGACACAGCGGCGGTGGTGAAATCGCACACATCGTTGCCGGTCCATTGCTCGAGCAACATCACGGCGCCGGCTCCGAAGATGAACAGCACGACGAGCCCCAGAATGTAGGCGACGGTGGCGAGCTTCAATTCGTCGTCGACCACACTTTTGCCTAAGCGCAGGGGCCGAACAACTTGTGGGCGAAAAACGCGTTCAATCTCAGCGAGCATGACCTTCAACGCGACCCAGATACGAATGACCTTGAGCCCACCGGCCGTCGAACCCGCCGATCCGCCGATGAACATAGCCAGAACCAACACGGCTTGGGCTGCAAAGGGCCAAAGATTGAAATCGGACGTTACAAAACCGGTGGTGGTTTGGATCGACACGGCCGTAAACAAGCCATGATGAATGGCGCTTGCCACTGACGGCTCGACGACGATTTGGTCCTTTGTCAATGTGATGGGGCTATTGATCAGTGAAAGTGTGACGATCGCTGTGCCAACAAGCAGCAGGCCAAGGTAGACGCGCAGCTCAGTGTCTTGGAGCACCTGGCGGAAACGTTTACGCGAGAGTTGGTAGTACAAGCCGAAGTTCACACCGGCCAGAA
>JAPUIA010000240.1 GCA_027297435.1 Gammaproteobacteria bacterium | reverse complement strand
CCCAGTACGTGACGCCTATGCCGCGCAGCGCGTCGGTATTGAATGGTGTATTGGCAAGCACGGCGCGATAGCTGTCGAGCGCGCGTGCGTGTTGTCCGGAATAGTGAAAGAGGTGTCCGAGTGCGACGTGCACATCGTTGTTGTTCGGATCCAGGGTGAGCGCGCGATGGCAGCGCTTCTCCGCGGCCTCGAAGTCATCCGGCGAGGCGGTGATCTCGTAGTCGTGTATGTATGCCGTGCATAGACCCGCGTAGGCTTCACTGAATTGCGGAGCCAAAACAACAGCCCGTTCAAATTGTTTACGCGCAGCGGCGCGGGCTACTTCGGTGCGCGGCTTGCGCAGTTCCGCGCGGCCTTTCAGATAAACGAGGTAAGCATTTTCCGGAACTCGTGCGATCTCTGCGTCACCAGGAATCGTCAGCTCCAGCGAGCGCGCAACTCGGTTTGCGGTCCTGCTAACGATGGAGGAGAGGGGATCACGCTCAGTATCGAACCTCTCGGTCCAGAGGGTCACGCCGCTCAGTGTATTGACCAGCCGTATGGTGATTAACCCCGGCGTTGCTTGGTTGGGTAAGCTGCCTTCGATCAGGTAGTTGACGCTTAGCTTCCGGCGGATCTGTTCCACGTCACCCTCAGCCAGCATACCGAGCACTGCTTCGTCAGAGATCACCCTAAGGTCTGGGATACGTCCGAGCGTATGGGCGATCTCGTAGGCAATCTCCGCCCGTGCCTCGATGTCTTCGGTGCTCGTCACCTCGGTCGATTCGGGATCGGTGAAAGGAAGCACGGCGATGCTGTGATCGGCGACGCCAAGGCGGATCGTTGGTTCCGCGGGCAGCTGAGACTCGTAAATTACAAAGGCGAGTGCCAACGCCAGGGTTAACGCGACCCCAGCGAAGAGTTTCGAGCGCGTAATCGAGCTCGACCGCGCGAGGGGTGAGGAATCGGCTACGCCGATCAACGCCGGCTCGCGATCGAGACATTCCGCAATGCCCCGCAAGAGATACTCGATTTCGTGACTATCTCGGCGCTTGGGCCATTCGATAAGCTGGGCGGCGTGCTTGCGTCGAAATGAAATCGGCACGCGCGCGCTGTCCATCATCACCGGCACCAGGATGCCGCGTTCGAGCCCATCGCCGGCCTCCGCCTGAACCCACTCCGAGCCGGCTGATTCTCGAGTCCACACCACCACCACGCACCGGGCGGCGGAGATCGCCTCATCGATCACCCTCTCAAACGATGCGCCAGGAACAAGCTCGCGGTCCCACCAGACCGAGTAGCCCTGATCCTCCAACAAGCGAACCAACGGCTCCACGCGGCTGCGGTCTTCGCGCGCATAGCTGATGAATATATCGCTCAACGATTGATCCCCACGTCCCCTGCACGGTTAGCGCCTGCCTCTCTAGCGCAATGCTAACGCAAAACCATCGAGACGTCAGAAGTCCCGTGATCCTAAAACTTGCGCGGATTCAAAGAGTTGAAGTCCAGCGTGAGCGCGACTCACTAGCGCTTGTCCAGCTTACGTATACTGTGCGTTGCTATGCGCAAATGGATCCAGGGAGGCGAGAAATGCTTCGATCCGTTATTTTGTTGACATTGCTCGGCGCGATAATCGGCTGCGCTTCGGACAGTACTGCGACGACTGAGCGTAAGAGGAGGCTCATGCCACCATCGTACACCTGTGCTGAGATACTCGATGCTCTGCGCGCACAAGGTGCCTACATCAACGAGCTAGAAGCACACAATCCGTCGCCAAGTCCCCGCAACCAAGTGGCAGATACGGAGGATGGTATGGGATTGAGCAACGAAAATCGGCTGAAGGCACTTTACCGTCGCAAAAACTGTTGAGGCCTACGCCGTCGTAATTATTGACTGATCGGTCAATAACTAAATATAATCCCGCTGTGGCCAGACCCCGGAACTTCGACCTCGACGACGTGAAAGAAAGATTGATGAACACCTTCTGGCGTGAGGGGTACGCCCGCACCTCTCTACCGAAGCTGACCGCGGCGAGCGGCCTTTTGCGGGGTAGCCTCTACGCGGCCTTTGGCCAAAAGGACGCGATGTTCAGCGTGGCGCTAGAACGATATCTCGACCAGCTTCGGGTGGCGATCGTTTCAGACGCGCCGGGGATCGACGGGCTCCGCTACATGCTCGACGCGGTCGTGCAAATCACGATCGATGACCCAGAGCGTCGCGGTTGCCTGCTCATCAATGCCGTCCCGGAAGCGCGATCGCTCGGCATCGCCAATCGTCGGGCGATCGATCGGGGCCTAGCTGAGATGCGGCTCTTTATCGGCGCCAAACTCCGGGAAGCACAGGAAACGCCATCGCAGAAGGCCGACCTTGAACCGCTGGTCGCACTCGTTTTCGCCGCTTCGATTTCGATCCGGGTGTTGGGCCGGGCAGGCCAAGACCCGCGGCTTTTGCAGGATATTGCGGATGGCGCGGTCGCCGCCGTCCAACAGGCTTTGCAACCCACAATTTCAACGGAGTTCGGTCCCTAGAACGGCCGAGATTCGATAACTAGGAGGATGACCCATGCCCATTTCCGAAAACGAGAAGGCCCGACGCAGAGCCCTGCTCAAAAACCACTATGACGTTGAGAACGACCATGACATCGATGGCATTATGGCGACCTTCTCACCCGATGGTGAGATGCTTTACAACCGAATCCCGTTCACGAACCCAGAAAGCATTCGTTATGCCCACGGTCTTATGGGTTTTTTCGGCACGGAAGGTGCTTTTGAAGACCTTCACAACACGATCGACGGTGAACATTTCACGGACGACGAAATCATCGTCGAGGGACGCGCGTGCGGCAAACATGTCGGTGAATTCCAAGGTATTGAAGCCACGGGCCGCAACGTGGAATTGCCCTTCGTCGCCTTTTATCACTTCGACAAGACCGACAAACTCGTCTCTGAACGCGTGGTCATGAATCTCGGGGTGCTTGTCACCTGAGGGTAGGTCGGTAACTCCTGCCTCATCTTCGAGACAAACGTGACCGACTGCTTTGCGGCCGAATTGCAGATCTTCGTGCATAGGATAAACTAGGCAATGCTTTGCACGCCTGCACCCGACAGCGGAGAATGTTGGGCCAAGGACGTACAGGCTAACGGTCAATGGGGGGATTAACGGTGTCTGACTACACGACCGTGTTCGGTGCGCTTGGCGACTACAGAAAGGGTGGTGTGCAAGTCATCGACGACGACCCAAAAAACTACGCTTTCTCGAATGTGTTCGAAGTCGCCAACCAATCATCTGCCTATGAGCGCGTGGCAGTGGGAAAAAACTTCGAATATGTCATTGAGGCTGTACGTGCGGAAGGTACTTCTGCTTGGTACAGCGCGGCTCATGATGAGTTCGCCTTGTGTCTCGATGGGCGGATCGAGGTTCAATTGGTGAAACCCGACCAGTCCCTCGTGGATGCCGAGCAACAAGGTGCCTCACAACTCGAAGATAACCCTGACGGCGCCAAGATGGGACGTATTGTACTCGGGCAAGGACATATGGCTCTGCTTCCGGCGAACGCCGCGTATCGATTTCATGCGGACAAGGCGAGCGCCATGGTCATTCAAACCAAACAGGGACCCGTCACCGTGGAAAAATGGTCGGACATCTGTCAGACCGAAAACGAGTCCGTGGACGCAGCCGAGGAGCTTGAAGCATGAAGTTGCAGCACGATTTTTCGGTCAACCCGCCCGATAACGAGAACGGTTACAAATCATTTACCGCCGGTTCATTCGAGTTTACCCGCGATGAATACTTTGCTCACATCGCTTGGCCAAAGGGTACACACACGATGCCGATCGATGCGTTCACGCGCGCTCTGATGCGGGATGTGGCATGGAACTTCTTCTATGGCACCGTGAACTTTGATGAGGTGTTCGGAACCACCAACCTCTACGGCCAAGTGGATATGTTCGCTGGGGCCTACAACGAGGCATACAAACAAGGTGGTCTAGATTGGCAAGAGCGCTTCGAAGGCGCCGAGCTACGTGAAATCTTCAGTCAAATGATCAGCGACTGGACAAACGAGGGTTATGATCCCTTTGCAGCGCCAGCAGAAACGGGCACGCCCTGGGGTCGAAAGTCCGGGGATAACGAGGAAGCCGTCGGCCGCATTCGAGTAACCGCGCAGCGAATGGTGGGACTACGCGGTGATGCAGAGAAACGCACGGATGCAAACGGATTTCCCGTCAACCGCATGTTCGCGGACGTAGCACAGGACGAGCCGTTAGTAGAAGCCGAGCCAGGATTCGAGGACGAAGTTTCAGGCTTTAATCTGTTTGCCTACTTGTCACGTTCAGACGTAACCTGGAACCCATCTGTATGTTCGGTGGTTGATGACAGTCTTTTCTGCCCGACTTCAGAAGAGTTCATCCTGCCGGTTGATCATGGCAATGACCGAGTGGAGTGGTTTCTGCAATTGTCCGATGAGATAGTTTGGGACGTAAAGGACAAGGAAACCGGGCAACCACGGGCCAGGGTGACGATGCGGGCCGGGGATGTGGCTGCCATGCCCGCAGACATCCGCCATCGAGGTTATGCGCCAAAGCGATCGATGCTGTTGGTTTGGGAAAACGCGTCGGAAAGAATCCCGGAGCTAATCCAAAAAGGTGAAGCGCC
>JAPUIA010000024.1 GCA_027297435.1 Gammaproteobacteria bacterium | reverse complement strand
CAGGGCTTTTCCTGGGCACGCTACTGCTCTTGATCGTCGGCGGCAACGACACGACACGCAACAGCATCAGCGGCGGCGTAATCGCCTTGAACGAGTATCCGGATGAGTACCAAAAACTGCGGGACAACCCGAAACTCATCCCCAACATGGTGTCTGAGTTCATTCGTTGGCAAACGCCCGTCATCCACATGCGTAGAACCGCCCTTCAAGATTTCGAGCTCGACGGTCAGCACATCAAAGAAGGCGACAAGGTCATCATGTGGTACCTGTCGGGTAACCACGACGAGGACGTATTTAAAGATGCCGATCGATTGATCATCGACCGACCCAACGCACGAGCGCACGTCGCCTTCGGTTTCGGCATCCACCGATGCATGGGCAATCGCCTGGCGGAGTTACAGCTCCGTGTGCTGTGGGAAGAGGTTGTGAAGCGTTTCCACACCGTCGAGCTGGTGGATGAAGTGACCCGCCTCCCCAACAACTTCATTCGCGGGATCAAAGACGTGCCGGTGCGTTTGCATCCGATTTAGCAGTAGATCGCGGACATACCTGCGTCGAAGGTGCAATTCTGTCTCGCTGCATTTCGGGAACATTGATCTAGTGGATGGAGGGAAAGTGGTTTGGTAGAGACGGAGACCGAGCGGGTAGGATTTCCACGATCTCGCCGTGCAGGACTGACCCCGCAAAACTCGCCACCGTCCCGACGAGACCCCGGTCGCCTGGAGGCCGAAGAAGGGAAAGTTGCAACTGGTGTACGCGCGACATTCATAGACACTACACCAGCCACAGCCTCACCGACTTCATGTAAAATTACAGTTGTGCGACGGAGTTGGCTGATGAACAGATCGTTTTCGCTCGTAGCGCTGCTCGGCGCCCTTTCGGTCCCGGTTGCAGCCGCCGAGCCGCAACCGGACGGGGTGGTGCACGAGGAAGTCGCGTGGGTGGCGGCATACGAAATGCCGCCGCACGACTGCACGCAGCCCAGTATCCGACGCACCAGTGAGACGTCGACACAGATTGGGAAGTTTCAGCGGCAGGCCAAACGGTACGTGAACTGCGTCGGGAAATACCAGGAGCAGCTGTATGCCGATTTCCGTCGCATCGGTGCAGCCGGCAACCGCGGCGTCACCGAAGCGCAGGCGCACATGATAGTGGAGCACATGCGCAGCATTGCAGCGACGATCAAGTCGTTCGGCGACATCACGCTGGTTGCGGTCGACGAAAAGGAGATGGAGCGTTTCGGCGCGCTCGGCCCCCGACCGGGATTGTGATACCTGGCAAACCGTACCCGCGGGGGTGACCGGTTTTATGCTCGCCGGGCCGGCGACTGACCGAGAACATAGTTGTATCTAGATCGGGCACAAAGCAGCCAAACGCCCCTGCTGGTGAGCGTCTGCTTCGTCCTGATAGCGTTGAAAAACTCGGTTCCTAGTCGGGGCACAAACTTTTTCAGTGAAAATTCGCAAATGAGAGTTGCTTCAAATCCAGAATGCGGACGCGAATACCATACGAACTACCGTTAGAGGTAGCTGCATGGGTACCTTTGGCCCAGGAAACGGCGACATCGTGCGTTTGATCGCTGATTTGTGGATCAGCGGTCCCTTGCCAAACCATTCCGGCTGGTCGGGAAGTACGAATCCGAGGAAACGCGCGTGCGGGAAGCAGAAACGGCTTACCTCCGGGCTAGACTTAGAACTCGGCTAAGGCAGCCGCGGCATCCTCGCGCAGATCGCCATCCTTGGCCCAGTAGAGGGCCTTGCGAAGACGCTTCATCGCCAAATCACGTTGGTCCAACCCTTTGTGAATCATACCGGCCCGATACTGCAACGTCGGCGACCACGGTTGATAGTCGAGCGCAAATTCGATGTGTCGAAGGGCTTGACCTAGTTCCTGTTCGAGCTTCAGCAAGGCCCACGCCAAACCGGCCCGCACTTCTGGGTTGTTGGGTTCGATTGCTAATCCGCGGAGATAGGCTTCCTTCGCCTCTACGTAGCGGGCTCGACACGTTTCGGCGCTATCTTGCTTCACGTCCTTCTCGTCGCCTTCACGGTGACGAGCCGGTACCTGGTGGTCTGCCTCTTTGCGTGCACAAGCGTCCCGATTCCAAACCATCAGCATGTCGGCGAGATCTATTTCCAATAGAACGTCTCTTACACCTTTTTGGTTAGCCAACGAGAGTGACGCCCGAGCGATTTCGATGCCGCGCTGATACTCTTCATCGGCCTGGTATGTTACCGCAAGCATCATGCGCATCGACGCGTTGTCGGGATCTTCCTGCAAGATCTCCTCCACCAATTTGCGAGCCAGCTCCGTATTGGAAAACATCGCGAGGTAAGCAAGTTCGTAGGCAACTTCTTCCTTGGAAAGCTTGCGACGTGTTGTCTCGGTGTGGATGGTGAAGCTATCCCGTGGGTACTGCAGAAATGCTCTGTTACGTCTGGACAGGTACCGTCGACTTCTGCGCACCAAACCACGCGGTTGCATGTCGAACGCCTGCTCAAAAGCTGCTTCTCTCGGTTCAGCCCGACGCAAACGGGCGAGATAGTCGCTCAGCATTTCCGCCCGTTCGCCCGTCTTGTCTGCATAGATGTAGTTCACCATCGCCCACGATGTGGCGTAAAACGCGCTGACCTTGAGAGGATGCCAGTTCGACAGATCGTCGGTATGCACAAAGCTGCCGGCGGGCATTTGCAACTGGTTTGAGTTTAAGAACCGAATGTGAACGTCCGGCGCAGAACCAACGAAAACTTGTCCGTTTCGCTCGTAGACCGTGCTGAGCATCTCGGCGAGACCTTCGTCGTACCAGGACGGATGATTATCGTTTGTCGCAGAGCGGAGTAAATAATGTATGTACTCGTGAAACACGATATGGCGTTGTTCTACATTGAGCTTGCCGCCGGACGAGACCATTCGATTGCTGCGTAGTGTCGTGCTCGTGTAGCCCAAAGTGCTAGCCCGATCCACGATGCGCGCGAACTCACTCTTTTTGGCGAAGATAACTGCTCTCGTGGGTAGTCGATCCTCGACGGCCTTGAAGCCAGTGAACCGCAACACCACTGCTCGGAACAACTCGAGATCGGCGACGACGTCATCACCTTTGTCCGGCATGTTTGTGACGACGGAAAAATGCTCACCCTCATGCAGCCACCACGACATTTGCAGCAGCCGATCCTTGGCAAGTACCTGATCGGCTACCCCGATAATGAGGAAAGAAAAGCACGTCACCCGAAGATTGCGTTGTATCGAGCCCAAAAACAGCATCTTGTTTGTGCTTTGTTGCTAACCCACTTTCATTCGGCCGAGAAAATCCCTCTTACCCAACGGCGCACCTAACATGCGTAATATGTCGTAGGTCGTCGTTGCGTGGAAGTAGAAGTTTGGCAGCGAAAAAGACAGCAGGAAGTTTTGATTCGTAAACGGCATCTCGCGATCTCCGATCGCGAAGACCATCGACTTGTCAGCGAGATCGGCCGCGTCGCTTTCTGAAATGGATGCCACACCCTCCTGCGCTTCGCCAACCAAAGTCTGTAGCCCCTGGTAGTTTTTATCCAGCTCGAAGGAAGGCGGCAAGAATTTTCCGTCGCGCATACCTTGTAGAGCACCCCACGAGTGATGGCATACGGACACGATCTGAAAGTGGAAGGGCATCATGTCGTCGCGAAGTTTCGTTCCCACGATCTCTTCTAAGTCAATTTCTCTTTCGGCGGCAAAAACCGCTCCTTTGTCCAAGATCGCCGCCACGCTACCCAGCACTTGCTGGTAGGTGCCTACGCTCACGTCGTAAAACGAGATATTCATGTGTTCTTCGACCTGATCATCCGTGGGGCGCGACAGTATGCGCGAGGGTATTCCTGCACGCTAGTTTACAAGGCGCCACAAGGAAGAACGGGGATGCTAGCCTATGGTGTTCGGCAAGACAGCAAATTGAGGGAACATGCCAGTGAAAGGCAAATGGGCGTTAAGAACCACGGCAACCGTGATCGGGATCATCGGGTTGCCGATGACTTGGTTGGGGGCAGAGCTGGCGTTCATGGGCGGCACTCCCTACTACGTGATCGCAGGCATTTTGATGTCGCTCAGTGCGGTCGAATTGTGGCGGGCACAGAGCCGCGGATTTTTCCTGTTTGCCGCAGCGCTGCTGCTGACTCTCGCCTGGGCAGTGTACGAGGCGGGTACCGAAATCTGGTTGGTGGGATCAAGAATCTGGTTAGTCGGCTTACTTTCGCTCTGGCTTTGCACACCGACTATTCGACGGCACCTGTGGGGCGATGACATGCCGAAGCTCTTGAGTATGCGCACCGTGCAGGTTTGCGCGGCAGCGAGCGTCGCGGTGTTGTCGGCCATGACATATAACCTGCTCAGTAGCGATGTTCTGCCCATTGCAGATACCAGCTACGGTCCCGTCCAGAACTCTCCGGACTGGGAAGCCTATGGCGCAAGCCACGCGGGGACGCGGTATGTACCCCATGCCCAGATCAACAAGGAAAATGTTGGTGAGCTGATACAGGTCTGGCAAGCGGATACCAGCAGACTTGGTCGGTTCAGCGGTACACCCATCCAGATAGATGATGGGATCTATCTCTGTACCTCACAGAACGTCATGATCTCGCTGGATGCCGACACAGGTGCCGAACGCTGGCGGTTCGATCCCG
>JAPUIA010000239.1 GCA_027297435.1 Gammaproteobacteria bacterium | reverse complement strand
TAGAGCAGTAACTCGGCCAGGTGTTTGCGGTGATGGGCCGCGTCGCCGAACGCATACTGTGACCAGAGCGCGCGGCGCAGATACAGCTGGGCGTCGCATTCGTAGGTAAAACCGAACCCACCGTGGAACTGAATGGCGCGGTCGCCGGCAAACGCGAACGCGTCGCTCGATTCGGCCTTGGCCATCCGCACAGCCACCTCGGCATCTTGACCTGCATCGATCAGCGAAGCGGCGTGGTAGACGTGTGATCGTGACCGCTCGAGGCCAATGAGGACATCGACAGTTGGGTGTTTGAGGCCTTGGTAGGCGCCGATCTTCCGGCCGAAGGCTTCGCGGGTATTGAGATATTCAACGACCAAATTCAGTACGCCGGCGATACCACCCGAGGACTCTGCCGCGATGAGCAATAAGGCCGCGTTGCGGATAGCACTGAGCGCCCGCTGGGCCGCGTCGCCGCGAATGACGTTTTGCTCGTCGACCACTACGCCGTCGAGATCGATTCTATAACTGCGATGGGTTTCGTCGATCACGACTTCGCGCACGAGCGCGTTTTTCGGCAGCGCGGCCTTTTTCAGTATTGCCAAGACCGGCCCGCCGTTGTCCTGCGAGGACGTTTGCGCGGAAACCAGCAAGCAATCGGCAACGCCCGCATCGGTGACGAAGGTCTTCACGCCCGACAAGCATCCGTTGGCCAGCTCACATTGAGCATTGGCCAGGTTCCAGTCACCGTCCTCTTCGAACAGCGCCACGGTGCCGATGGCGCCGTCGGCGATGGCGGGCAGAAATCGACGCTGCTGTTCGTCGCTACCGCCCCCTTGTAGTCCCGCCACAAAAAGTTGCGTGGCAAGGAAGGGTGATGCAGATAAATATCGACCCATAGGCTCGGCGATCGTGACAGCCGCCCCAAGCCCGAGCCCGCTACCGCCGTAGTCCTCGCCGATGGCCAGCCCAGACCAACCGAGCGCCACCATTTCGTCCCAGTGTGCCGCCTCGAATCCGCGTTCCGTCGTCAACTGCTCGCGCACATGAGCAATGGGCGATTTGTTCCGGAAGAACTCGGTTGCAGTATCGAGCAACATGGATTGCTCATCGGAGAATGTCAGCGTCGCTTTGAGGGTCTGCGCCACGGGTTAGTCTTTCGGCAGGCCGAGCACACGCTCGCCGACGATATTGGCTTGAACTTGACTGGTACCCCCACCAATCGTTGCAGAAAACGCGTTGAAGTAGGAGCGCGGCCACAAGCCGCCGCGGTCAGCATGGGCGTCGCCCACCCAACGTATGCCGTTGGCGCCCATGAGCGAAAGCGCAAACTGGAACAACCGCCGCCGGTGTTCGGTGCCGCGTAACTTACCGGACATGGGAATGGCAGCCGGTCGTTCCGAGACGAGCGCCGGGATCCGTGCGCGTGCGCCGCATAGCCGATCGCCCTGTTCTTCGATCAAGAACTGCACTAGCCGGTCGCGCACCAACGGGTCTTCAATGGCCGGTTTGCCGTCCCGTTTGCCACGCCGAGCCAGCTCGATCACGTCTGCTACACCCATCGCGTTGCCGGCGAGACCTCCCGCCTGACCGCCGGTCGCGCCGCGCTCGAACGTCAGCGTCTGCATGGCGATCCGCCAGCCCTCGCCTTCCTTGCCCATCAGGCAAGACGCCGGCACCCGTGCATCCGTGAAAAAGGTCTGCGTGAATCCGTATTCGCCCGTCAGCTTGCGAATCGGTTGCACTTCGATGCCGGGGACGTCCATCGGAGCCAAGAAGTAGCTCAACCCGGCGTAGCGGTTTTCCGCGTCGGGATTGGTTTTCGCGAGCAGGATCATGTACTTGGCGTAACCGCCTAGACTGGTCCAGATCTTGCTGCCGTTCAGAACGTATTCGTCTCCGTCGCGCACCGCGGTGGTCGATGCGGCGGCTAGATCCGAGCCGCTGTTCGGTTCGGAGAATCCCTGACACCAGATGTCTTCGGCGCTAAGAATGCGGCGAATGTACTTGTGCTTTTCCGCCTCGGTACCGATCGCGAGAATCAGCGGGCCTGCCCAATTGAGTCCGATGGTGTTGGGCACGAACGGTACTTGAAGGCGTGCCATCTCGGCGTTGACGATGTCTTGATAAACTTGAGGCTGGCCGCCGCCGCCATACTCCTTGGGCCAGGCCATGCCGAGATAGCCAGCCTCGAAAACGCGCTGCTGCCAGTCTCTCAAGTAATTGAACTGGTCATCCGTGCCGACCTCCATGAACGATTCCGGCAGCAGAAATCCTGGATCTGGTGGTGGTCGGTTGTCCTCCAGCCAGGCGGCGACCTCTGCTCTGAACGCCTCCAACTCTGTCACGGTTGCTACTTCTCGGCCCACGAGGGTTTGCGTTTCTCGCGAAAGGCCGCCATGCCTTCGGCGGCTTCTTCCGAGCGAAACATGCGTCCGCTCCATTCGGCGGTTTCTTTGAAGCCTTCCTCCCGGGACAGTTGCGGCACACGGCGGACGAGCTTCTTGCATTCGGTGACCGCTATCGGGCCGCCGAGATTGATCATCTCGATTTCTTCTTCGACCGCCAGGGCGAGCTGGCCGGCCGGTACGGCACGATGGGCGAAACCCATCTCGACGGCACGCGTACCGTTGAAACGCTCGCCCGTGATGATGAGTTTCATGCCGTGGTGCGTGCCGAGCTTGGGCAGGCAAACGACGGAGATCACGGCTGGGATTACACCGATGCGCACCTCGCTGAAGCTGAACTGCGCCTCATCGACCGTAATCACGATGTCTGCGGCACCGACCAGACCAAGACCGCCCGCAAAGGCTGCGCCGTTGACGGCGGCAATGACCGGCTTGTCGCTGTCCATTATCAGTGTCAACACGTCGGGGTACGGTACCGTTCGTCGTCCGTCGACGACCTGGCCGGGCGGACTCTTCAGATCGGCGCCGGCGCAAAAGGCCGGATCGGTGCCGGTAATGACAATGCAGCGGACGTCCGAGTCCTCGTTCGCCGCCACGAGGTGCTCGTATAACTCTGATACCAGAATCGAGGAGAGTGCGTTACGGTTCTCGGGACGATTGAGCGTAATCCACGCCGCGCCGTTTTTGACGTCGTAGAGCGTTGCTTGTGTGGTCGGCACCTCTATTCTCCTTTCTCATCGGGTTCGGTTTCGAATACGACCAACATTGCGCCGTTGTCGACCTGGTCACCCTCGGCAACTTTGACTTCTGCGACGGTGCCGTCGACGGGCGCGGTGATCTGGTGCTCCATTTTCATGGCTTCCAGGATCAATAGCAGCTGACCGGCAACCACGGAATCGCCTGCCTTGACCTGTGTCGATATGACTTTCGCCGGCATCGGCGCGTACAAGCCGCCCGTAAACTCGGCAAGCCCAGGTCGCGGAAACCGCGGCTGCTCCGTCAGCTCGACGTCGCCAAAGGGTCCGTGCACCAGCCAACGGTCGCCATCGGCAGTCACCGACATACCGATGCGGCGATCATCGATCGCGAGATCGACTTCGCCGTTGCCGATGTCGAAGAGAGCAACCGTTGCTGTGCTGTCACCGACATTGACATTGAACGTGCCGTCACGCTGGGCGCGGTACTCGACGGCCAGTTCCGCCTCGCCGTTCGAGAACGTCACCCGCTCGGGTGGCATGATCGAGTTCCGCCACCCGGTCGCGATGTGTGACAGCACGCGCACGTTCGTTCGGCGCTCGTGTTGCGCGTGCATCACCACCGCAATAGCAGCATCGAACTGCTCGGCGAATGTGGGCGTTCGCGATCTTGCCGGGGCTACCCGTTCTATGAAGTCGGTTGTCGTGGCACCGGCGATAAACTCGGGCGTACGCAACGTCGCAACCAAGAAGTCGCGATTGTGCTTAATGCCCTGAATGCGCGTCATCTCCAACGCGCGTGCCAATTTCGCCGTCGCTTCGCGCCGCGATGGCGCGTGCGCGATGACCTTGGCGATCATCGGATCGAATTCCACACTGACCGCGCTGCCGGATTCGACGCCTGAATCGAAGCGGACGTTGCCTGCTGGTTGCCATGCCGTAATGACGCCTGGGGCAGGCAGGAAATTATTCGCAGGGTCTTCTGCGTACAGGCGAGCTTCGATGGCGTGGCCATTGATAGAGAGGTCGTCTTGGCTGTAGCCGAGTTGTTCGCCTTCCGCGATGCGAATCTGCTCGCGAACCAGATCGAGGCCGGTGATCGCTTCCGTCACCGGGTGCTCTACCTGTAACCGTGTGTTGACTTCGAGAAACCAGAAGTCTTCCCCGTCGAGCAGGAACTCGACGGTGCCAGCCGAGGAGTAACCGATGGTTTGCGCGACCTTGATCGCCGCCGCCCCGAGCCGCTCGCGCAGCGCATCATCAACGGCGGATGATGGCGCTTCCTCGATGATTTTTTGGTGGCGCCGTTGAATCGAGCACTCGCGCTCGAACAGATGCACGAGGTTGCCGTAGCTGTCACCCAAGATTTGTATCTCGATGTGGCGCGACGACGTGAGCCAGCGTTCCAGGAACACCGTGTCGTCGCCGAACGATGCCGCCGCCTCGCGCCGCGCTCCCTCGACGGCAGCCGCGAGTTCGGCTTCCTTCTCGACCACGCGCATGCCTCGGCCGCCGCCACCGGCCGATGCTTTGACCAGAACCGGGTAACCGATCGCCTTCGCCGCCGCGGCGGCATCGTCATTGGGCCCCAGCTCCTTGGCAGGCAACGTCGGGACGTCGGCTTCGAGCATCAAGGCCTTGGCGGCCAGCTTGTCACCCATTTGACCGATGGCGCTGGACGAGGGACCGATCCAGGTAATGCCGCGCTCGACGACCGCATCGGCGAACGCCGCGTTCTCCGACAGGAACCCGTAACCCGGATGCACAGCGTCGGCGCCCGTCGTCTCACAAGCTGCCAACACCTTGTCCGCATCGAGATAGGTCTGGGCCGACGTTCGGCCATTGAGAGCGATACCCACATCGGCCTCTTTGACGAAAGGCGCGTTCGCATCACCATCGGCGTATACGGCGACGGTGCTGATGCCCATATCTTGGGCGGTTCGAAAAATCCGGCGGGCGATTTCGCCTCGGTTGGCGACCAAGAGCCTGGTAATGGGTTTGATGCTTACATCCGCCATGTGCCGAACTCCTTCGTCCCGTTGACTTCTTTGTTATGACAGGCCGACAGTGCGAAGGCGATGATGGATCGCGTGTCGCGCGGATCGATCATGCCGTCGTCGGAGACGCGCGAAGTGGCGAACAGTCCCTTGGAACGCTCCTCTGCCCAGTATTCGGCGGTTTCCGCGCGTTTGGCGTTGGCCTCCTCGTCGAATTCGATGCCGCGCCGCTGTGCGGCTCGTCGCCCGATGATAGTCATTACGCCGGCCATCTGTTTCGGTCCCATGACGGCGATCTTGGCCGTCGGCCAGATGAACGTGAATCGGGTGCCGAACGCGCGACCGCTCATTCCGTAGTTGCCGGCGCCATAGGATGCGCCGACGATCACGCTGATGTGCGGGACGGTCGAGTTCGTGACGGCGTTGATCATCTTCGAACCGTTCTTGGTGATGCCGCCTTGTTCGAAATCAGTGCCGACGATGTAACCCGTGATGTTGTGCAGGAACAAAAGCGGCACGTCGATTTGATTGGTCAGCTGGATGAACTGCGACGCTTTTTCCGACGACTCGGACATCAGCGCGCCGTTGTTACCGAGGATGCCGAGAGGATAGCCGTGGATAGAAGCCCAACCGGTCACCAACGTGGGTCCGTAGCGCGGTTTGAACTCCTCGAATTGGGATCCGTCGACTATGCGAGCGATGATCTCGCGCATCTCGAATGGCTTGGTGAGATCCTCACTCACGATGCCAAGCAATTCGTCGGCATCATAAAGCGGCTCATCGGCCGGCAGGCTCGGCCCGGGCCCCTGTTTACGCCAATTGAGATGAGCGACCACCTCGCGGCACAGCCGAATGCCGTCCATTTCGTTCTCGGCAAGATAGTCGCCGAGACCGGAGATCGCGGTATGCATATCGGCGCCGCCGAGCGCTTCCGGGTCGGCGTCCTCGCCGGTGGCCATCTTCACCAACGGCGGACCGCCGAGCGAAACCATGGCTTGGTTCTTCACGAAGATGTTGTAGTCGCTCATGCCCGGTTGATAGGCGCCTCCCGCCGTCGAGGCGCCGAAGACCACGGAAATCGTTGGGATCCGCATCTTGGAGAGTTCGGTTATCTCGTAGAATAGGCGTCCCGATTCCGCAAAGTGACCGCCTTCGCGACGAATCGCGGCCTCCGGGTCGCCACCGCCGCCTTGACCGCGGAGATCGGCGCCCGCGGATTCCACGAACTGAACGTAGGGCAGGCGGTTCTCGCGACAGATCTCGAGGCCGCGCATGAGCTTCTTGGAGTTGAATTGGTTGAAAGCGCCGGCACGAACAGACGGATCGTGCCCGAGAATCACGCATTCCACGCCTTCGATCACGCCGATCCCCACCACGAAACCGGAACCGACTTCGTAGGCCGAACGCCATGCGGCGAGCGGGCTGATCTCGAGAAAGGGTGAATCGCGATCCAGCACCCAGCCGATGCGATCTCGAATGGCCATCTTGTTCCTGGAGTGCAGGCGCTCCATCGCTTCTTCGCCGCCGCCTCGGGCCGCTTCTTCATAGAGATCGTCGAGCATGCTCAGCTTGTCGATCATCTCGGACCGATTTTGTTGGTACGTTTCCGATCGGGTGTCTAGATTTGATTCGAGGACGGCCATTGCGTGTCTCCCAACTGCATTTCGCTCCGACTACATCTCAAAGACGCGCTGGTACGCGTCTCGTTGTGTGATGCGGTCCCAGTATTTCTTGATGTTCGGCGTGAAGGCCTCTTCGATATCGAGGGATTGGGCGAGCACCAGGACGTAGACGATACAGACGTCGGCAATGGTAAAACGCTCGGCGCAGAGGTAGTCGCGATCGGCGGTTGCCGCTTCGAGACAGCGCAGCCTCGCTAGAAACCATTTTTTGTAGTCGTTCGCGACCTGGGGATTGCGGGTTTCCTCGGGTTCGAGGCGCGTATATCTCAGAACCAACGTTTGCGGAAATGTCAGCGTGGCATCGCTTCGATGCAGCCAATTCAGGTAGATACCGTAGTCGCTTTCGTCTTTGCCTACCGCTAGATCGGTGGGCCCGTAGGTGTCCACGAGATACTGGCAGATACCGGCCGATTCGGTCATGACTACCTCGCCGTCGACCATGGTAGGCACCGTGCCGAGCGGATTGATCTCCTTGTAGCCCTCATAAAGGTAACGCGGTGGAAACGGCATGGTCACTAGCTCGTAATCGAGCCCCATTTCCTCGAGCGTCCAGAGCGGGCGCATGGAACGCGCCCGTAGGCAGTGATAAAGCTTAACCGTCATGGTTCCCCCAGAACCGAATCGCGCCTACACGTGCCTTTAAGTCGCGCTTTCGCGTGTCAGCGCATCGCCTTCGCGCCACGGCGAAATCTGTCCTTCATAAACGGACGAACCCGCACGGAAATGCGACGCTTCATCCAGCGTCTCGACGAAAGGCATGTCGATGGGATACACAGCCTCGACGCTCGGTAAGGGGCCCGCTTTCGACACATGACCCCATAGCGTGTGCCCTACCACCTCTTCGGCGATGCAGGCGGCTTCGATGACCTTGTCGAGGTCATAGCCCGTCTCGATGTCCATCTGGTGGCACATATGCACGAAGTCTTCTGTCGGCACGTGCCCAGCTGCACGGCCGTTACCACAGTAGGGGCAGCCGCCCATGCCACCAAGTGACGTATCGAATTCGGTAGCGCCGAGCATGAGAGCCTCGTAGAAGCTGGCGATGGAAGTGCCCCGAGTGTTGTGCAGGTGCATGTGGAAGGTCGTGATTTCCGGGTACTTCTCGCGAATCGCCTCCATCGTCTCGCGCACCGTGTGCGGCATGTTCCAGCCCATCGCGTCCAGCAACGAGCACCGGTTTACCTTCAGCCCAGCCTCGTGCCACTTGTCCACCATGAGATCGAGAAGCCCCATGCGTTGCTGGAGGCTGAACGGCCCCTCGAAATTGGAACCAAACGGATTGCCGAGCGCAACGGAACCCGCTTCGGCGCCTGCGCCTACCGCTGCAGCAATCGTCGCATCCATGCTCGCTATCTGTTCGGCTTGGGTGCGGTTGTAGTTGCGCCGCGCAAACGAATCGCAAAGCTCCACATGCGTCCCGTAATGCTTACGCGTGCGTACGTCGATCTTGGGATAGTAGGCGTCAGCGCGGTCGTAGCCGCGTTTGTTGAATACGACTGCCGTGTAGTTGACACCCGGTTTCGGTTCGAACTGCTCAGCGATCTCGTCGACGCACGCCATCGACGGCGTCCACTTGGGATGGGCAAACGATCCTATCGCAATGGTTTTCGCACCCATCTCACCGATGGCGTCGAGCAGGCGCAGTTTCTCGGAAACCGGAATATCCGGACTCTCGATCTGCAAGCCTTCTCGCATCGTGTCGTCCGTGATGGTCACGGACTTGGGCAACAAGCTGCTCATCTGTATTTCTCCCCGAAATCTCAAGGGTGTAGTTTTAGCAAGCGCAGCGCGCCGCGTCGAGTTTTACCTCGTTGCTAGGGTAGGAGGCGGCTGCGCGTCCTAGGGACGCGATGCCGCGAAGGGCATGGCAACGCCATGCCCGGTGTGGAGACCGCTCGGCTTCGCGTCCTAAGGACGCGTCCTCGCTTCGCGGCTGAAGCCGCTCCTACCTTAGGCGGTTTACCGCCGCTTCCGAGAGCGTCAAGGTGCGTTCGATCCGCGAGCGCATGTCGTCAAGGTCGACGCCTTCCGTACTCTTCTTGCCTTCGCAATATCGGGCATAGACGCCGTGAACGATTGCGGCGCTCTTCCAGCGGTTGAAGCCGACGTAGTAGTCGAGATTCGACAGGTCGCGGCCGGTGCGCTCCGCATAGCGCTCGGCGAGTTCGGTTCGGGTCGGAAAACCGGCCGGCGCCGTCGCGGCTTCCGGCAGGGCGGGCTCGGCGTCCGTGGGATCAGGCCATTGGTTCAGGGCATATGCCAGATCGGCAAGCGGGTCGCCAAGGGTCGAGATCTCCCAGTCCACCACCGCGGCAATGGTGCAGTCGCGGCCGACCAGACAGTTGTGTATGCCGTAGTCGCCGTGCACCACGCGGGCCGGACCCTGTTCCGGAAGGTTGTCCAAGAAAAACTGTTGCAGCTCATGGGCTCGCGGGTCGTCGAACTGGGCCGGTTCGACGGACGACGTCCACGATCGATACCAGGTTTTCAGTTGCCGGCCGACATAGTTCTCTTTCTTGCCGAGTTCGCCTAACCCCACGTCGTCCGGATCAACCGCATGCAACGCCGCGAGCACGTCGATGAAAGACCACGCCATCGTTTGGCGTTGCTCTTTGGGCACCCATCGGTTGGTGTCCTCCGAGTTGTAGAGTGGATGACCGTCGATCAACCCCATGACGTAGAACCAGGCACCCGTGACGTCTGGACTTTCGCAAAAACCGAGTGCTTCGGGAACCGGCACCGGTGTCGCCCCCAAGGCGGAAATCACTGCCCACTCCCGGCTCATGTCGTGGGCCTTCGGCAGCAACTGGCCTTGCGGGGGACGCCGGATCACCGCCTGCCTGCCGCTCGCGTCATCGATCTGATACGTGAGGTTCGAGTGGCCACCTTCGAGGCGCGTCCACTTGAAGGGTGGGTTAAAGCCCTCGATGTGGGTCGCGACCCACGCTTCGACGGCGTCGACCTGGTAGCCCTCGGGTCCAAGGCTTTCGTCGTGGTTCGTCATGGCGTCGTGCTACTCCTCGCCTTGAGATTCTCCGCGCGCTGCCAAGGTTTCACGTTGCAACTCATCGCGTAGTGTGACGGTCTCATGGTGCTACCCCCGGTAGACGATGGTGTGAGAATGATTGAAGAGGCATATGATATTTGGCAACGGTCAGGACGGAAACCACAGGCATGATAAATAGTGCCTACAAGGGCTCATTTAGGCCCCAATGAGAAATTAGATGCATCGAAACTGGAAAATCGCCCTGCCACTCATCTTCATTGTAGCCTCAATCGCGGCGGCGTCCGCCATGTTCGGGGCGCGGCCGGAGACCCAGCACGTACCGGTGGAAACCCCGACGCTGTTGGTGCAGGTGGCGATCGCCGAGCGCCAGCCGGTGACCTTTACCGTGCAATCCCAAGGCTCCGTAACGCCGCGCACCGAGACGACGATCGTCGCGGAGGCCTCGGGGCGCATCGTGGAGGTTTCCGATGCTTTCGTCAGCGGCGGCAGTTTCGCCGAGGGTGACGTGTTGATCCGCATCGATCCCCGGAACTATGAAAGTGCCCTGTTGAAAGCGCAAGCCAACGTCGCACGAGCCTTGACTCAGCTCGCGACCGAGAGCGCGCTGGCAGGATATGCGGAAGACGACTGGCAGCGGTTGCGCCAAAGCGATCCCCGCACTGCGCCTGCATCAGAACTGGCGTTGCGCAAACCCCAGCTCCAGCAAGCGATTGCCGAATTGCAGTTTGCCGAGGCCGAGCAGAAAGACGCCGAAGATGATCTCGACAGAACGACAATTCGCGCACCCTACACCGGAATCGTGCGAGACAAGGTCGCCGACGTGGGTCAGTACGTCAACGTCGGTTCTGAACTCGCTCGCACGTTTGCCGTCGATTTTGCGGAAGTACGCTTGCCCATCACTCAGCAAGATCTCCGATACCTCGACATCCTGAAGCTGCGTTTGGGTGAACCCTTCGACGTCGTGCTTTCGGCGGAACTCGGGGGTACGGTTTATCGTTGGCCCGGCAAAATCACCCGTTCTGAGCGAGTTTTCGATACGACCAGCCGGGTTCTCTATCTCGTTGCCCAAGTCGAAGATCCCTATGCTTTGGGTTCTCCGGCAACCATACCGTTGCTGATGGGCACGTTTGTGTCTGCCGAGATCGTCGGTCAAGAGGCCGGCGAGCTATTTCTGATACCACGGCATGCGCTCGAGCGCGGCAACACGCTTTGGGTGGTCGACCAGGAAGGCCGCATATATCCGCGTGAGCTCAACATCGTGCGTCGGGATGCCGACTTCGTCTACATTGCCGAAGGGTTGGACGAAGGCGAGCGTTATTGCGTGACGCCCATCGATCAGCCCTTGCCTGGCATGAAGGTGCGCTTCGATGCCTAGCACGCCACGCGTGCGAGGACTGATCGGCTGGTTCGCCACCAACCATGTGGCGGCCAACTTGCTCATGGCGTTCATCGTTCTAGGTGGCATCTACTCGATCTTCGTCGTCAAAAAGGAGAGTTTTCCGCCGTTCCAGTTCGATCAAGTCGACGTACGCGTGCCTTACCCAGGCGCCGGTCCGGAGGAAGTAGAGCAAGGCATCGTCATCAAGATCGAGGAGGCGGTGAACTCCATCGAAGGCATCCGTAAGGTTACCAGCCTCGCTTTGGAAGGCTCCGGCCGGGTGACCATCGAGGTGCGGCAAGGCTACGATGTCGGTGATATCACCGATGAGGTGAAGCTCGCGATCGACGGCATTTCCACCTTTCCCGCCGATGCGGAACGCCCGATCATCTCCAAGCAGAACTTCACCAAGGGCGCGCTCTTCGTCCAGGTGCACGGCGATCTCAACGAACGGGCGATGAAGCTACTGACGGATGACGTTCGCGACGAAATCATCGCCTTGCCGGAAGTCACGTACGCGGAAGTGTGGGGTGCGAGGCCCTTCGAGATTTCCATCGAAGTCTCGGAGCTCACGTTGCGCGAATATGGTTTGACCCTCGATCAGATCGCCCAGGCGATTCGCCGCTGGTCGGTAGACCTGCCGGGTGGATCCATTCAATCGGCTTCCGGGGATATACGCCTCAGAGCCGTCGGCCAGGCATATACGGGCGAGGATTTCGAACGCATCGCGCTGCTGGGGCAGCCGGACGGTACACGGCTGCGCATAGGTGACGTGGCGAACGTCATCGATGGGTTTGCCGAAATCGAAAGCTATGCCTTCTTCGACGGCCAGCGCAGCTTCGGCATCAACGTCATGTCGACCGAAAACGAGAACGAAATTGAGATTAGCGACGCTGTGCGTCGCTACGTCGATAAACGCAATGCAACTTTGCCGGAAGGGGTTCAACTGACGGTCTGGGCGGACGGTACCTACTATTTAAAAGGCCGCATGAACATGATGCTCTCCAACATGGCGATGGGCGCCGTGTTGGTCATGCTGATTCTGGGTCTGTTCCTGCACGTCAAGATCGCCAGCTGGGTCATCGTGGGTCTACCGGTGGCTTTTCTCGGCGCGTTCATGATGCTGCCGGTGGTCGACGTGACCATCAATGTGATGAGCCTGTTCGCGTTCATACTGGTGCTCGGCATCGTCGTGGACGATGCCATCATCATCGCGGAAAGTGCCTACACGGAGACCGAAGCCAAAGGCTACAACGTCGCCAATATCGTCGCAGGTGCCCAGAAGGTCGCCGTGCCCGCCACCTTCGGCGTGCTCACCACCGTGATGGCTTTCCTGCCACTGTTGTTCGTGACAGGACCGACTTCGGCGATCAATGGCGCCATCGGCTGGGTGGTGGTGTTCTGCCTGTTGTTCTCGCTTGTCGAGTCGAAGTTGATCCTGCCGTCGCATCTCGCGCTCATGAAGTCGTCGCACGGTTCCAAGAGGGGCATTGCCGATTGGGTGGATCAGCATCTCAAGAGTTTTATCGAGGACTACTACAAGCCCTTCCTGGTCCGCGCCATCGATTATCGATACGCCACCTTGGCCTTCTTCGTCAGTTTGCTGATCCTTACGGCCGGGCTTTTTGGCGGCGGTTTCGTGCGGTTCGTGTTTTTTCCCGAGATCGAAAGCGACTTCATCCGCGCCAGCATAGAACTACAGGACGGCCAACCGGAGACCTTGATACGCGACATCGTAGATGAAATGAACGCCGCGCTCATGGAGGTCAATGACGAGATCAAAGCGGAAACCGGCACCAACAGCGTGCAACACATGTTCGCCTACATATTCAACGGCAACGCAGGGCGTATTCGGGTGGAGTTGGAGAAGAGCGAATTTCGCGCTGTGTCGCCGAAAGAAGTCGAGTACCGGTGGCGGGCCAAGGTCGGCGAGGTCGCCGGCACCAAAGAGATGCGGTTTTCGTCGAGCAGTTCCATGGGCGGGGGACCGCCCATTGCCTTGAAGCTGCAAGGCGACAACTTCGAGGCTGTGGAGCGCGCCGCCCGTGAGCTTGTCGAGCATCTCAAAACCTACGACGGCCTCTTCGAGGTGGAAAGCTCGGCCAGTGCCGGTCCTGAAGAGATCAAGCTGCGCATCCGACCGGAGGCGGAGGCTTTAGGCATTACGCTCGTCGACCTGGCTCGCCAGGTACGCGAAGCATTCTATGGTGCAGAGGCCCAGCGCATTCAAAGAGGCACCGACGAGGTGCGCGTGATGGTGCGCTATCCGCGCTCCGAGCGGCGCTCGGTCGGGAACCTGGAGAGCATGTGGATTCGCTTGCCGGACGGGCGCGAGTTGCCGTTCGATGCGGTGGCGGAATACACGATGAGCCCCGGCTATGACGTCATTCGCCGCAGTGACGGTAAACGCACCGTCTCGGTGACCGCCAACGCCGACATATCGAGGGTCGAACCGATTCGATTGGTCGGCGAGGTCAATCGCGACTTCATTCCGGGCCTGTTGGCGAGGTATCCGGGCGTCTCGCTCGACTTGGACGGCAGCTCGCTGGAAGAACAGTCCTCGCTCGCGCAGGTGGGGTACGCGTTCTTGGCTGCGCTCTTTGGTATCTACGCGCTCATGGCGATTCCGCTGAAGTCTTATCTGCAGCCTTTGATCATCATGAGCGTGATCCCTTTCGGCATCATTGGCGCGGTGTTCGGACACATGTTGCTGGGTATTGCGGTCAACTCGGTGTCACTGATTGGGATCATTGCGTTGGCCGGCGTGGTAGTGAACGACAGCATCGTGATGGTGGATTTCGTGAATCACAAAATTGCCGAAGGCGTGCCTGCGACCGAAGCCTCGGTACAAGCCGGTGCGGAACGTTTTCGCGCCATACTGCTGACGTCGCTTACGACGTTTTTCGGCTTGGTGCCGATTCTTGCGGAAACCTCTATGCAGGCCCAGATGGTCGTTCCGATGGCCGTCTCACTTGCGTTTGGTATCTTGTTTGCAACCGTAATCACTCTGATATTGATACCGTGTTTATTCAATATCTTGGGCGACGTTACTCGGCTGGGCAGAGCTCAGGCGCAGGTGGCCTAAGGGCGCTTGAGGCGCGCGATTAGCATTAGGTTGTTTCGACGTACCCTCTAGTTGGCTATGAGAACGCGAAGTTCTCTGTCATATTTTCCCGCACGTTCTCCATGTGGGTGAGGTACTTGGTGACCCCGCCGTTGTAGTTGCCGTCCTGCCGGCGTTGGTGCTCGCCCTCGAAGTTGTAATACCCAGGCGTGCAGTCCTGGTTGCGGGTGGTCTTGCCGCGATTGGCGATAACCTCCTGAACCCACCATTCCTCGGCATCCGGGGTGGGGTCGATCGTCTTGTACCCGTTATTCCTGGCATACGCGATACACTCGGCGATGTGATCGCCCTGCATCTGCAGGATGTAGGTCAGGTTGAACTGAAAAGACGCTTGATAGCCCCCCATGATGAACAGGTTCGGATAGCCGACGGAGTGTACGCCGAGCAAAGTCCGGACCCCGTTGGCGTACTTGTCAGTGAGATCGAGCCCATCGACGCCGACGATCTGGTTGTAGATCCCGGTTTTTTGTACCTCGAACCCCGTGGCGTAGATCAATAGGTCGAGCTCGTACTGTTTGCCATCGAACAGCGGTCCACGTTCCGTAATTTGGGTGATACCTTTGCCGTTTGTGTCGACCAAGTGCACGTTGGGGCGGTTGAACGTAGGCAGGTAGTCGTTGTGAAAACATGGCCGCTTGCACATGAACATGTACCAGGGTTTCAGCGCCTCGGCGGTTGCCTCGTCTTTTACGATTGATTCGATGCGCTTGTGGATACGCATCATGTAGTCGATGTTGGCATTCTCTTGCCGACGGATCTTCTCCTCACGGGTCATGGCGTCGCGGATCGCTCGCTGCTCTTCGGTCAGCGGTGGCCCCCTGAGTGCTTTCTCCCGCCGTATGGCCTGCCAGCCGGGTTTGAGCCGACGTGCCCAGTTTGGGTCTGTTGGCCAGTCTTCGCGGATGTCGATCGAAGAGGGTGTGCGTTGAAATATATAGAGCTCTCTGGAGGCTTCGCCGAGGCCTGGAATGGCCTGCACAGCCGTTGCTCCGGTGCCGATGATGCCGACAACCTTGTCTTGCAGTTTGCCAAGATGTTCGCCGGTGTAGTCGTAGTCCCACTGTGACGTGTGGAACGAATGACCCTTGAAGGTCTCGAGCCCATTGATCTTTGCAAGCTTGGGCTTGGAAAGCGTGCCGTTAGCGCAGATGACGAAATCTGCGGTCATGTGATCGCCGCGATTAGTCTCGAGGTGCCACATCTGGTCCTCTTCGTTCCACCGGGTGAACGTCACGGTCGTCTGAAAAACTGCGAGCTCGTACAGATCGTACTTCTTCGCAATGGCCTGACAGTGTGCGAGGATTTCACGACCTTTGGCGTAGTGGTCTTTCGGAACGTAGTCCATTTCGTCGAGCAACGGCAGGTAGTCGTAGGAAACGACGTCACAGGCCACACCGGGATAGCGGTTCCAGTACCAGGTGCCACCCACATCGGCGCCGCGTTCGACGATGCGAATGCTCGCAACACCTCGCTCCCTCAGCCGTGCCGAGGTCAGCAGTGCCGAGAAGCCGCCGCCGATGAAAAGCACCTCGACATGATCGTTGATCGGCTTACGGGGTACGATCTCGCCGCCGTACGGATCGACGGCATACTTTGACAGCGCGCCTGTCAGATCCGAGGTGAATTGCGACGTACCCTCGGGCCGGTAGGCGAGTCTGAGATCGCGCGCTTGCGCGAACTTCTGCTTGATGTCGTCGTAGTACGCCTGGTTGTTCTTCATGTGGTCACCCGTTTTCGGGTGCCCCCTTCTCTACCAACCCAACAATGTAGAAAGTCACGGGCCAGAAATCAAACCGGCCGACGTCTACCCAAGTGGGCTTTCGATGCGACTCCATTCAAGGCAGCCGGCTACTAGCCGCTGTAGAGTCTGGCGCTGGGTAGTGGGCCCCGAAGACAAGCAGCGCTACTTTATCGAACATGTCACGGCGTTGCATCTCGCGCAGAATTTCGAACGAGCCCCCGACTTCTACAAACACGCGCATGCGCCGGAACACCGCCAATCTTCCAAGACAATCTGGGAAGAAAAGCTTAAACGGATTAAGCTTTTGGCGAAGGTGCACTAAACTTCGGCCCTCGTATGACCGAAAGTGACGTCAGTTTCCGCCCCGACCTACTGCTGCGAGATGGGAAGTCCTGCTCTCTGACGTCACCACCTTTAGGCATTCCAACGAGGGTGGGGTGGATACGCAGCGAATTGGCCTGCGGTCGGTATGGTTCCCATTGCGGTCATTCAAACACGCTTGTGCGTTGGTCTCGTTTGTCTCTGATCGGCCACAAGCTGCCGTTGGATTATGTTGTCCACAAAACAAGCGTTTCTGCTTCTCCCATGTCTTGGCTTACCATAGAGATCAATGTTCATTGGGGATCAGACATTGGACTTGCAGGATTTAGGTAATCTCGGGGAATTGGTCGCGGCGATTGCGACGCTAGCAACGCTTGCATATTTAGCGCTACAGATACGCCAGAATACACAAGCGATTCGAGGGTCGACGGTCCACTTAGTGACACAGACTCAACAGCAGGAACTTCATTGGGGTGGCGAAATTGCCGAAGTATTCACAAAAGCCATTGAGACGCCAGGCGAGCTAGATACCACTGAGACGTGGCGGATGAGCGAGTGGCTCTTATCGGCAATAGCAGCGAGACAGAATGAGTTCTTTCAGTTCCGCCATGGTCACATGGTGGCAGAAGTGT
>JAPUIA010000238.1 GCA_027297435.1 Gammaproteobacteria bacterium | reverse complement strand
TTTGAAATAAATCGTTCTAGTTCAACTCGTTAGGTTGACGATCTGGCGGAGAGGGAGGGATTCGAACCCTCGATGGGGGTTACCCATACTCCCTTAGCAGGGGAGCGCCTTCAGCCACTCGGCCACCTCTCCGATACGTTCGATTTTTGTGTCGATCGAATCGTCGATCTGGTTATCTCTTTGCCGTCCCTGGTGCAACGTTCACCGCGAAGTGTCTCCGGTCGCGACGTCCATGTCGCGCCGTTCTCACCTAAATGAGCGATGCTCGCGTTCGCGCAACGCGCGACCGGCTCGAACCCCTTAGCAGGCGAGCGCGTCTGATTCGCTTCGCGAATCAGCAAGCCACATCGGCCACGTCTCCGATACGTGTTTGTCTCGATTTTACAAAGTTTAATCTCGAAGAATTCGCGGCGCGCAAGTATAGAGTCATTCGGCTTTGAGGATCTCGTATTTCTTCAGATACCCCCGAAACTGATGGTAGGTCAGGTCGAGCAATTCGGCTGCTTTACGTTGATTGTGTTTCGCTTGTTCGAGTGCGGTGTTGATCATGTTGACCTCAAAGTCTTGCACAGCTTGCTTGAGATCGAGCGGTAGATTCGAGGATCCTGGGTTGGCTTGGCTTGGCGAGGCAGGCGTGGTCGTCTCAGATCGTGGTCGGTAGGGCGACTCGAACGGGTCGAACACGATTTCGTCGACGATTTCGTCGGGTTCAGCGCGGTAGACACAGCGTTCTACGACGTTTTTTAGTTCACGAATGTTCCCCGGCCAAGCAAATTCTTGAAGAGCGCGTTGTGCGTCGGCTGAGAATCCTGCAAATACGTCTCGATTTAGTTCTGTAGTCATGTTGATGGCGAAGTGTTCCGCCAGCAGCATGATGTCGTCCTCGCGCTCTCGCAATGGCGGCAGCGTTATGACATCGAACGCCAGCCGATCGAGCAGATCGTTGCGGAACCTGCCTTCGCTGGCGAGTTGCGGTAGGTCCTGGTTGGTGGCTGCGATGATCCGTACGTCGCAGTACAACGTTTTGCTGCCGCCCACACGTTCAAATTCGCCGTATTCGATTATGCGCAAGAGCTTCTCTTGCACGAGCGGAGAAGTCGTCGCTAGTTCGTCGAGAAACAGCGTGCCACCATGAGCACGCTCGAAACGTCCGTGATGCGTGCGCGAGGCGCCGGTAAATGCGCCGGCTTCGTGACCGAAGAGCTCGCTTTCTAGAAGCGAGTCGACGATGGCGGCGCAGTTCATCTTGAGAAAGTGGCCTTCCCATCGGTTGGACAGATAGTGCAAGCGATCGGCAACGAGTTCCTTGCCGGTGCCCCGTTCGCCGACGAGCAGCACCGGCTTTTCCAACGGGGCGATCTGAGATACCTCTTCGAGCACCATCAGGAATGAGGGTGATTCACCTAGCAGTCGTTCCGGTTCTTTACGCATGTTGTGAATTCTGCCAATTGTTGGCCAAACATGCCATGCCGAAAAGCCGGTTCGTCAATCCCTATCGGGCAAAAAGTAATATAAAAACAAAGAGTTATAGGTTCTTCGAGAATTGGCACGATTTCTGAAAGAGAACGAGGGAGACGAACAGACTATGTGACGACAACAGTCGGAAACTGGATATACCCTGTGGAGGCAGATCAAAGATGACTATCTTTTCTCGCATGTCCGACATCATCAATTCCAACATCAATGCTTTGCTCGATAAAGCGGAAGATCCGGAAAAGATGGTGCGGCTAATCATTCAAGAAATGGAAGAAGCACTCGTCGAGGTACGCAGTACGTCGGCACGCGCTATCGCCGATCGTAAAGAGCTCGAACGCCGCCAGGAATGGCTTGCTAAAGAGGCGACGGAATGGGAACGCAAGGCGGAAGTTGCCGTGAACAAAGGCCGCGACGATCTCGCGAAAGGCGCGCTGGTCGAACGCAACAAGGCTAAAGAGGTAGCCGATTCGTTGGCTGCCGAACTGAAGCTGATTGACGAAACGCTGGCCAAATTGAACGAGGACGTCGGGGCGCTGCAGGCTAAGATCAAGGATGCAAAAGCCCGACAGAACGCGATTGCCATACGCGGCAACGCGGCGCAAACACGACTTGGTGTTCGCCGTCAGCTCAACGATCACAACGTCGATGATGCCATGCAGCGCTTCGAGCTATACGAACGCAAGATGGATGATCTCGAAGGCCAGATCGAAGCGTATGATATGGGGCAGAAAACCCTAGCGGAAGAAATCGAAGAACTCGAGAAAGGCGAGAACGTCGATGGCGAGCTAATTGAGCTCAAGGCCCGCATGGGAAACGCTGAGCAAAACACCAACCGTTAGGAGCCATCATGGACGGCATTGTTGTCGCCTTTTTTGTCCCGACCGTACTGTTCTTGTGCATCGTCGCTCCGACCTGGATCTTCATGCACTATCGCAGTCAACAGAAAGCCCAAGGCTCGCTCTCCGATCAAGAACGCGTGGAGCTGGAGAGCTTGACGAGTCACGCCGAGCGCATGGTGGATCGAATCGAAACCCTGGAAGCCATCCTCGATAGGGAGACACCCGAATGGCGCAATCGCCTTCGCGAGGGTGAAGGATGAGCGAAAAACACCAAGACTCGGGCCGACGTTCCGCCGACTTTCAGACCGCCGTCGAGCGGTTGGAGGCAGCTGTACAAGGACTGGTGCATTCCGCGAAGGATGAACTGTCCGACCGGGCAACCAGTTTTATTGAAGAAACGACGTCGAGGTTCGAGCGAGAATTCGGTCGCGATAGGTCGAGTGGCCGGCGGCGCCAGCACGGTCGTGGCCGAGGTCACCGCCGCCGCCGTGTGAGCGAGGTACGCCAACGGTCGAGACGCCTTTACCGCGACCCGCAGCACGGCAAGATCGCCGGGGTATGCGCTGGTATTGCCAATTACTACGGTGCAGAAGTCTGGGTGGTGCGATGCATTGCGGTCACGGGCCTGTTGTTCTTAGGCCAGATTGTGTTCCCGGCCTATTGGGTAGCGTATTTCGTGATGGACAATCCACCCAAACACCGTGAGGAAGAGCGCATGCAGGACGATCGCGTGGACCATACCTCTCCGGCACCGGAGCTCGGCCCGAAACTTTCACCGCGCCGAAGCTTACTCAACGTACAGGCCTATCTCAATGAGGCGGAATTGCGCGTACGCCGAATGGAATCACACGTCACGTCCGGACAATACGAGCTGCAGAAAGAGTTGCATAAAATCGACGACGGGCCGCGTGGTGAATCGGCATAGGTTTCCTTACGGATCGATTTTACTGATGCCGATTTTGGCAATTTCGTTATCGGCGTGGGCCACGGAAAGCCGGACCTTCGAGCTTGAATATTTTGAACGCGTTTATTTTACCGGCATCGGCACCTTACACTTGATCCAAGGAGACGTTCCCTCAGCAGTCGCAGTAGGTGAGGCGTCGGTGCTCGATGCATTGCTGGTTGATTCGAGCGACGGAGTTCTGTACATCGACTCCGAGGCTCCAAACATCGCAACCCATGACCTCGTCATCGATATCACGGTTTCCCGGTTGCGTGAACTCACCAGCGACGGGCTGGGAATAGTCAACTCCAAAGACTTGGTCGTCGGCGACCTGCTGCTGGAAGGTCGCGGGGCGGGTAGATTTAGGTTCTCCAATTTGCAAGCCGACGAATTGACGGTGACCGGCCGGGGTTCGACCGATTTCGAGTTTAGTGGCGAGGTCGAACGTCAGATTGTGGCGATCGACGGCGTGGGTAGCTATCGAGCGCCCGAATTGGCAAGCCGCTCAGGCGAGATCAGTGTGTTTGGATCCGGCGACATACTGCTTTGGGTAGAGGAACTGTTGGATGTCAAAATTGCCGGTGCTGCCCGCGTTCGATATCGTGGTACGCCCTTGGTGTTGCAGGAAATCCTCGGTTTGGGCACAGTAAGGAAAGCCGAATAGTCGAGCCGACCAAATTAGCGAAATAGCAGAAAGTAAGTACTGGGAATACAGGAGCGAAGAATGGAAAGCGTATTTATCATGGTTGTGCTCATCGTGCTGATAGCATGTTCGACGAGCCTAGCCGAGAAATACCTCAAAACCCGACGCCTAGAGCGAGAAACCGACCTCGATGACGATGTCTACCACGAACTCGACAACCTTCGAGGGCGCGTCGAAGTACTCGAGAAGATTGTCACCGACAAGAAGTACGAGTTGTCTGACGAGATCAACCGGCTGGAGCGCCGCGCCTAGTCCAACTTATTTGCGGGACAGGACACTAACCCTCGGCCAATGCGATCATGCGGTTGGGGAAGTCGGTAAAGAAACCGGCAACACCCCAACCGAGCAACCGGCGCGCTGTCACCTCATCGTTTACCGTATAGACCAACACCTTCAATTCCCGTTCGACGGCTTCATTGATACGTCGTTTTGACGCAGCGCGCGCACTCAGATTGATGGACCAAGCACCCAGAGCTTCCGCCACCTGCCACACGGTCGGTCGCCATTTGTCGAACAGTGGCGCCACTTTGAACTGACCGCCGCTGAAGTTCTCGAATTCGTTGAGCTCGTCGAGATTGAATGACGAGATGAGTACGTCTCGATCTTGCTGTCCATAAAGCCATTCGACAACGGGTCTCGCGGTGCCTCGACCTTTGAGTTCGATATTGATGCCAATATCGTTTGGTACGGCGGCAAACACCTCTTCCAGGTATGGAATCGATTGACCAAGACCGGCGTCGAGGCTGCGCAAGGTTTCGAGATCATAATCGGACAAAGCGCCCGACCCGGAAGTGGTGCGATCCAGCCTATCGTCATGTATGACGATTAGCTTGCCGTGGACGTAGTGCACATCGAGTTCCACGGCGGCAACCCCAAGCTGTACCGCTAGCGCGAAGCTTTGAATGGTGTTTTCCGGAGCCAATCCTGCGGCACCGCGGTGACCCACCACCAGAGGCGATCGAGCAAAGCTCATCGTTAATGCGCCCCAACGTTTAAGTCCCTAGAATGGCCAGGATGAGCTACCAGGTACTAGCACGCAAACTGCGCCCTATGAACTTCTCTGGCCTGGTTGGCCAGGAGCATGTGGTTAGGGCGTTAAGTCATGCGTTGGATGAAGGGAGGCTGCATCACGCGTATCTATTCACCGGTACCCGTGGGGTCGGCAAAACGACCATTGCTCGAATCCTCGCCAAGTCTCTCAACTGCGAGCGTGGGGTATCGTCGACACCCTGTGGCACGTGTTCGATTTGCATCGAAGTGCAGGAGAACCGGTTCATGGATCTAATCGAGGTGGATGCGGCCTCACGCACCCGGGTCGATGACACGCGGGACTTGCTCAACAATGCCCAATATCTTCCAAGCCGCGGACGTTACAAGGTGTACCTCATCGACGAAGTGCACATGTTGTCGGCGGCCAGTTTCAACGCGCTATTGAAAACGTTGGAGGAGCCGCCGGACCACGTCAAGTTCCTGCTCGCGACGACCGACCCTAAAAAGGTACCTCTCACGGTGCTGTCGAGATGCCTGCAGTTTCAGCTGAAAAACATCTCGCGCGAAAAAATCGTCGATTACCTCGCGAAAGTGCTAGACGATGAGAAGATCGAATTTGAACGAGCGGCACTCGAGGTGATTGCTAAAAGCGCAAGGGGAAGCATGCGCGATGCGTTGAGCATCAGCGATCAGGCGATCAGCTATGGTCAAGGTCGTCTCACGCGCGAGGATGTTGCTGAGATGTTGGGTAGCGTCGGTCCGGATGAGGTTCAGGCGGTCGTCGATGCGCTGAGTTCCGGTCGGCCCCAAAGTGTGCTAACGGTTAGTAACGCGCTTGCGGAAAAATCTGCAGACTTCGAGGCGACGCTAGCCGAACTGATCGAGGCACTACACCGCATGGCGGTGGACCAGGCGCTTGGCAGCTATCACGGCCCGTTTACCAAAGAAGCGGTGCAGCTTTACTATCAGATTGCGTTGATGGGGTATCGAGACCTAAATGTTGGCCCGGACCCGAAGACTGGATTCGAGATGACGCTGCTGAGAATGATGAGCTTCGCGCCTGATGCCGGTCTGGCGACAAATGTACCGGCAAACGAAGAGCGTATCGATGCGCCCCGCGACGACTCCATCGAGACTGCTGCACCAACCAGCGGCGTACCTGGGAACGTTGCGAATGGTTTGTTGAAACGATGGTATGACCTGGTCGCGAAAGTCCGACTCGATGGTGTGGCTCGCATGATCATCGAGCATTCACTGCTTGTGGATGAGCGTGAAGGTCAAATGATCCTGCGGCTTGATCCTGCCCACGACACGTTGTTGAACGATGGTCAGGTAAAGGCGATCGAGCGCGCTTTGCAACGCGAGCTAGAGAGAAATGTTCGCGTCTCGATCGACGTTGGCGAAACTGGGAGCGAAACTCCGGCAGCGCGAAATGTGAGGATTCAAGCCGAGCGTTTGGCGGTTGCCCAGCAACATCTTGAAGCCGATCGCACGGTACGTTCACTCATCGACGAATTCGGTGGCAAGCTGTCCGAAGTCAAGTCGCTGCGTGCCGGTCACCGTGATGGTGGCTAGGGGAGGTACGGCGTGAGCATGAAGGGATTCGGTGACCTGATGAAGCAAGCTCAGCAGGTACAGGAAAAGATGCAGGCACTACAAACCGAGATCGAATCGATGGAGGTCGTCGGTGAAAGTGGTGCCGGGCTCGTCAAGGTCACGATGAACGGTCGTCATGAGGTAAAGCGAGTCGATATCGATTCAAGCCTGCTGACGGAAGACAAAGAAGTATTGGAAGACTTGGTGGCTGCAGCCTGCAACGATTGCGTGCGGAAAGTCGAGAACGCACAGCAGCAAAAAATGTCCGGTATCGCATCCGGATTCGGTTTGCCACTCGGCAAGATGCCGTTTTAAGTCAGTGTGCTGTCCCCTGCATAACTTGCGTGCGTCGCCTAGCCCAGAAGCCGCACCGAAGCGCATAACGAGAGCTATTTATGGGACAGCACACTCGTGATCAGTCCGCTTATCGACCGACTGATCGAGGCTTTGCAGGTGCTCCCGGGCGTGGGTCCGAAGAGCGCACAGCGCATGGCGTTGCACGTTTTGCAGCGCAATCGAGATGGCGGCATCCGACTTGCCGAGTTGCTCAACTCCGCAATGCAGCAAGTGATCCATTGTGAGTCTTGTCGCACGCTCACGGAGATGGCCGTTTGCCGGTTGTGTGAAGACGATCGGCGTGACGACCTCACTTTGTGCATCGTCGAATCTCCCGCAGACATATTGGCCATAGAGCAAGCCGGCAGTTTTTACGGGCGCTATTTCGTTTTACACGGCAGATTGTCACCCATCGACGGAATTGGCCCGGAGGATCTTGCGCTTGATCATCTCCAGTTGCGGGTGAAGGCCTTGCATCCTCGTGAGGTCATTCTGGCGACCAACCCCACAGTCGAAGGCGAGGCGACCGCGCACTACATTGCGGAGCTGCTCAAAGCCGATGTGCCGAGTATTACCCGTATTGCTCATGGGGTGCCGATTGGCGGCGAGCTAGAATATGTGGATGGAGGCACCATCGTTCATGCCTTACAGGGGCGACGCAGTCTCAACTGAACAAGCCTACTTCTGGATTGATTCCGACGCGGGACTCGAAGCAGCCGCGAATGAATGGCGTGGCGTCATCGGTATCGATACCGAGTTTATCCGAACCGACACGTTTTATCCGATTCCCGGCCTATACCAGATAGCCAATGCGAACGACGTATGGTTGATCGACCCGTTGGTCATCGAGAACTGGGGACCGTTGTTGAACGTACTGAACGATGCACGGACGACCAAAGTGATGCATGCTTGTTCGGAGGACCTTGAGCTGCTGTCGTACCACCTCGGGGTGCATCCGAACAATTTGTTCGATACTCAATTTGCCTATGCGTTCTTGTCGGAGCACTTCTCGACGAGCTACGCAAATCTTGCCAAGCGCGCCCTGGATGTAAACCTGGGCAAACATCAAACTCGCTCGAATTGGTTGCGCCGGCCTTTGTCTGACGAACAACTTCGTTACGCGAGCGAGGACGTCGCTTACCTGATACCGCTCTTCGAGAAACTCAGCTCGAGGTTAAAAGCGACCGGACGCTGGCAATGGTTTTGGGAAGACATGGCTGAACATGGCCGATACCAACCGAACGATCCGCAGACTTACTTTGCGAGCGTCAAGAAGGCTTGGAAGCTGGAGGGCCAACAATTGGCCGCGTTGAGAGCGTTATGTGCCTGGCGGGAACAACAAGCGATGCGCGAGAACGTGCCGCGCAGCCGCGTCGTGTGGGACGAGCATCTATTCGTATTTGCAACCTACACCGAGCTGCAACGCAGTACGATCGAGGAAATGTTGCCGAGACCGGTTGCGCGGCGCTACGGCGATGATATAGAAAGGGCGCACCGGGACGGCATGGCCTCAGCGGTCGAAGCGCCTCTGCCGCGACCATTGACTCAGGGTCAGGGAAGCATACTCAAACGCCTACGGGAAACCGCTCGCGACGAGGCCTCAAAACTCGGTATAGCCCCCGAACTCCTGGCTCGCAAACGTAGCGTTGAAAAATGTTTCCGGCACTTCCATACGAACGGCGAGCTCTCTCCGGAATACCGTGGTTGGCGCTATGCTCTGTTGGGTGATGCGTTCTTGCAAGAGCTAAACCGTACGTAAATGCGATCCGTCACGATCTATCGGAGCAGCAAACGTGATGGCATGTATCTATACGTGGACCGCGACGAGCTGTTGAGTCGTGTACCGGAGGAACTTTTGAAGCGCTTTGGTCGACCCGTGGAGGTCATGGAAATGGAACTGAGCTCGGCACGAAAACTTGCCCGAGCGGAAGCCGCCTCGGTATTGCATCAGATCGAAATTTCCGGTTTTTATCTTCAGATGCCACCCAGCTTTGTCTGCAAATGACGTTTTGGCGTGACAAGACCTTGGAAGAGATGACGGAGACGGAATGGGAGTCTTTGTGTGACGGCTGCGCTCGCTGTTGTTTGATCAAGTTGACTGATGAAGACACACAAGAGGTTCACTACACGGCGATCGTGTGTGATTTGCTCGATCAACATGACTGTCGGTGCACCCACTACCCACAACGTCACGAACTCGTGGAAGACTGTATAGAGCTGGATGCGGCGACCGCAGACAGGCTTGCTTGGTTGCCCACAACCTGTGCCTATAGGCTGGTCGCAGAAGGTAAGGATCTACACTGGTGGCACCATCTCAAATCGGGAGATAGGAATACAGTTCATGAAGCTGGAATTTCCGTTCGAGGGCGTGTGATTGGACGTCAGCACGTACACGAAGCAGACGAGCAAAGCTACATCGTGAAGTGGGTGGAGGCCTAGTGACCCCTCTCAATGCGAATTGATGGCCAGGAGCGATGGGTTACTTGATACCTTGGATCGTGGTGATCGGCGCTGGTCTATCGACGCTGGTCGGCGTCTACGCCATTACCCGGCCGATTCCGTCCCTGTATTTCAAAACTCTGCTTCGAAGCTTGTCGATGGTGATACTGCTTCTGCCTGCACCGGTCCCTGGGTTTGAGGGGCAATTTGCCCCCGCTTTCGTCGTGTTGTTGTTCGAGGCGGCATTTCAAGCCGACGGCAAACCGCTACCGGCTTTGCAATTTCTCATTGGCGGGTGCATCGCCGTGGTCGCGTTGGTGAGTGGTTTCTTTTTCTGGAAAGCGCGACGCGAACCTCCGGGTCGGAAAGGATTTCATAAGTTACCGTAAATATATATCGTAACCTTTTGAATAATAGTAAATTTAACTGAACAAAATGCACTTTCTGAAGGCGAACCTGCTTGTCGTGAATCTCAACGTAGCGCGTGCGTTGACTGCGGTACCCGACCACTTCAACCCCGGGCCGTCGAAACGGTCAACACGAAACCCGCGCCCTGCTATGATGCTCATCGATTCACGGAGGACACCCTGGCGCACTTGATTAGCGTCTGAAGCCTCATTTAAAGTAGCCGGCTTTGTATAATAAAGGTGCCTCGACACCCGTTACGGCGTATTGCCGACAAGCCGGCTACGGTGACGCTTTCTCAAAACGATGAGACATTTGCATGATTTTTGACAGTACCGATACCTATATTTCTACGGACGAACTCAGCATGGCCGTGGATGCCGCCGTCAAGCTTGAACGTCCGCTATTGATCAAAGGCGAGCCGGGCACGGGCAAGACCCTGTTGGCGGAGGAAGTTGCCTCGACCCTTGGCTTGCGCCTCATTCAGTGGCATATCAAGTCGTCGACGAAAGCCATCAACGGATTGTACGAATACGATGCGGTGTCGCGACTCAGAGATTCGCAACTCGGTGATGAGCGGGTGCAAGACATTCGCAACTACATCAAGAAAGGTAAGCTCTGGGATGCCTTCGAGTCCGATGAGCGTGTGGTATTGCTCATCGATGAAATCGACAAGGCGGATATCGAGTTTCCGAACGACCTATTGCAGGAACTCGATCGTATGGAGTTCTACGTGTATGAAACTTCGGAGACGATCCGGGCGAAGCTACGTCCGATCGTGATGATCACGTCGAACAACGAAAAAGAGTTGCCCGATGCGTTTCTGCGGCGGTGCTTTTTCCACTACATCAACTTCCCCGATCGCGAAACCATGCAGCAGATCATCGAGGTGCACTTCCCCGAAATCAAGAAGGACCTCGTCAAGGAAGCCATGGAGATCTTTTTCGACGTACGCAAAGTACCGGGCTTGAAGAAAAAACCGTCCACGTCAGAGTTGATCGATTGGCTGAAGCTGTTGATGGCCGACGACATTCCCGATGAAATCTTGACGAACCGCGATCCCAGCAAGGCGATTCCGCCCTTGTATGGCGCACTCGTCAAGAACGAACAGGACGTTCACCTACTGGAACGGTTGGCGTTCATGAACCGGCGCGACAGCCGAGGTTAGACGCTTAAATGCTGATCAATCTGTTCCTGACCCTTCGCAAATACAAGGTACCGGTGACCATCAGGGAACTGCTGGACTTGCTCGCTGCACTCAAGCATCGGCTGGTTTACGCCAATCTCGATGACTTCTACCTGTTGACCCGCACCTGTCTTGTGAAGGACGAGAAGTACTACGATAAATTCGACCGTGCGTTCAGCGCTTATTTCAAAGGGCTTGAAGATTTGCACGGTATGTTGAAGTCGCTGATTCCGGACGAGTGGTTGCGGCGCGAGTTCGAGAAATCGCTGACGCCCGAAGAACTCGAGCAGATCAACTCGCTCGGGGGACTCGAGAAGCTCATCGAGGCGTTCCGTGAAGCGAAAGAAGCAGCTGAGCGCGCAGAAGCGGAGCGAGAGGGAAGGGAAGGTCAAGAAGGCGACAATCCGGACCAACCCGGTCAGAAAGGCCCCGGAGGACTAGGCAAAGGCAAGAAGAAAAAGGCCAAGAAGGTCTGGGACCAGCGCCAGTACAAGAATCTGGACGACTCCGTCGAGTTGGGTACGCGCAACATCAAAATGGCGCTGAGACGCTTACGCAAGTTTGCGCGGACGGGCAAAGAAGAAGAGTTTGATATGGAGAATACGATCCAGTCGACGGCTCATAACGGCGGAATGCTGGATATCAAGATGCGTCCCGAACGAAAGAACACGGTCAAGGTACTGCTGTTTCTCGATATTGGTGGATCGATGGACGCCCATGTGAAGGTATGCGAGGAACTGTTCTCGGCGACTCGCACCGAGTTCAAACACATGGAAAGCTTCTATTTTCACAACTTCATCTACGAGTCGGTGTGGAAAGACAATCGTAGGCGCATGGCCGAACGCTTGCCGACCTGGGGAATCCTCAACAAGTATGCGCAGGACTACAAGGTCGTGTTCGTCGGTGATGCGACGATGGCGCCTTACGAGATTACGCATGCTGGCGGTAGCGTCGAGCACTGGAATGAAGAACCCGGCGCCGCCTGGATGGACAGGTTCACGGAAGTCTACGACAAGCTGGTGTGGATCAATCCCACACCCCAAGAAACCTGGGAGTATTCATCCTCGGTGTCGATGACTCAGGAGTTGGTGAGTGGCAGCATGTACCCGCTCACGATCCGTGGTCTTGAAGAGGGCATGAACTCGCTTTCGCGTTAACGAGCCAGCCGCGGCCTGCGTCGCGATTGCGTTAAGCTGCAAAGACCGTCATATCGCCTCAAAGGAACGCCTTGACCTCTCGCGGCATCTCTCGAAGCATCGACGTCACCCAAGTGATGCGTAAGCACGAGTTTCGACTGCGCAAACTGCTACGCGCTGGGGACCCGGAAGCGATTCGTTTGTATGAGACGTCCCATGCCACGTTTGCCGCGCGGCTTGCTGAGCCGTGGAACATCGAATTTCCACCCGAACTGCCGATCACGGACAAGGTAGACGATATTGTCCGTGCGCTTCGCGATCATCAGGTCGTCGTGGTCGCTGGGGAAACCGGATCCGGCAAGACGACTCAGTTGCCGAAGATCTGTTTGCAAGCGGGTTACGGACGTCGCGGCATGATCGGTCATACCCAACCGCGTCGGATTGCGGCGCGTACGATTTCTCAGCGTATTGCCGATGAGTTGCAGGTCGAACTTGGCCGGCAGGTCGGGTATGCGGTTCGTTTTACCGACAAAGTCACCGCTGAGACGGCAGTCAAGGTCATGACGGACGGATTGTTGTTGACCGAAATTCGTCGCGATCGCTATCTCGAGAACTACGACGTGATCATCATCGACGAAGCTCATGAGCGTAGCCTCAACATTGATTTTTTACTTGGCTATCTCAAAACAATCCTGGGTAAACGGCGCGACCTCAAGCTCATCATCACCAGTGCCACCATCGACGTGCGGCTGTTCTCGCAGCACTTTTTCGACGCACCGGTCATCGAGGTCAGTGGCCGTAACTATCCCGTCGAAACCGTGTACATGGATGGCCGAGAAGACTTGGAAGATGCGCTACTCGACGTTTTGGTCGAAATCGAACGGAATCAGCAGGGCAGAGGGCGAGACGTGCTCGTTTTTCAGATCGGTGAGCGGGAAATTTTTGAGACCGCCAAGATGTTACGCGCCATGGTCCGCGATTCCTTCGACGTACTGCCGTTGTATGCGCGTTTGTCGTCGCGTGATCAACGCAGGGTGTTTGAACCGGGCGGCAAGCGGCGCATCGTCTTGGCGACGAATGTAGCTGAGACGTCGTTGACCGTACCGAACATCGGATTCGTCGTCGATCCCGGTTTCGCTCGCATCAATCGTTACAGCTATCGCTCCAAACTACAGCGGCTACCGATAGAACCTATTTCTCAGGCGAGCGCCCTGCAGCGGCAAGGGCGATGTGGGCGGATCGCCCCCGGAGTGTGTTTTCGGCTGTACTCCGAAGAAGATTTCAACGGACGTGCGGAATTCACCGATCCGGAAATCAAACGTGTCAATCTCGCTTCGGTGGTGTTGCAGATGCGTGCGTTTGGGCTGGGCTCGATCGAACGATTCCCGTTTCTCGAGCCCCCGGACCCGCGTGCAATCAAAGATGCCATGCTCCTGCTATATGAGCTTGGTGCTTTGGCCGGCGATAAACTCACGGAAATCGGACGGTTGATGGCGCGTTTACCCGTCGATCCGCGTCTGGGTCGTATGCTGGTGGCCGCCGATCGCCTTCGTAGCCTGCGCGAGGTGTGCATCATCGTCGCTGGCCTTGCGGTTCAGGATCCTCGTGAACGGCCGTTGGCAGCACAGCAGAAGGCCGATGCCGCCCACGCCAAGTTCGCCAATGAACGGTCAGACTTCATGAGTTTCGTGACGCTTTGGCAGTGGGTAGAGCAGGTACGTACCGAGACAACCCGGTCTGGATTCCGGAAAGCTCTGCGGCAGCGGTTTCTCAACGTGCAAAGAGTCCAGGAATGGCGTGAGCTGCATCGGCAACTCGTGGTGACCCTTCGCGATCTTGGCTTGCGCATGAACGCTAAACCGGCGGACTTCGCAAGCGTCCATCGCGCGATCATCTACGGCTGTTTGAGCTTGATCGGCCGACACGACGAGAAGGGTCACTATCTCGGCGCACGCAATCTCAAACTGCGCATTTTTCCGGGTTCTGCGCTTGCGGATAAAACGCCGAAATGGTTGGCGGCAGCCGAGATAGCGGAAACCAGTCGAGTCTACGCCCGTACGGTTGCTGCGGTGGAAGCGAGGTGGATCGAGGAAGCCGCCCAACATCTCGTCAAGCGCCAGCATGTGGACCCGCATTGGAGCATACGGCGGGGCGAGGTGATGGCGTATGAATCGGTACAGCTTTACGGGTTGAAGCTGGCGGACAAGCGGCTAGTCCGCTTTGCGAACCTAGATCCCGCGTTGGCGCGACAGATCTTCGTGCACGACGGACTCGTACGCGGCGCCGTGGATAGATGCTTCCTATTTCTCGAGCGCAACCAGTCGCTGATCGCCGAGTTGTTAGACATGGAGGCCAAGGGTCGCCGGCGTGATCTGCTCGTGCATGAAGACTTGCAGATTGCGTTCTATGAAGAATTGCTGCCTGAGGAGGTGGTCGGCGTCGCGTCGTTGGACGCCTGGCTAAAAAGCAGCGATGCGGATGTCCACGAGCGGCTGACCTTCACCCGAGATCAACTGCTCAATCACCTAGACGTAACGTTTTCAGAAGTTGATTTCCCGGCAACGCTAGACTGTGCGGGGCAGAATCTAGCGATCAATTATCGTTTCGCTCCGGGCGACGTGGATGACGGAGTCAACCTCACCGTACCGGTCGGGCTGCTGCAGACAGTCGTCGCCGAAGATCTAGATTGGTTGGTACCCGGACTGTTTCCCAATCTTGTCGAAGGGTGGTTGCGGAGGCTCCCCAAAAACACACGGAAAAAGTTGGCGCCGATCCCCGAAAAGGTCGAAGCACTCAACGCTTTGCTTGTCCGGCCCGACCGCTACCGCCACGGTCGGTTTCTAACGGCCTTGAGTGACGCGGTGCGCGACCTGTTTGGCGTCACGATAGAAACCGTAGATTGGGATCGCACCCGGCTAGATTCGCACCTGTCGATCAATGTCCGAGTGGTGGACGAGCAGGGCCGGTTGATCGCCCAGGGGCGGGATGTCGAGTCATTGAAAGTCGAGTTCATGGAACAGACGCGCTCACGCGTCAATCAGGGTGCGGGACAGGGCTTCGAACGAGATCACCTTACGGGGTTTCCCGATACGGACGTACCGGCGGAGATCGTTTTACGCGATCGGGATGGTAGTCTCGTCGGCTATCCGACGTTGGTTGATGAAGGTGAGCACGTCGCTCTCAGAGTCACAGCGTCTGCGCGAGAGCGCGATACGCTGAACCGAGACGGTTACCCCCGCCTGGCTTGGCTCTCGCTCGGTTCGGTCTACGGCTATTTCAAGCGGGAGTTGGCTAAAGAGTCAGAGTTGGGCCTGCGTTACGTTACCCTCGGCAACGCCGCCACGTTGGTGGATACGGTGCTGAACGGTGTCGCGTGGTACTGCTTTTTTGAGGATAAGCCCTTGCCGCGTACGCGTGAAGTCTTTGCTCAACGCTTGGTCGACGAACGGCCCAGACTGGCCGATGTCTACAACCAAACCGTCGCGAGCTTGGGTGCCGTTTTGGCGCTGCGCTTCGATTTGGTGCGCCGACTCGATGAGTTGGATTCTCCGGCCTTCGCGTTTGCCGTCCAAGATGTGAGGGAGCAGGTTGCGGCACTAGTGCCGGCAGATGTGCTGCGTCGGACCCCAAGTCGATATCTCGAAGAACTTCCAAGATACCTCAATGCTGCCCAACATCGGCTCAGCCAGCTGCAAGGCAAGGTCCAGCGCGACCGCGAATTGGCGGAGGCAGCGAGGGCATTGGATCAGCGAGCACAGGCCCTCTGGGCGACCGAGCTTGTGGATGAGGGGGCCTGGCTTACAGTGCGGTTTGACCTGGAGGAACTGAGAATTGGATTATTTGCCGAGCGCATGGGCACTCGAGACAAAATTTCGCTCAAGAAGATGGATCACAATCTTCTCAATCTCGAGCGTCAGGTTGGGCTCCGCTGATCGCGAGTGTCCTGCCCCAGAAGTAACTTTATGAAGGCGTGCGGGATTTTTCGTCGTTGGCAAGGGCATGCCCCATGGGTGCGCGACGCAGTTTGGTAGCTGAGCATCACTCAGCCGCAAACTGCCAGCAACCCTACGGGTTGCCGTCGACGGGTGTCTTTCAGACACCTTATGGATACCCGATGTGAGGCGGCTTGTATGGCGGTATACTCGCTCGATCCTGGGGGGGAACCATTGGCGCACCGCCGGGTCTTAGAAACCAGAGCGATTCCACGAGGGCGTGGAGGTCGTTGCGTTCTCGTAACCAATAATGCGGTTTGACCCGCAGAAAACGCGTGTAGAGGAGACTTAAAACATGCTGAATCGAAAAATGAAACCCATCGCTGCTGCCGTTGGAACGGTTTTTGTAGCCTCGCTGGCAACCGCGGCCACCGCCAATGCGGAAAGCCCGTTGTTCGCGGCTGATGAGCTGGATGTCGGCTACGATCAACTCGCTCAGGCGGACGCCGAAGGCAAGTGCGGCGAAGGCAAGTGTGGGGAAGATAAAGACGCCAAGGACGAAGGCGAAGGCAAGTGCGGCGAAGGCAAGTGCGGCGAAGATAAGGACGAAGGCGAAGGCAAGTGCGGCGAAGACAAGGACGAAGGCGAAGGTAAGTGCGGCGAAGACAAGGACGAAGGCGAAGGTAAGTGCGGCGAAGACAAGGACGAAGGCGAAGGTAAGTGCGGCGAAGACAAGGACGAAAGCTAAGCGCTGTCCTTTGACAATCGAGCGATGGGTTTCCCGGTTCGCGGGGCGGGTCTGGGTTTGCGCCGAGGTTTGCTACCTGAACTTGCAAACATGGATGAACACGCAGTTGATTTCATGGAACTTGCACCGGAAAACTGGATTCGAATTGGCGGTCGTTTCGGCCGCCAATTTCGTCGCATCGCCGAGAAATTCCCGCTGGTCTGTCACGGCTTGTCTCTTTCGATCGGTAGCCCTGCACCGCTCGATACGGGTCTTTTAAACGACGTCAAAGCCTTTCTCGATACGCACGGTGTGCTCGCATACACCGAACACCTCAGTTACTGCAGCGACGATAAGGGTCAACTATACGATCTGATGCCGATTCCCTTCACGTCGGAAGCGGTTTCCTACGTGGCAAAGCGTATTATCGAAGTGCAAGACGTTTTGGAACGTCGCATCGGTATTGAGCACGTTTCGTACTACGCCGCACCTGGTCAGGAACTGTCTGAACTCGAGTTCATCAACGGCGTACTCCGTGAAGCCGATTGTGATCTGTTGCTCGACGTCAATAACATATACGTCAACAGTATCAATTTCGCCTACGATCCATTCGAATTTCTCGCGGGCATTGATGCCAAGCGCACCGTCTACGTACACATCGCTGGTCACTATGAAGAAGCGCCTGATCTTCGCGTAGATACGCATGCCTCGAAAGTTGCCGAGCCGGTTTGGGATCTCTTGAAAGAAGCGTATGCGCGCTATGGCGTAATGCCGACGCTTCTAGAACGTGATTTCAATTTTCCCCCACTTGGCGAGCTGCTGGGTGAGGTCGAACGTATTCGTTCGATGCAACAGACAGCGGACGAACATGCCAAAGTCGGGGCGTAACCTTGCGAAATTCCGCGAGGTCCAGCTCGATTTTGCGGCACACATCCGCAATCCCGAGGTGTACGCGTGTCCGCGCGATGTCGAACCGCGTCGTATGCGGATTTACCTGGATCTCTTTTACAACAATATTGAAAACTTTCTGGCTAACGGTTTTCCGATCGCAAAACGTGTGCTGGGAAAGTCCAAGTGGCGTGAGTTGGTGCGCGCCTTCGTGCACCGACACGGTAGTGAATCGCCGTACTTCTTGGAAATTACGCAAGAATTCATGACGTTCTTGGATGCCGACGATGAACTGCAAACTCCCGGCTACTTGCTCGAGCTTTGTCACTACGAATGGGTCGAATTGGCACTCGGTACGGCTGAGGAGGAGATACCTAGTGACGGTATCGATCCGGCTGGCGACTTACTTGCGAATCCCATCGTCGTATCACCCCTGATCTGGCCGCTCAGGTATCGGTATGCGGTTCATCAGATTGGCCCCGGTCACGTACCCTCGACGGAGCCGACACAGCCGAGTTTCCTGATCGTCTATCGCAGGCGCGACGACAAGGTGAAGTTCATGGAGTCAAATCAAGCGACCCATCGCCTACTCGAACTATTGCTCAACGAGCCAACCGGAAGGTCTGCCCTGGAAATGCTGGAGGCCGAGATCGGCGCAACCGTTGACCACCGAGTACAAGCCGAAGGTCTCGCGACCTTGAAGAAGTTGCGTAGCGCGCAAGTCATACTCGGGGTGCGCCGGTAGTCTTGTAAACGTTGGAGGATCGGAGTAGGGTGCGCCACGCATTCATACGCTAAAAAGTTTTGCCTTGCCGGTGCAATGAGCCTCTTGGTAGTAGAAAGCGATCCTGAGGCGGATTCTTCGATAGCAGATCTACTCAAGCAACTTGGGTATGCGTCGTTGTCTGCTTCGAACCTCAAAACCGCAGCGGAAATCTGTGACCACGCTCAGCCCCAGTTGGTGATTTGCCAACGATTGGATTGGGCCAACACCCTGGCAGCTCAATACCGGAATATTCCTGTCGCGCTGGCGTCTAGAGATACCTCTCGGAGCGTTCTGCTGTGCGCCTTCCACGCAGGCGTTGCGGATGTGTGGGAGTGGCCCATTGAGGTCGAGCAATTCGGCGAGCTCGTCGGTAATGTTTTACAACGAAACTGCAGCGCATCGCGGCAAACTGACCGACGTCTGGATCAATTTGTTCAAGATCTCGAACGCGACCAACGCGCAGGCCGCTACATACAACTTGGTATGTTGCCTCCGAATCCGATGGCAATCGACCGTTATCGCTTACACCACAAGATTGCCCCTTCGCTCATTCTGAGCGGCGATTTTGTGGACTACTTTCGCGTGAGTGAGCGTTACTTTGTCTTCTACGTGGCAGACGTTTCGGGACACGGTGCTTCGTCGGCGTTCGTGACCGTATTGCTGAAAAATTTTTCTCGACGCTTACGGCGCGAGTATCGCCCGTCGATGTTGACCAATCCCGGAGAAATTCTCGAATGGCTCAATAGAGAATTGCTGGACCAAAAGATCGACAAACATGTCGCGATGTTCATTGCGGTGGGTGATCTAGATGAAAACGTCGTCAGGTTTGCCAATGCAGGTCACTTTCCGCCGGCAATCCTGTCGTCAAACGGAACGGCGCGCTTTCTCGAACTCACGGGAAAGCCTATCGGTTTGTTCGATGTCGTCAGTTACGAAATTGGTACCGTTGAGCTTTCGGTAGGTGACCAGCTGTTCATTTTTTCGGACGGCGTGATCGACGTGCTACCGCAGGATTCGTTGCCGGAGAAAGAACGATCGATCTTAGATGCGGTCAAAGTTAGCGACACAGTGCATTCCGTATGGCAGGCGCTGGGTCTTTCGATGAGCGAAAGTTCCGAAGGTCCCGATGACATTACCTGCCTGTCAGTATTGAGAGAGTCGTAAGGTGGTTGGTCGTATTCTGGTTGCCGATCATAACGGCGTGTATATACTGAAGTTTGTCGGAGACGTGCGCGTTGTACTGTGTGCGACAGTTGACGATTATCTCCGTCAAATGTTCGACGATAGAGAGTTCAAATCTGTATTGGTCGACTTGTCAGAAACGGAAGGTATCGACAGCACCTCGCTAGGCATCCTCGCAAAGCTTTCGATTCAAGCCGATCGTCGCTTTTCGTTCGTCCCAACATTGGTGTCAACACGACCGGATATCACGCGAATACTCCTTACCATGGGCTTCGACGACGTGTTCAACATCATCCAAAAACCACTTAAACACGCATCCCAGCTCGCAGAGCTGCCTAAACTCGCCGTCGGAAACCAGAGGTTTTTGCGTGAGCGCGTGCTAGAAGCCCATCGTATATTGATGTCGATGAACGATCAAAATCGTGAGACGTTCAAGGATCTCGTCGTTGCCCTCGAGTCGGAAGGTGACGCTAATCCTTCTCCGCGAGCCGCTTAGCGACAAGCTTGGCCTGGATGAACTTCCGATGACCGACATACAATAGTTCGGATATTTTGCGAATAGTTGCTTCTTCGTACTTATCTAGCTGATTGTCGCAGAGCGCTAAGCGCCACAACTGTACGATCAAATCGAAACGCTGGTCCAGCGTCCATGCATCGACGATAATGCGTGTGAATCGATACATGCCAACACTCTCGTCGTGTTGCTCTTTTGACGCTTCTATCAATTCATCGACCGCGATCTCATCGATGTCGAACACCGAGATGAGAGCGTCCTTGACCAGGACAAGTTCACCATCGGATATATCGTGGTCGGCCCAGGCGACTTCGAAGAACAGTACCGCTGCGGCTAGCTCCAAGGTATGTTCCGGAGTCTCGTCTGCGTCGGGTTCGCGTATTTTCTCTAGTAGTCGGGAAAGCATGGTTGCTAAGCGGCTGTTCGACAGATGTAACCTACCGCCTCGCGGACCACGGCGGCGTCGTTACTATTGCGTCGCGTGGCGTCCGATAGTAGGCGCCGGTAGCGCCGAGCCCCGCGATGGCCGCCGAACATGCCGATGAGGTGTTTGCTCATGTCAAATAGACGCGTCCCGGTCATAAGTTGTGCATCGATATACTCGAGGTAGGCCTCGAAAGTGCCTAATTCGTCTGTCGGACTGGTGCCGAATATGCATGATTCCAGCTCACCGACGAATCGCGGATTGTGATAGGCGGCTCGGCCTACCATGATACCGTCGACGTGATCCAGATGCGCCTTCGCGGTTTGCACATCGGTAACGCCGCCGTTCAAAACGATGGTGAGATCGGGAAAGTGGCGTTTGAGGTTATACACCCTTTGCGGATGCAACGGCGGAATGTTGCGGTTCTGAGCTGGGCTGAGTCCCTTCAAGATGGCCTTACGAGCGTGTACGTAAAACGTTTGACAACCGCCTTCGTGCACAGTGCCGACGAAAGCCTGTAAGAACGATTCGGAATCGTGCTGATCGATTCCGAGGCGACACTTGACGGTTACCGGGATCGTCACGCGGTCGCGCATGCGTTGGACAGCCTCGCTGACCAATTTTGGGTGCACCATCAGGCAGGCACCAAAACGACCCAGTCGAACCGCCTCGGATGGGCATCCGACGTTCAGGTTCACTTCCTTAAAGCCGGCCGCTTCGACGAGTTGTGCCGCCTTCGCCAGTTCGGCTGGGTCGTTGCCACCGATCTGGCAGGCAACCGGGCTTTCGCTGGGATGCATGCGTAACAAGCGTTCCGGGGATCCGTTGAGGATCGCTCCGGTCGTGATCATCTCGGTGAATAGCAACGCGTGTGGGCTGAATAGACGGTGCAGCACCCGGCAGTGGGTGTCTGTCCAAGCCATCATGGGGGCGACTGCTAGGATCTTCTCGGGACTGCTACTCATGTACCTGCTATTGGGATTGTATAGAGTCGATGTTGCACTCGTGGTGCCGTGCGAAATTACTCCCAAATCCCTTGCGTATCAATGCGCCGTGTGGGTTGCTAATTACTGACTGAGAATCTTATTTCGAATCTAGATCTGCGCCACATCAGCCAGGTAAGGAACGGATAGAACGTCATCATCGTGGCGACGTTCCACTCGGCAATGTTCTGCAGTGCGTCGTCGCCCTCGAACAAATTGTCGGTAGCCCCCATCAGCAAACCACCGGTTAGTATCAAGGCGCACATAGCGATTTTGATACGCGCGATGCCTTGCAGATCGGGTCGCCGGGGCGAAAGCGCTCTGATTCGAGCGGCGAGCAATACCTGGGCAAGGTAAGTAAAGCCGAAATAGATCACGGTACCGAAACGGCGCATGAGTCGGTAGCCTTCGCCATCCGAACCTAGAAACGTCGTATAAAGAATCAAAGCCACGCTGGATAGCAGGCCCAACCAAAGCATGATTGACCTGGATTTGCCCGAATCGCCGAGGGTGGCCAGCCAGTCGTAGCACAGTTTCCAGTACACCATCGTCAATCCTGCAACGGGCAACATGGTGGCTTTGAATATGAAAAACCCGGGCGGGTAGCGGCCGGCTTTGCTGATACTCACGCATCCCTCGAGGTACGGAAAACACCCTGAAATCTCCCCGGCCTGCACCGAGAGTACATAGGCCATGTTGATTCCGATCAAGGGCGCCAACCAAAGGATCAACGCCGTGATTTGCAGATTGGGCATGCTCTGACGTGGGCAACGAGAGACTCACAACCTTATCAGATCGTACGACACTCGGTCGCGATGGTTGGCTCCACGAGCATTCGCGTTTAGCCTAAGCGCATCAACGACAAACAGGGGGTCTAGTTGGCGATGCGCTTGTTGCTTGTTGTCTGGTTGATCGCCGGTTGCGGGCTCAGTACGTCGGCGATCGCGGCGACCTGTACGGTTTTGAATGAACATCGGCTCGATTGGCTTCGAACCGTCGCCATCGCGACCGACTTGGCCAACGTCAAACCGGCGTCCAACCCCTTTACGGTACGCGACGTTCGCGTCGTTAGACAGGACGTCTTCCCCGTTGAACAGCATTGGCTGGCACGGCTGGCCAATCGTTTTCATCCAAAGACCAAAGCCCGGGTCCTGCTCGCTGCCTTGCCGTTTGAAGTCGGCGACGTGATCGGCGAACCGGTCCTGAAAGAGGCTGAGCGCATCTTGCGGGCCAAGCCTTATTTTTACGACGCGCGCGTGTTTGTGCGCCAAGTATGCGGCGCCGAGGCTGATATCGACGTGGTGGTGCGCGACGTATGGACGTTGACTCCGAAAATAGGTTTCAACCGGGCCGGGGGCGACAACGAATTTGCGTTCGGGTTGAGCGACGCAAACTTATTCGGCTTGGGCAAGGAAATCGATATCAGCTATGAACGCCAGGACGAGCGGGAAGGCATCAACTTCGTTCTCACTGATCCAAACGTCTTTGGCAGCCGATGGGCGGCCCGCGCAATCCTGGCCGACAACGACGATGGCCATCGCTATGGCTTGCAGGTCTCAAAGCCGTTTTTTGCGTTGGACAGCCGTTTTTCGACCGGTGTCGTGCTGAACGACGACCAACGTGACAACGGGCTCTTTCTGCTGCATGACAAGTTCTGGGAGATCGGCGTCGACTCCGAAACGCTGCGAACGTTCGTTGGATTCTCAAAGGGCCGCCGGGGTCGGTGGGTCGATCGGTTGATCCTCGGCGCCGCATACCGGCATGACGAGTTCACCTATCCGGTCGGATTCCCTGAACCGGGACCGACCGAGCGCAAGTTCGTGTATCCCTTTGTGGCATGGCAGCGCGTTGAAGATAGGTTCGTGAACCGATCCAACTTGGATCGTGTCGGTCGCACCGAAGACATTGGTCTCGGTATCAGAAGCTATCTCGAACTGGGGTGGTCGGCTGAATCGTTTGGCGGCATAGGCGACTACCTGGTGGGACGCGTTCTATTGAGTGGTCGTTGGTACCTGGCGGACAGGCATCTTTTGCGTGTGGGGGTGGAGTTCACCGGACGCTACGAGATTGAGGATCGAGTCACCGACGAAGCGATCACGACGCTCGCCGCGACCTATCGCTGGCAGCATCGAGACCAATGGAGCTTGGTGCTTCGGGGCAACTACACCGTGGTACGGAATCTTCCGGTACACCGGCAGTTGACTCTGGGTGGCGACCGCGGCCTGCGCGGGTACCCGAGCCGCTACCAGATAGGCGATCGCCAGTACTTGTTCACATTGGAAGAGCGCTACTACACGAAACTCGAACCATTCGGTCTGTTTCGCGTGGGCTGGGCGGCGTTCGTCGACTTCGGCAGGGCGTGGTACCAGGACTCGGCGCCCGCGTGGACCCCGGTGCGGAAAGGCGATCACTTCGACACCCTTGCCGATGTCGGTGTTGGCCTTCGACTAGAGTCCATCCGCACCCGCGGCGACCGTGTGATTCATATAGACGTTGCGAAGCCGCTGGTAGACGGTCCAGCGGTGGGTTCGTTCGAACTTACGCTCACGGTCAAACAATCGCTCTGAGGTTGTTTGGATTGTGATCGGGTGCACATTTGGTGCTGTTGAAGCGAATAGACTGACCTTTTACGCAGTGGAGAAGACTGCCATGCAATGGATGCAACGCATCGTCGTGGGCGCGTGTTTGCTGGTGACGGCACAGGCTTGGGCCGACGACAAAGTCAAAATCGCGGTTGGCGCCGGCGTTGGAGCTGCGGTTGGCGCTGTAGTCGGCGACGAGGTGGGCGACCGTAAAGGCGCCATCATCGGGAGCGCTATTGGGGCCGCTGTCGGCACGGCGATTGTGACCCAGGACGGCCACGATCACTCGAGCGACGTCGAAGTCGTACCGGTAGAGATCGAGATCGTGGTGCATGAAGGGCATCCCAAAGGACGCCATTGCCCACCGGGCCAAGCGAAGAAAGGCCGCTGCTAACGCTTCCTCGAGGCAGTTTCAGACGCGCCGGTCGATGAAGTCTCAGCGGTCGTTGTGCTGGCGACTACACCGTCGCGTTTAACCGCCAAGCGCTCAACGACTGTGTGGATCGAGATGATGCTGTCACTTTCGTGCAGACGACGCTCGCCCCCATCAACGACGGTGGTCGATTTCTAGGCCGCCCGCACTCGTTCGAGTCCGCGTGGCTTTTTTCGTTTCAGTGTGTTTCACGGCTTGGGCCCACAATAACTTTACAATTACTAAGTTATTGAATTTAAAGGAAACCTGTTTGTTTCAAAAAATGAATAACAGGTTCATGTTTTTCCACATTTCCCTCCATTTTTCCTTCATTTTACGTCCAGGTCCCTGTATAGTTGCGCGCTAACGCTCTGAAAATAAAGAATAACTTCAACATGCTGCGACAGCGAACGATTAGAAGTCCAGTGCACGCAATCGGTATTGGCGTGCATTCTGGTAAGAAGGTCCGTATGACCTTACGCCCTGCCGGGGAAAATACAGGCATCCTGTTTGTGCGCACCGATTACAAGCGTAACTACAGTGTTCGTGCCTTAGCGCAAAACGTCTCGGATACGACGTTGTCCACAAGTCTCGCTGAAAATGGTGTTCAAGTTTCGACTGTAGAGCACCTGTTGTCGGCCCTATGGGGTCTCGGCATCGACAACGCGATCGTCGAGCTGAGTGCCGAAGAAGTGCCGATCATGGATGGAAGTGCGGCACCCTTTGTCTACCTGATCAGTACGGTCGGCATCGTCGAGCAAGACGCTGTGAAAGAATTCATTCGCATCAAGCGTGAAGTACGTGTGAAGCAGGGTGATGCAGAAGCCGTACTGAAACCGTTTGCAGGATTCAAAGCGGGTTATACCTTCGTTGCCGATCACCCCGTTTACAACCGCTACCCGAAACGCGCGCAGTTGGATTTCTCGAAGATTTCCTACGTCGATGAGGTGAGCCGGGCTCGATCCTTCGGTTTGGTCAACGAGTTGGAACACGCCCAAGCCATCAACAAGTGCCTGGGTTCGAGCTTGGAGAACGCGGTCGGTATCGACGACTTCAGCATCCTGAATCACGAAGGCCTCAGATATCAGGACGAATTCGTGAAACACAAAGTGTTGGATGCGATTGGTGATCTGGCCCTTCTGGGTAAACCCATTCTCGGTGAGTTCGATGGCTACAAGTCGGGTCATGCGCTGAACAACAAGCTAGCGCGTGCCTTGCTGCGCTGCGAAGATGCTTGGGAGATGACGCCATTCGTCCGGGATCGCCGACGCGATACCCGACCGATGGTACAACCTGAAGCCGTGCCCGCGTAGAACGCGTGATCTCAAAAATGCCGTCCTGGCATTTTTTCCATACGGTTTGCTGCACAAACCTCGCATTTTCCGTACGTTAAATGGTCGCGCATCCATGCGCTCCCTAGAAGCGTCTCTTTTTGAGACCGCTTCTAGAGGTTCCTTGTCGCCGCCTGACTCTCCTCGAACATCTTGATCAAGAAGCCGCGGATCGCGGCTTCTGCGTCTCTTGCCGGCATCAACCGCTCCTTTTCCATGACGCTCGCTACGTCGCGAATCGACCGTTTGCCGTCGATCAACGACATGATGAATCCGTGTACTTGCGTGGCGGTGATCTGCGATTGAAAGGCTGGGCTGAGCGGAATCGGTGCCCGCGCGGTGACAAGCCACTCGGGCAGATTCTGATGACGAGCCGGTTTGCCGACGGTCCCGGTTTTCTCCGCCATCGCGGTTGAGACCAATTCGCGGCGCGCATGTCGACTGGCGGGCGAGGCCAGGTAGGGTCCGTCGTGTTCGTTTGTGGCAACGGTGGTGAATCCGTTTGCGTCGGTGAGTTCCGTCAATTCCTCGAGCGTCAAGCAATCCTCGACGTTTGGCCGTCGGAACGCGACGGATCCGTGGTTCACCCAGTGACCGCCAGCGACGAGCAGGCGATTGATATGCGCCAGCATCTGCCGGGTGTCGGCGTCTACGACGTCGAGCAACCAAGGTGTCAACACCAGGTCGAACTGCTCATCGACAAACGGTGGCCGCAGTCCATCTGCCAGCACGCAGCGAAATCCTTCTCGCGCGGGTGCGGGTGCCGCCAAGAAACGCTTGATTGCGCAATCTTCGACCGTTTTGGGTGCAAGCGGAAACTCAAAGAAGGCAACCGTATCGCCTCGAGCCATCCTCGCGTTGAGCAGTACCAGCATCGGATTGATGTCTAGCGCGACGGTTAGTTCAGGTTCGAGCAGTTGATGTACGTCATAGGCAAGCCGGCCCGCTCCGGCGCCGAGTACCAGCACTTTAGTCGAGCTGCGGGGACCAACAATGTCTCGTATCGCATCGACACTGGCCTGGTTTTCGACCTTTCCCCAGCACCAGTCACGGTGCACGTTGGGTGCGTAGCTCATCAGGCCTTGATGGGTGGGTAGGCGAGTGCGTAGCGCCAGATAGGTTTCCTTGGCAACGGCTTCGAGAGGCCCCAGGGGTGCCAGCAGGTCCTCTAGCAACCTCCTTTGCTCTGCGTAGGCGCTGCTGAGGTGCTGCAACCTTCGTGCAGTCGACGATGAGTCGCTGCATGCTTGAAGCGCGCGAGCGGCCTCTTCTGCGTTTTGCTCGAGTTCCGCAAGCGCTAACTGCCAGCGATTGCGCCATTCGCCGAGCGTGGCGTCTGGGTCCGCAAACAGGCACGGCAGCCCGTCCAATGTCGGGAATTGCAACTTGCAAGCGTCGCAATGGATGTCGGCGAGCGGGCTATCACAGCGGGGGCACGCGAAATGTGGTTCCGGCATGGGCCGTGATTTTACACGGCGCGACACCGAAGACCTACGCGTTGAAGGCACCTCTAAGCTCGCGATAGGCCGTAGGGGCGCCTTGAAGACCTACACTGGGTTTGAGATGAACCCGTTGACGATGGGCTCGAACGCCGTCAAGTTATCGTAGATCGCCGGGTTGTTGAGCCCCATGGTCGGATAAAGGCTGGCGAACTGGCCTTGTTCACCGTGCAACGCCATGTAGTTCAGAATGATCGCCTCGGCTAGCAGATTCACTTGGTTCGCCGCCGGCGTGGCCGCCGTCTCAACAGAGCCGTCTGGCCTCATGTAGCCGAGCTGTTGGTGGATGGCTTGGATTGCCGGTGTTCCACCCATCAACGTTGGCCTTCCGTTCGGGTTGTACACCAGGAAGAAAGTTGCCGCGACCGAGCTGTTGTCACTCGTCCACTCGCCCTTGCCGCGCCCATCGACACTGTTGTCGATGACGCCGTTGGAGGATAACGAACCGTCCGACATGACGTACATCATGAGCGGCACGCCCACCAGCGAGGCATACTGGAGACAAGCACCCATACACTGGCCGGCGCGAAA
>JAPUIA010000237.1 GCA_027297435.1 Gammaproteobacteria bacterium | reverse complement strand
CCAGCTACCACGGATGGGCTCACCCGCGACCCGTTGTGCGAGGGAGGGTTCGAGACCCTTGGCAGCTTCCAGAACAACGCCTTTGTAGCGAATGAAGTCCATGGCCTGTCGAGGAGTCATAGCCCTGGCGCGTCGCCTAACTAAATATGGACGAACTTTGTTCGTAATGTGACGCCAAAATCGAAACCTTCGCCACCTCATTTCCCCAGTTTTCAATGAGTTAGGTTACTTCACCTGCGGAAAAGTACGCCATTTGGCGTGGAAAGACGAACTTGGTTCGTATAAATCGCTCGCGAGCTGGCGAATATCATACGGAATCAAGGGTTTGCATCTGCAGACCGTGGTGAATTGCGAACGTAGAGTTATCCGCCTGCCAACGCTTTTGCCTAATCTCACGTGAGTCAGAAACCCAAATCTCGACTGATCAGTCAACTTCGTCATGCGGTACGCGTTCGCCATTACAGCATTCGCACCGAAGAAACGTATGTGCAATGGGTGAAACGATTCATTCGATTCAACGGTTTGCGCCATCCGCGGGAACTGGCGGCCGCCGACGTCGGTAGGTTTCTGACATGGCTAGCGGTCGAGCGGAAGGTATCGGCATCTACGCAGGATCAAGCGCTTAGCGCCTTGGTCTTCCTCTATCGGAATGTGTTGTCGCAGCCGCTTGGATTGGTTGATGGGGTGTCGCGAGCTAAGCGACCGAACAACCTTCCGGTAGTGCTCTCTCAACGGGAGGTCTTGCACATTCTGCAGCAACTCGACGGCGTTTCATGGTTGATGGTTGTACGGGTCGGGGTTGCGTTTAATGGAGTGCGTGCGCTTGCGTGTCAAGGATGTCGATTTCGAGTATCGGTGCTTGACGGTGCGCAGAGGCAAGGGTGGGAAGGACCGCGTCGTCACGTTGGCCGATGGTCTGATACCTCACCTGCAAGCTCATTTGAACGTGGTCAGGAGTGAATTCGACCGAGAGGTTGCCCGAGGCATCGCCGATGTCTGGCTACCGCACGCGTTGGGACGAAAATTCCCCAATGCGGGTTCAGAGTGGGGCTGGCAGTACGTGTTCCCGGCTCGTCGTCGTAGTGTGGATCCGCGCACCGGCGAGGAGCGTCGCCACCATGTCGGGGAACGCACCTTGCAGAAGGCGGTGCGCGTCGCGGTGCGTCGAGCCGGCATTGACAAGAAGGTGAGTTGCCACACTTTCCGGCATTCGTTTGCGACGCACTTGCTCGCAGCGGGCGCCGATATTCGTACCGTGCAGGAGCAGTTGGGGCATACCGATGTGCGTACCACGCAGATCTATACGCACCTGCTCGATCGCGGCGCGGGCGGGGTGGTTAGTCCGCTCGAACGACTGTTAACCGATCATGGGTTGGTGGAGCGTGATGACGACTCTTGATTGAGGCGCATTGGGCACCAAGGACGCACAGTCGCCGTTACACGCGGCTGGTTAAAGGGCGTCGATCCGGTCGATCAACACCGTGCGTAGCTTTTCGACGTCGAGCAACGGTGTCGACCGGTAGGCGGTCACTTCCGCTTCCGTATAGGGTTGCCAGTCGGCCGGCAGCTCGTCGGCACTCATCTCCATGAGCATCCAGTTCAGCAGTTCCGCCAGCAACGCATCGTTCAGCGGGGCGTTGGCTGAACCGGGCACGCGTACCAGAAATTCCCGGCCGCCCGGTACGCGCAAAAAGTTGCCGACGAAGTTTTTCATTTCGGGAATGTCGCCGATACCGCTGCCGTCGGCGGAGTGGCAACCTTGGCAGTTCAGCATGTAGTTGAAGCGCGCGCGGTTGGCGTTGACTTCGGTATCGGCGAACGTATGGCACGCCGTCACCGCTAACAAGAGCATGAGCCATGCCCGCATTGGCGCTAACTGCTTCATTGGTCAGTCTCCCGATGACGCGTCATAAATGACGCGTCATAATAGTCCTCGTGGGCAAACTTTTGCATATAGTCCTGAATGGATGTGACGTTCAATTCTTTCGCTTCGAACAAGCTCTCGAGATGTTCGCGAGAATTGATGAGCCCGAGCGAGGCGATCAGTCCTTGCTCGTCTATCAAGACCGCGTACGGTAGCTTGCCTACACCGTAGGATTTACCGAGCATCTCGGAGAGCACGTAGGGAAACTGAGACAGATCGTGCTTGGCGACATAGGCCGCGTGATCGGCGAGTTCGCCGCCGTCGCTGGCTAGCACGATGTCGACCCAATTTTCCGATTTGCTCACTGAACGCAATACCGGCAAAAGCGATTTGCAGATGGGACAATCCGGCGCCAAGAAAAACAGCAACGTGCTTTTCTCGTGCTCGGGTAGGCCGCCTAACCGATGGCGGGTTCCGTTCAAGTCGTCAACGGAGACTTCGGGCGCCGTGTCTCCTACCTTGAGCACCTGGTTGACCATCAACGCGCCTGCAGGCGCTACGCGTTCGAACAGAGCGCCCACTTGGCGCGTGAGTGCATAGACCAACACCCCCAGCGCGGCGACCGTACACCACAGTATGATGTTTGATATGACGAGCAAGTCATCCATGTTGGTCTGCGGGCGTTTGCCGTTTACCCCAGTTGGCCAAGAGCTGGTTGCCTGTAACGTAGATCAGCCACAGCAATGCAGTGGTCGTTGCGGCGAGCAAGTAGATGGAAAATGACATCGTCGCCTCGGTGGTCGACCACGCGGTGCTGGCCAATATGATCAATACCACATTGCGCAGCACCAACCAAACAGACAGCGGCGTGGCTTCTCCGCCGCATCCACAATCGATTGCGGCTCTGCCGCGCGCTAGGTTTATGCCGATGGCGAGTATATAGATGCCCAATAAGCCGACGCAGATGGCGAGCCCCATATCGCGGGTGAGTACCGTCAGCAACGCCGCGGCACCGGCCAGCTCTGCCGCTATGACAAGCGGCGCGACGTACGGGATGCTAAAATTCGGCAGCAGCTTGTATTGGTTGAGAATACCGACAAATTCCAGATAGTTGCGGGTCTTATGAACCGCAGCGACCATGAATATACCGGCCAGAGTCCAACTGGCGATGAGTGTTAGTAGGGTTTGTGCCACGCGTTCAAGCCCCCGATCAGAAATGGCAGTCTAAGCGATCAGGTATCAGCTGTGCAGGGTTAGCGTGAGCTGGTCGTCATCGCCTTGGGTTTCCGCGATTTGCTTGGTCCAGTGGGACGCGCAAGGAATGCGGCTACGATCGCAACGTGCGGCGAACCGCTTGGCGATGTCGGTCACTTCTTCCAACAGGCCCTGTCGTAGCGTCGTGGGTTGCAGCCCGAGGTCCAACAGCCCCGCGTTGGCAGCGGCGAGGTCGTTGGCGTCCGCTTCCTTGCGCGGGTTCGGGACGTGCTCGATGGTAGCGCCGGTCATCTCGGCAATCATGTTGGCCAATTCGATCAGCCGATGGGTCTCGGTCAGTTGATTGAGGATCTTGACGCGCTCTCCGGCCGCGGGCGGGTTGGTAATCGCGAGTTCCACGCAACGCACCGTGTCTTGAAGGTGAATGAACGCTCGGGTTTGGCCACCGGACCCGTGCACGGTCAAAGGATAATCGATAGCCGACTGCATCAAGAAACGGTTGAGTACCGTGCCGTAGTCGCCGTCGTAGTCGAACCGGTTGATCAAGCGATCGTCCAGCCGCGTCTCACGCGTTTGGGTGCCCCAAACGATGCCTTGGTGCAGATCGGTGATGCGTATCTCGTCGTTCTTGTTATAGAAAGCGAAGAACAGTTGATCCTGGGTTTTGGTCATGTGATAGATGCTGCCAGGGTTGGACGGATACAGAATCTCCTGTTCGACTTCTGCGCCGTCATCCGCCGTCATCTTCACCGTTAGGTAACCTTCCGGCAAACGCACGCCCACGGAGGAATAACCGTAGACGCCCATCGTACCGAGGTGCACGAGGTGGATGTCGAGACCCGTCTCGACGATGGCAGCCAGTACGTTGTTGGTGGCGTTCAAGTTGTTGTTGACGGTGTAACGTTTGTGCCAGGACGATTTCATCGAGTAAGGGGCCGCGCGTTGCTCAGCGAAGTGCACGATGCTGTCGGGTTGAAGATCCGAGATCAGCTGCAAGAGCCGGTCGTATTCCGTCGCGACGTCGAGGCGCTGGTAGGTAATCGTTTTGCCCGTGACTTGGTGCCAAGCCTCGAGTCGAATCGATATCGATTGAATCGGCGTCAGGCTTTGCACCTCCAGCTCGTTGTCGATGTTGCGGCGCGACAGGTTGTCTAGGATGACGATCTCGTGGCCCTGCATCGACAGGTGCAATGCCGTTGGCCAACCGCAGAAACCGTCGCCGCCCAAGACCACTACTTTCATGCTGTTTCCCCCTGAAGCTCTGCGACCTTTATCGGCACTAGATTGTTGAAAAACTCCATCGCGGAACGGTCCCATGAATGTTTCAGCGCGTGCGCGCGACAATGCTGCGGGTCGATCCCAATGGCTTTTTCGATGGCGTTGCCCAGATCGTGATCGAGCACACCGGCGCCGCTATCGCCGATCACGTCGTTCGGTCCCGGCACGGGCAGTGCGGCGACCGGGATGCCACACGCAACAGCCTCCAACATGACAAGGCCCAGAGTATCGGTCTTCGAGGGGAACACCAGCACGTCGGCGGCGGCATAGTGGGCGACGAGTTCGTCGGCATACTTCGCGCCCAGAAAGATCGCCTCCGGATAGCGTCTCTCGAGCGCGGCGCGTTGCGGGCCTTCGCCGACCATGATTTTCGTGCCGGCGATTTGCAATGATAAGAACTGCTCCAAGTTCTTCTCGACCGCCATGCGTCCAACGTACATGAGTATCGGGCCCGGTTGCTTCAGATCGACTGGCGCGACTGGTCGAAACAGTTCGGTGTCGACACCTCTAACCCACTGCACCAGCGACTTGAAGCCCTGTTTTGCTAGTAGCGCGCGCAGGGTTTCGGTGGAGTACATGGTTGCGGTTGCGGCATTGTGAAAGAGGCGCAAGCCCGCAAAGGTCCAATTCTCCGGTAGGCCGAAGCGTATGTTCAGGTAGAGCGGAAACATGGTGTGAAACGATGTCGTGAAAGGGATGTTGCGTCGTTTCAGCCAATGCCGCGCGCACCAGCCGAGGGGCCCTTCGGTGGCGATGTGTATCGCATCGGGATCGGATGCTTGGATCATGCGGCCGACCCGTCCCGGTCCCGTGATGGCCAGCCGAATCTCCGGATACGTGGGGCAAGGCACGCTCTTGAATCCGGTCGGTCCGATCACCTCGACTTCGTTACCCATCTCGATGAGCTTGTCACGGATAGTCGAAAGCGCCCGCACCACACCGTTTAGCTGTGGGTACCAAGCGTCACTGACGATGAGGATGCGCATCAGTCGTTCAACGTGGCGACGTGCAGTTCGGTACTGCGGGCCAGCGCGGCGAGATCGTAGCCGCCTTCCAACGCTGAAACGATGCGCCCCTCAGAGTAGTCGTCGGCAAACCCGATGATGAGTTCGGTTATCCAGCGGTAGTCCTCGTCGCAGAGGAGCAGCTCGCCGAGAGGGTCGTCGCGATGCGCATCGAAGCCGGCAGAAACCAATATCAACTGAGGCCGAAAATCAGCGATCGCCCGGCTCCAGTCGCGTTCAACCGCAGTCCGAAAAGCCTGGCTGGCGGTGCCGGCGGGCAAGGGGGTATTGATGATGTTGGGTCGTTCGATGTCTTGATAACGATTCGGATAGAAAGGGTGCTGGAAGCTCGAACACACCAGTACCTCCGGACGGTCCTTGAAGATGTCGACGGTGCCGTTGCCGTGATGCACGTCGAAGTCGAGGATGGCGACCCGGTCCACGTGCTCGAGTGCCACACTTGCACCCAAGGCGATGCTGTTGAAGAAACAAAAGCCCATCGCCGCATCGGCTTCTGCGTGATGGCCGGGCGGGCGTACCGCACAGAACGCGCGCACCTCTGGGCCATCCAGCACTTCCTTGACGGCCGCTTGAACCGCACCGCTCGCAAGCAACGCCGCATCGAGGCTGTGCGGATTCATGATGGTGTCGGCATCCAGGGTGGTAAGGCCCGATTCCGGCACGGACGCCTGTAGTCGAGCGGCAAAGCCGTCGACGTGAACTTGGCCAAGGTCGTCAATGGCGGCGGGTTTGGCGACGCGGCAGTTCAAATCGTCAAGCAGGCCGCTGGATCCCATGCGTTCGAGAATGGCACGCAGCCGGTCAGGCCGCTCGGGATGACCGGGCTGCATTTCGTGCTTCAAGCAGTCCTCGTGCGTGTAGAAAAGCACCCTTGCCTTATATTGACGAAAGAGGTTGTAGTGGAGGGTGGCGCTACCTTAGGCGGGCGGGCAGCAACATTGCAAGCACCTGGCAGTCTGCGGTAGGAGCGGCTTCAGCCGCGATATAAGCCGTTGATTTGATGCAAAGAATCGCGGCTGAAGCCGCTCCTACCAGATCGTTCGCCGCTTATGCGCGGTTCTTCGATTCCGTCACAAGCAGCCGTGCGCGCAGCAACACGTGAAATTCGTCGATCGGAATCGGAGGTGACAGCAGATACCCTTGGACGTCGGTGCATCCGTAGCGTTTCAGCAATTCCAGTTGTTCCGGCTGTTCCACGCCAACCCCCACGACCCGTAGGCCAAAGCGACTGCCCAGGTGACAGATTTCCCGCGCCAAGCCCGCAGACTGGGGGTCTTGGGTCATCGCCGCGACCAGACTTCGATCCAGCTTGAAACTGTCCACGGGGCAACGCAACAGCTTGTTGGTGTCGATGAGGCTTGAACCGAGGTTGTCCAGCGCAAAGCGTACGCCCATATCTCGCAGTCGATACAGTTGGCCTCGTTCTTGATCCACGAGATGCAGCATGTTCTCGTGACACAGTTCAAGCTCTAACATGCTCGGGTTCAGCCAATGCTCCGCGGCCAAACGCATGATTTGCTTGGTGATCACGCCGTTCGTAAATTGTTGCGGAGAGACGTTCACACTCAGCACCAGCGGGTCTAGCATCTGTTCGAGCCAGGTCGTCGCCTGGATGCACGCGTTCTCTAGAACCCAGTCACCCATGCGGGTCATATGTCCGCTCTGCTCGGCGACTGGGATGAAGTGTTCGGGCAACAGTTGACCGACCTCCATGCCCTGCCAACGCAGCAGGCACTCGACACCGCTCAACGTAGAACCGTCGATCTGCCATTGTGGTTGCAGGGCGAGGGAAAATTCGTCTCTGTCCAGTGCCGACGGAATGCGCTCGGAAAGTTCGTCGGTAAATTCCGCGTGGGCGCGATCGCCGCCATCGCCGCTCGCGCGGGTCATGGCGCGCCAAGTTTTTGACCAAAGGTGCTCGGCATTGGCGAGCACCCGTTCGAAGCAGTGACCGATACTGGCGGTTACGTGAATCTCGCCGCCACGGTCGGTGACGGGTAGGCGCAGTGCGTGTACCAGCTCGCCGCAAATATCGGCGAGTTGCACTTGGTTTGCGACCTCCAGAACGGCCACGAAACAGGCGGCGTCGTAGAAACCCAAGCGGGTACCGGGGGGCAGCGAGGCCTCGATGTGTCGGCTCAAGCTACCCAGAAGGTCGGTCTTACTCACGGGGTCGAGGTTGGCATAGAGGTGCTCGGAGTGGTCGATCCGAATGATCGCAAGCCCCACCGCGCAGCCGCGCATTTCCTGTAGCTGCTGTAGCAGTTCTGTGTGGCGAAGTAGTCGAGTGATCGGCTCGTTGCGATCGAACTCCTGAAACTGGCGCTCGAAACGGCGCACATTGACGCAAGTCTTCAAGCGCCGCTGCAGCTCGGCGTCGGTGATGTTCAACGCGATTGGAATGGTCGAGTCCGGCGCGTTTGCGGTGCTGCCGAAATAGACGCCCGGACAGACCGTTTGCAGGTTGTCGAAGGCGGATGCGTCGTCGCTTAAGATCAGGTCCGGTGGTGGACTGATCGCCTTCACCAGGTGGCTGAGCGCCTCGGTGCTATCGGTCAGCCAACAACTCCAGCTGGCGCGCTGGGCTAGGCTTGTGAGCCGATGTCTTAGTGCCGGGTCGGCAATGAAGCCACAGAGATTCAACCGCCATCCAATGCTTTGCCTAAAGGGTAGACACTAATTCGCTTCGAAATAGATTTGCTTGTGGTCCGTCACACGGTGCAATGTTCGATCCAAGCTCGCTAAATAGGGGCTTTGCTTGGCGGGTAGCGAATTAATGGTGGTTACCGTGATGCGCCGCTCGCGGTTCACCAAATACTGCAGGGGTGCTGTGATTTCGTCGATCGCGGCATGTTCGGCGGGTACGTAAAAGTTGAGCCGCGCGCCGCTATTCTCGATCGTCAACGCGAGCCGGTTGTCGAAGAAACTCAGGTAATTACCGGGCCGGCGCTGCGGTAGTTCGTCCCATTCGAGAGACAAACCGCAGGGTGCGACAGGGTCTGTGGCGTTGACCCAAAAACTCGCCGGGGCCGCATAATTCTGCCAACGATTCAGGCCGCGCGGCGTCATGAACTGAGGTCCGGAGAGGCCCTCGAAGAAGTAACCGGCGATCACTTCGCCCGCCAACTCCATCACCCTGAGCGCCTTGAAAAGCCGGCCCCAGCGGGCTTCGCGATTGGCGATTTCGCGATTGACGAAACCGTAGCGCTCGAGCAGTACGCGTGCGGTGTCTTTGGCATCCTCGAGAGCCTGCAAGGGATCGGCTTCCGCGTCCGGCGTAGTCGTGAGGTACCAGTTGCCGGGCCAGCCTTGGGCCAGGGCGCGGGCTCTCCGCCGGGGTCGATTTGACCGGCCGCCGTCGACCAGCTGGAAGTTGCGGATCAGCCCGAGACGCAGGGGGCTCAACGTATCTGCGGCAAGCTCACCGCGCCAGACCGCCTTCCACCACTGTTCGCTGAATTCCGCGGAGGATGTCTCGGCCTGATCACTGATCTGGTCCTTGATCTGAAAGAAGCCGTACTGGGCATTGGGGTCGTTGAAGTAACCGGCGAGCGGTGAGGTCTTGGCGTCGTTCCGGTAAAGCTCGACTTCATCGGGATAGCACAGCGTCACTTGCTGGTTGCCGGTGCCGAGCCAGGTCAGTTGCTCCTGGGTGAAGAGCTGATCCAGCTGGTGGTCGGCGAAATCGGTGAAGCGCGCCTGCATGATGTCGTGTAGCCAAACGCTGACCGACGCCGGGTAACCGCTCAGTTGGTCGATCGCCCGTCGACCGCCATGGTCCGACCAACGTTGACCCAAGCCCTGCCAAGCGGCGAGAAAACCGGGTAAGTCGGTGATCGGTTTGGCGATCACCTCAACGCGGTTGGCGGCGCGCTGAAACCTGAGCAAGATCTCGACGTTATCGGCGTCACAGTAGTAGGTGGTGGCGTCGCCTTCGACCAGTTCGCCTATGACGAACTGTTCTTCGTCTTGAAGCAGTCCTTCGGGCACTACGGGCAACAATTCTTCGATTTGCGCCAAACTCAACGGGCCGTAGAAAGACAGAACCTCAGCTGCGAACTGCTCGGCGTTTCTAGCATCGGGCACCTCGGGTAAGGGATCGGGGCAGGTCAGGGTTCTGCCGAAGTCGCCCGCGAACAACCCATGCCCCAGCTCCAGGTGGGTGATCCAGGTCCGACGCCCATCGGTCACACGGATGAGCCGTTCGTGCTTGATCTCGGGCGGCCATTCTGCGAGCGGGATGAGGATGCGCTCCTTGGCCCATTCCAACCAATCGTCGATGTCTTGCGGAACGTACCCCGGTGCGCGGCGTTGACGTTTGGCCTCGAACGCGTCGATCACCTCACGGTGCAGCCGCGGCCGCAAGGCTTCGTTGAACACAGCGCTTCGAATGAGATCGGCGCCGAGAGCGCTCACGTCCGCTCGCTCAGGTGTGTCGTCGGCGTACATGTAGCGGCTGACTTGATCGAAGGTCACGTTCGACGCGAACGGGCTGGGTGTGGTCGTGTTGACCAGCGACCAGTCGATGACTCCGTCTTGAAGCTCTTCGAGCATCTGGGTGAGGGCGGGCAGGTCGAATTCGTCCGCTAAACACGTCCGCCAGGTTTCCAACAGGATCGGAAAATCGCTGTATTGCTTGGTCGCGGTCATGAGCTTTTTTGCCTGCAGACGGCTCATCCACAACGGCAGGCGCTGGTTGAAGCGCTGCTTGGTGAGAAGCAGTGCTCGACCTGCGCATTCGCGAAAGCGTGCGCCGAAATACCCTGAGCCCTCGAGCGATTCGCGCAATAGCGTTTCCAGATTGTCCGGCGTGACCAGCGACAACAAGTCGGTTGGATCAACCTGTTGCTTCAATTGCACGACGACGGCGTTGTTGTCCGCGTGTATCTCCGGTTCAGTGTCATAGCGCGTGCGCCACGCCGCTTCCAAGGCAAGCGCCCACGGGCGGTTGAGTTGGCCACCCCAAAACGTATGTATGACGACCTGCTGCTGCAGGTCGGGGCCGCGGTAACCAGCCGGTCCTGAATGCACCAGCTCCAGCAATAGGTGGTGGCGATGGGGCAACGGCGCCTGGCTCACCTCCCGTTGCCGAGCGAGATAGTCGATGAGTTCCTCCGCAGCGATAGCGTCGAAGCAGGCCTGCTCGGACAGCTGGGTTTTTAGCGTTGCTTCGTCTTTCTTGACGAACGTAGCCTCAGCCATCTCGAGGTACTGGGCGATACGCTCGCTAAAGTAGAAGCTGCGATTGAAAGATTCGCTGCGCCAGAACGGCGGTGCGGTGCTGCCCGGTTTGGCGGCACGCACCATGACGTCGTTGTGGGTGATGCGCATGATCTGCCAATTCTGCGACCCGAGCGTAAACGTTTGGCCGGTGGTCGCCTCCCAGACGAATTCCTCGTCCAGTTCGCCGATGACGGTGCCAGAATCGGCGTGGCGCAGTTGGTAGTAGCCGCGGTCGGGAATGGTACCGCCCGAATTGTAGAGTGCGAACACCGCACTTTTATTGGCTTTGACCGTTTGGTTGATCCGATCATAGGCGATGCGCGGTTTCAGCTCGCGTACCCGGGACCCGGCGTAGCGACCGGCGAGCATGTCGACGATGAGATCGAAACGCTCGCGCGGCAGGTCGTGATAGGGCGTGCTCGCGCGAATCACGCCGAACATCTCATCCACTTCCCAGGTCTCGTTTGCGCACATGGAGATGATGACCTGGCAGAGCACGTCCAACGGGTTTACCAACGGCGTAATGGGTTCGATGTCGCGTTGCTTTACCGCGTCGGCGAGTACCGCAGCTTCCAAAAAGTCCTGCGCGTGAGTGGGATACAGGGTGCCTTGACTCACCTCGCCCACACGGTGTCCGGCCCGCCCGATGCGTTGCAGGGTGGCCGCCACGGACGGCGGCGATTGCACCATGACCACCTCGTCTAGGTGGCCGATGTCGATGCCCATCTCCAGTGAGCTGGTCGCCACGATGGCTTTCAGCTCCCCCAGCTTCAAACGGCTTTCCACTTCGGCGCGAATTTCCCGCCCCAGCGACCCGTGGTGGGCGTAGGCGATGGGCGCCGGTTGGTCTTCGTTGATTTTCAGCGTGATCTTCTCGGCCAAGCGCCGGCTGTTGGTAAAAAACAACGTCGAACGGTTGTGCTCTATCAGCTCGCGGAAACTCGACGATAAGGGGTCCCAGATCTTCTTGCCGTTCTGTGCGGCGTTGCGCGCGTCTTCCGGAAAGCGCACTCGAAACCGGATGTCTTTGTCTTGGTCCGCAGTCACCAGGGTCATCGGGCGCGGCGACCCGTCCAGCCGGTATCCGCCGATGTAGGCGGCAACCGGTTCGAGCGGCCGCACGGTGGCGGAAAGCGCGATGCGCTGAAACTCACCGGCAATATGGGCGAGTCGTTCGACCGAGGTCATGAGCTGTACGCCGCGCCGGTTGCCGACGATCGCGTGCACCTCGTCGAGAATCAGGGTTTCCACGTTCGCCAACGCCAGACGCCCCTTGGTGGTCGTCAGAAGCAGGGCGAGACTCTCGGGCGTGGTGATCAGAATGTCCGGCGGTTTTCGCAGCATGCGTTGCCGATCGCCTTGGGAGGTATCGCCGGACCGTGTCTGCACGCTGATGCTCGGAAAGTCGTAGTTGGCTTTGAGATCGCTCAGCGGGGCGAGCAAGTTGCGCTGAATATCGTTGTTCAGGGCCTTTAGGGGAGAGATGTACACCACGCGGGTCTGACCCGGCGCCCAGTCACCGTTGGCGAAGCGATGCAAAGACCAGAGGAACGCGGTCAGCGTTTTACCACTGCCCGTGGGGGCCGTTGCCAGCACATGCTCGCCCGCCGCGATCACGGGCCAGGTGCGTTCCTGCACGTTGGTGGGGGTTGCAAACTGACTCGAGAACCAGCTGCTGATGGTCGGATGGAAAGTCTCCAGAACGCTCATGGGTGCCGCATCAGGATTTCTTGTGCAACACTCGCAAGCAACGTGCCGTCTTTGTCGTACATGCGACCGCGCGTCATGCCACGGCCGCCGTCGGCGACTGGACTGTCTTGGGTGTGCAGAATCCAGCGCGTCAGATCCAAGGGTGCGTGGAACCACAGGCAGTGATCCAGGCTCGTCGTTTGCAGGTTCTGCCAGCTTTGCATCCAGTCGTGAGGAAACAACGCGTTGTCCATGATGGTGTCGTCGGAGTAGTAGGCGAGTGCGGCCTGCTGAAGATGCACGGATGCGCCCACATTGTCGGGCTCTCCGGCGCTGCCAGGGACAGCGAACCAAACGTTGTGTCCCGGTGCAGCGTAGGCACGCTCCCAGATGTTCTCGACGAACCGATTGTCGAAAGGCGAATCCGCGACCGCCCAGCTGGCGTCGGTATCGGTCGGCAACCCGCGTATGCCTTCCGCGCGAGGAATGCAACGATCAGGGTCCGGCATCCGCGGTGGCGCATGAACGGCCGGCGGGGCGGGCGGTCCGAACAACACGTCCATCAGATAGATCGTTCGGTCTCGCTGCGTCGCCGTCACGCCGACGCAATCCTCAGCTAGCCGCTCGGTTCGATACTCGATTGGCAATTCCGTGGTACCGGCCCGGATGAAGTACGCATGTAGCGAGCGCGCGGGTTCTGCTTGACCATTGGCGGCCGCCATCAAGCCCTGCCCGAGAAATTGTCCGCCGTACACCCGATGGCGACTGACGCCTGAATGACCGCCTATGAAACGACCCGCACCGGCGGCCTCGACCCTCAACAAAGACGTTAAATCTGCCCATACTCCCCGAATCATGGCGTCGATTATAAGGCACCCTTAGTGACACCGTGCTGGCAGCAACGTGGCTCGGATTCGATCAATATGATCGGTGGATAGAGCGTCCGGTGGGGTAAATCACGGAAAATGCAAGTTTTTTTCCGTGCAAGGCCTTGGTAAAAACGGCCTGGGGAAACTTGGGAGGATGCTCGGGTGAGTGACGCAATACCGAATCTCGGCGAGCTGTTGGCGCCATACATCAGCGCGATACCGGCGGCCGCGGTGCCGCGGTTCTTGGCACGCCTGGAGCGCGGCGCGGCAGATCGGTACCGGTACTGGGCTTCGGTCCTGCCGGCACATGCGCCTGGATTGCTCGAATGCGCCGCACGTGAAGACGAGATCGCACGGCGCGCCGATGCGTTGTTTGCGGTAATCGCCGAAGACCTGCCGGCGATCGAGGCTGCCCTGCCCCAGGCACGGAGCACCTACTTCCAGATATTCGACGGGCTGGAGGTGCCTCGGCAATTGCAGATTCAGGCGAGCGCCGAGCGGGAAGGCAACGCTGCTTGGCTGGGGTTGGCGGATGGAGCCGGCGATACCGCCGCCAAGGCGGAACTCGGGGCGTTGGCGGCGTTGGAAATCGACAATGCCGAATACCTAGACCAGGTCGTCGAGGCGTTGGGTTGAGTATCGATATGAGCTGCCTGCAATCGGGCCAACGCATTTTCGTTGCCGGTAGCAGCAACGAGCCCACCGGTCTGCTCGAGCTGATGAGGGACGCGGATCTGCCGGATGACCTGCACTTCGTGCAGTTTCCTCTTGCGGGTTACAACCGAACCGATTTCACCGCATGGCATCCGAGCTTCGAGATGACCACGGTGTTCATGACCGCGCACCTCGAGGGTGCGGATAAGGCGCGTCTGCATTTCGTTCCCATGCAGATGCGAGCGGTCTACGACTATCTGTTGGCCGACATCGACGTCGCGCTCATTCAAGCAGCGTACGGGCACGACGGACGCTTACGGTTGGGGCCGAACGTCGATTTTGCGGAAGCCGTACTCGGGACTGCGCGCTTTGTGCTGGCGGAAGTGAATGAGGGGTTTGTGGCGCCGGCCGGTTGTCCGCTCATCGATGAGAGTCGACTCGACGCTACGGTGACCACGAACCGGCCTCTGTTCGAGGCGCCCCATCCAACCATCGATGAGGCTGCTCGAGAGATCGGCCAGCATGTCGCTGGTCTCATCCGTGACGGTGATTGTCTGCAGACCGGAATCGGAGCCATACCAGCGGCGATACTCGGCGAACTGGGTGACAAGAACGATTTGGGGCTGCACGGCGGCCTGATCGACGACGGCGGCATGCGCCTTGTCCAAGCCGGCATCGTCAATGGTGCTAACAAGCCGATCGACAAAGGCTTGCACGTTGCGGGTATGGCGTTGGGATCGCAAGAGCTCATCGATTGGCTGGCCGAGACGTCGTCCGTGCGGTTCAAGGGCGCCAACTACACGCATGAAGTGACCGTGATCCGTCAGCTGACACAGTTCGTTTCCATCAACTCGGCGGTCGAAGTCGATCTGATGGGCCAAGTGAACGCGGAAGTGGCCAACGGTCGCCAGATATCGGGAACCGGTGGCTCGGTCGACTTCATGCGCGCGGCCAAGGCCTCGCGTGATGGTCGCTCCATCGTTGCGATGAATGCCACCGCACGTGGTGGCGAGGTGTCGCGCATCGTGCCGCGTGTGGACGTCGTGACGGCGTTGCGCACGGACGTCGACATGGTTGTCACGGAATTTGGCGTTGCCGAATTGCAAGGACGAGATCTCGGCGAGCGTGTCGCCCAGCTGGCGGCAATCGCTGCGCCGGCCTTTCGCGATGAGCTCGCCGCGTGTGGACGATGAGATCATGTAATGCGTGTGAACCGGATCACAAATCGGCTAGGAGAAGTCCGGATCGAGACTCAGCTTACATACAATAGTGCGAGCCGAGATGACGAGAAAAGGAGTTCCGCGTCATGGACTACATAGGCATAGACCCTGCTGTTGGACTGGAGTGTTCCAGTTGCAAGAGTATCTCGCGTCTATCCTATAGCGCGCTGCTAGACCTCGTGACCGACCAGCAGGACATTGAATGTGACGGTTGCGGTCGCGCCATGATGCACGACTGGACCACGGTCACCGTGGTACAGAACATCATCAAGAAACGCATGCGTCAGGCATACGAAGCCAAGATTCAACAAACCGCCTAACTCTGCGGCCCGGCCGCTTCTCACGCTTCTCATCTTAAGCGTTCCTACCCGTCGTCCTTCAGATTGAGCAAGCAGAACGCATATTCCTCCGCCACCTCTTTGAGGGCATCAAAACGTCCGGATTGACCTGCATGGCCTGCACCCATGTTGGTCTTCAACAGTAGCGGGTTGTCGTCGGTCTTCAACGTTCGAAGCTTTGCGACGTATTTCGCCGGTTCCCAATAGGTGACGCGTGGATCGTTCAATCCAGCCGTCACCAACATGGGTGGATAGGCGCCGGGTTCGAGCTGATCGTAAGGCGAGTAGGATTGGATGAACTCGAATGCGTCCTTGTCCTCGATGGGGTTGCCCCACTCCGGCCACTCCATCGGGGTCAACGGCAAGCTCGCGTCGACCATGGTGTTGAGCACATCCACAAAGGGCACGTGGGCCACCACCGTGCCCCACAGCTCAGGTGCTTGGTTGACGACCGCGCCAATGAGTTCGCCGCCGGCACTACCGCCGCCGATTGCGATTCGGCCGGCATTCGTCCACGCCTCGTCGATCAGGAAGCGTGCTACGTCCACGAAGTCGTTGAACGTGTTGGTCCGTTTGTCAAGTTTGCCGTCTTCGTACCAGTGGTAACCGAGATCGTCGCCGCCGCGAACGTGGGCGATGGCGAAGGCAAAGCCCCGGTCGAGCAGCGACAAACGGTTCGGCGAAAAACTCGGGGCAACCGCATGTCCGTAGGCGCCATAGGCGTAAAGATAGAGCAAGCCGCGTTGCTCGCGGCCTTTCCTGTAGACCAGGCTGACGGGAATCGTCACGCCGTCCCGTGCCCGCGCTTGAAGTCTGACCGCTGTGTAGTTTGCGGCGTCGTAGCCGCTCGGAATCTTTTGCACCTTGCGCTCCTCGAGCGCTTTGTCGGTGATCTGATAGTCGTAAACAGTCGTTGGTGTGACCATCGAGCTGTAGGCGAGCCGGAGCGTGTCGGTTGCGTATTCGGCGTTCGCGCCAAAATGAATGTCGTAGGCGGTTTCAGGAAATTCGATATGGTGCTCGGCGTCGGCTTTGCCGCTCGTGAGATCACGAATGAGGATTTGATCGAGTCCGTCGATTTTCAGCCCGACGATCAAGTAGTCCTTGAAACAGAGGTGGCCAACCAGATAGCGTTCTCGATCGCCCGCGATCGCGGTTTGCCAATTGGCTTCCGCTGGCGATTCGTCGGCAACGCTGACGATATCGAAGTTCTTGTGGCGGCGGTTGCTGCGGATGAAAAACCGTCCCTCTCGGTGATCGACGTAGTACTCGTGCCCAGTGCGCCGCGCAGCGATCAGTTGTGGTTCGTCGGTGGGTGTGTGGGCGGACAGGTAGCGCACTTCGGAAGTCACGTGGTCGCCGGTGGAGATCAGGATGAACGCCTCTGACTGGGTTTCATCGACGCCCACGAAGAATGACTCGTCGGTTTCCTCGTAGACGATCACATCGTCTTTCGGCGTACTGCCGATGCGGTGCCGGCACACCCGATACGGACGCCACTGCTCGTTGACCACCGGGTAGAAGAGGTGTTGGCTGTCTTGTGACCAAACGGGAGAGTTTATGGTCTGTTCGATCGTCTCGGCGAGATCTTCGCCGGTCACGAGGTCTCTGACCTTGAGCGTGTAGCGCTCCGAGCCGTTGCAATCGGCACTCCACGCGAGGTATTTGCCGTCCGGGCTGACGGCCAAGCCACCGAGATTGAAATAATCGTGCTGCTCTGCCAGCGTCGTCTCGTCGAGCATCACGGTCCAGCCTTCCGGATCGGTCGTGGTCGAACGCAGCCACGTGCGGTATTGCGCACCCGCAAGGTAGACCCAACGGTACCAATAGCCGCCCTTGCGATAGGGTACCGATTCATCCTCTTCCGGCTGGCGGCCTTTGATTTCCTGGAACAGCTCATCGACCAGGGATGCATGTGGGCCCAGGTAGTCCTCGAAGTAGGCGTTCTCGGCGCTCAGGTAGTCGAGCACGTCCGGGTCGGTCACGTCTGGATAGCCAGGATCCTTCAACCAGTGATAAGGGTCGTGCACGGTGATGTCGTGGAGAGTGAAGTGATGCGGCCGCCTGAGGGCGACCGGGGGTTTCATCGCCATGGTCGCCTAGTCCGGCAGACCCAACACCCGCTTGGCAATGATGTTCCTTTGAATCTCATTGGTGCCGCTGTAGATCGATGCGGCTCGGGTCGACAGCCAGCTACGTGTCCATTCGAGGTCTTCGGCCGTGAAGCCTGCGCCGTTCCAGCCTAAGCCTTGGGTCCCACGCAACTGGCACATCAGCTGAGACTTGTCCTGTTGAAGTTCGGTGCCGTACATCTTGAAGATAGAGGTGGCGGGACCTGGCGTTTTACCCTCGTCGGCCTCCTGGACGGTACGGCGCTGGGTCAGGCGAAAAGCCTGACTGTTCATGTCGTGCACGACGACCCGATGGCGCAGGGCCGCGTCGGCGATTTTGCCGTCCTCCGTGCCCAGGTACGACTTCGCCACTTCCGCCAGCGTTGGCCCGGGATCCTGTGGCCGATTGCCGACCAACTGCGACATGCCGGCGCGTTCGTATTGCAGCAGCCGCTTGCCGACGGTCCAACCCTTGTTGAGCTCGCCCACCAGGTCGTCTTTCTTGGCGATGGCGTTGTCGAAGAACGTCTCGCAAAACGGCGAGTTGCCGCTGATCAGCTTGATGGGTTTGATCGTGACGCCAGGTTGATCCATCGTGAGCAACACGAAGCTGATGCCCTCGTGTTTGGGGGCGTCCGGGTCCGTGCGCACCAGCGCGAACATCCAGTCAGCAGACTGGGCACCCGAGGTCCAGATTTTTTGCCCGTTGATGATGAAATGGTCTCCGTTGTCCTCGGCACGGGTGCGCAGGCTCGCCAGGTCGGATCCGGCACCGGGTTCGGAATATCCCTGGCACCAGCCTACTTCGCCACGGGCGATTTTCGGCAGGTGATTGTCCTTCTGCGCCTCGGTCCCGAATTCCAGTAGAGTCGGTCCAATGAGTGACGTGCCCATGCCCATGAGCGGGGCCCGTGCGCCGATGCGGCGCATCTCTTCCACGACCACTACGAACTGCTGTGTAGTCAGCCCGGCGCCGCCGTACTCGACCGGCCAGGTCGGTACGGTGAAACCTTTCTCGGCGGCTCGTTCGAGCCACAGAGTGACGTCGGGGTCATCGATGGCGATCTTGCTGCTGCCGGTGGGTACTTGTCCTTCGCCTTTGGCGCCAGAGGGACAGTTGGCCTCGAGCCAAGCTCGAGTTTCGAGCCGAAATTCTTCGAGAGCTGCCTCAGACATGTGTTCCCCCACATCCACCTACAGCGAAAGCATTGCGGATCACGGTACAAAACGCAACGCGGGTTGCCTTGCACGATGAAGCAGTTGCAAAAAGCCACCGCCTCGTAAACAGTAGCAGCGTGTCGAAAGACACGCTGCTAGTTGAGATGGCACTGAAGCAGAGGGAGGTCGCACATGGCTCACGTAGCACCGCGTTCGATGGATGAGATGCCGGGCTTGGCGCCGGTTTTCGAAGGCGCCGAGGCTGCGATGGGATTCGTGCCGAACAGCATGCTCACCATGGCCCACATGCCGCAGCTGCCGGTGGCGTTCTCGATGCTCGCCAACGTCGTGTTCGGCGGAGACTTGCAGCCGCTCATGAAGAGGCTGGCAAGCGTGGTACCCGCCCAGACCGACCCGCAGCAGAGTTTGCCACCCGAACTGGTGCAGCTGATTGCCTATGCGACCAGCGTCAGTTCGGGGTGTCGCTACTGTCAGGCGCACACGTCACATAGCGCTCACCGACTTGGTGCCGGGCAAGACAAACTTGATGATCTACTCAACTTCGAGACAAGCACTCACTACAGCGAAGCCGAGAAGGCGGTGGTCGCGCTAGCCCTCGCGGCGGGTGCAGTACCCAACGAGTCGAATTCGGACCACTTTGCGGCGCTGCGTGAACACTTTACGGACCGGCAAATCGTGCAGATTGTCGGCGTCATTGCGATGTTTGGCTTCTTGAATCGTTGGAACGACACAATGGCGACACAACTAGAGCCAGCGCCATCCGAGTTCGCGGCACAAGCCCTCGGTGCGCTCGGATGGCAACTTGGCAAGCATCAAGGGTAGCGGCGGATGCAGCTTCGACGCGTAGGCAACAGCGATCTCCTGGTCTCGGAGGTCGGTTTAGGCTGCAACAACTTCGGTGGCCGGGTCGATGCGGCCGATACCCAACGGGTCGTGGATGCGGCTCTGGATTGCGGCATCAACTTTTTCGACACGGCCGACGTGTACGGTGAGCGTCGCTCGGAAGTATTTTTAGGCGAAGCACTCGGCGCGCGTCGCCAGGATGTCGTGATCGCGACCAAGTTCGGATCTCCCATGGGCAAAGGCCGTCAGGACCGTGGCGGATCGCGTCATCACGTGCGGCGTGCGGTCGAGGCTAGCCTCGAGCGACTGGGCACGGACTACATCGATCTTTACCAGATGCACCTGCCTGATGTGGATACGCCCATCGATGAGACGTTGAGCGCACTCGACGATCTGGTGCGGGAAGGCAAGGTGCGTTACATCGGGCATTCCAACTTCGCTGGCTGGCAGATTGCCGATGCGCATTGGGTCGCGGCGACCACCGGCTCAACGTCGTTCGTGACGGCGCAGAACCACTACAGCCTCATTGAACGAGCGGTGCGGCACGAGGTACTGCCAGCGTGCGAACGCTTTAGACTCGGCATGCTGCCATACTTCCCGTTGGCGAGCGGGTTGTTGACCGGCAAGTATCGACGCGATGAACCACCGCCCCAAGGCTCCCGAATGGCACGAGCGGAACGCATTCAGAAACGGTCGATGACCGAGCGCAACTTCGACGTCCTCGACCGACTGTCGGCGTTCGCCGAAGAACGCGGGCATACGATCCTGGACCTGGCGTTTGCGTGGCTCTTGAGTCAGCCGGTCATCAGCTCGGTGATCGCTGGCGCGACCACCGCCGACCAGGTTGCCGGTAATGTTCAAGCGGCGAAGGATTGGCGCTTGACCCCCGCCGACATGAGCGACGTGAAGGAACTGCTCTAGCAATGTGCGGACGCTTCAACGTCACGACTGACCCGTTGTCGACCCTTATGATGGAATTGGTCGGCCTGCAGCATCCCGGTCCGGACAACTTCAACACGGCACCCACAGAAACCGTCACGGTCCTGCGACTGGATCAGGCCGGCGAACCGGAACTGGTGCCCATGCGTTGGTGGCTCACGCCTTACTGGGCGAAGCAGCCGTCGACCAAGTACAGCATGTTCAACGCCAAATCGGAAACCGCGCACAAGAGCCCGGCATTCAAGGAACCGTTCAAGAAACGTCGTTGCGTTGTGCCCATCTTGGGCTTCTACGAATGGCAGAAGGCCAACACTATCCCTTCCGCCGCAGGCACTTCTCCTGTCGCCGCAGGTGCTCAGAAGTGCCCGTTCTTCATCACGCCGAGCGAGCGCGCTGGCATGTTGCTTGCGGGGCTGTGGGACCGATGGCACGACAAAACGACGGGTGCGGTGATCGAGAGTTTTACGGTCATGACGACCGCTGCACATGCGGCCCTCGAATTCGTGCACCGTCGCCAACCGGTCATGTTGTCGCTGGGCGATGCCCACCGCTGGCTGGATCGCGGGGTCGATGGCGAGGAGCTGATCGACGTCTTCGCGTCCCGGCTGCCCATGGCGCTGGATGCCATTCCCGTCTCCACGTATGTGAACAATGCCCGCAACAAAGACAGCCGGTGCGTAGATCCAATTGGCGCTCCGGTACACATCGGATCCGGCACCTGATGTTGTTGAGAAAAGGTCAGTGGCTTGGGCGCGGCAGCCTGTTGGTGGAGGGGGCGAGCCTCGGCGAACAGCTTGAGGTCGACGTCGAGGTCGAAGAAGACGCCGGTGGTTTCACGTTATCGGGAAGCTACACGCTCAAGGATGCTCCGCAAAGGGAGCTATCCATTCGCATCGCTTCGAATGAGGTCGGTACCTACTCGATAGATGCACGTGTCGGTGGTGTTGCCGTAGACGGTGTCGCGAAACTCGAGAGCGTGCCCAATTTGGGATTGCTATGGAACGCCGGCGGCACCCAGCACGCGACCTTTGCGCTTTTCAACGTATCCAACGGCTATGGATTTCGCGGCTTCTTGAGAGAGGGTGAGAGCACTTTCACGTGGGAGATTGCCTTTGCCCTCAAACAACACGCAGTTAAAGGCGACAACGTCATTCCCCTTACCCGCCGTCGTCGTTGAGGCGTCGAGATGGCCGCTGCACCATTGGAGGGGCTCAAGGTCATAGAGTTGGCTCGCATCCTCGCGGGCCCTTGGATCGGTCAGACGCTTGCCGATTTAGGTGCAACCGTCATCAAGATCGAAAGCCCGCAAGGCGACGATACCCGCGGTTGGGGCCCACCCTTCATCGAACGCGGCGAGGAACGTTCCGCCGCCTACTTTCATTCTTGCAACCGTGGCAAGCGGTCCGTTGTGGCGGACTTGAACAAGGCAAGCGATCAAGCCTTCGTTCGGGAGCTTGTTGCAGAGGCCGACGTGTTCGTCGAGAATTTCAAGGTTGGAGGGTTGGCCAAGTATGGCCTCGACTACGCGACTCTCGAGCGATTGAACCCGCGACTGGTGTATTGCTCTGTCACCGGGTTCGGACAAGACGGGCCCTATGCGGAGCGGGCGGGCTACGACTTCATGATTCAAGGCTTGTCCGGGATCATGGACATTACCGGAGAGCCCGATGGCGAGCCGCAGAAAATCGGTGTTGCGTTTGCCGATTTGTTTACCGGTTTGTACGGCGTGATCGGTATTCAAGCGGCGCTTGCACAACGACGAACCAGCGGCCGTGGACAACACGTCGACATGGCGCTGTTGGATTGCATGACGAGCGTGCTTGCGAATCAGGCACTCAACTATCTTGCCTCGGGAACGTCGCCAACGCGGCTTGGCAACGCGCACCCCAACATCGCCCCGTATCAGACGTTCCCGTCCCGCGACGGCCACCTGATAGTAGCCTGCGGCAACGATGCGCAGTTCGAACGGCTGGCCGAAGTCTTGCAGCTGCCGACGTTGGTAAGCGATGCGCGATTCTCAAGCAACGAACTGCGCGTCGAGCATCGCCAAGCGCTCGAAGTCTTGCTGTCGGAACGGACGCAACAATTTGCCAGGGACGATTTGATTGAGCGTCTTACGCAGGCTGCCGTGCCGGCAGGCCCCATCAACACCGTCGCGGATGCGTTCGCCGATCCGCAGATCAAACACCGGGGTATCGAGATCGAAATAGACGGAGTGCCCAGCGTGCGTACACCGATCCGCTTCTCCGACGCCGAACTTACGCTGAACTTACCTTCGCCCAAACTTGGTGAACATACCGAAGCCGTCAAAAAGCAACCCTGGTAGTCCCGCAATTCCTGGGTGGGAGCGGCTGCGCGTCGCCGGCGTCCCCTTGTGTCCACGAGGTCAATGGTCAATTATCGCGGTTGAGGCGCCCTACCTACTATCAAGTGAGATTAGCTGGTAGGAGCACCTTCAGACGCGATTATCAGATCAAGGCCAAGCTCATGGTCGACAAAGTCTCGGTACACGGGGGCCACAGCGGTGAGTTTTGCAGCCACGCCAAGGACCCCCTCGAGGCCGTCGTTGCAGAGTACGTCCGCCAGGGATTCGTATGGATCGCACTGACTGAGCACATGGCATCGAGCGATGCGTTCTTAGCCGTTGAGGAACTCGCCCACGGGTTCGATGAAGCAGAGGCCTTCCATCGCTTCGAGCACTATTTCGAAGAGGCACGACGCTTGCAGTCGGCGTACGCCGATGACATCGACATCATGGTGGCGTTCGAGACAGAAGCCTACAGCGGCTATCAGACCGAAGTCGCCGCCTTGGTCGAGGAATTCCACCCGGATTACCTGGTGGGATCGGTGCACCACGTCAACGACGTGCCCTTCGACGCCTCCCCTGGCGATTATCTCGATGCCGTGGCCAAGGCCGGCGGCATGGCGGCCATGTATTGCGACTACTTTGATCTGCAGCTTGAGCTCATCGACGCGTTTCGCCCGGCCGTGGTGGGGCACTTCGACCTCATTCGAATTCACGATGGGGACTATGCGCAAACGTTGCAGGACCCCAACGTTTGGGAACGCGCGGCACGCAACCTGGAGCGGATTGCCGAGCTCGACCTAATACTCGATTTCAACGTGCGTGCGCTGGCGAAAGGTCAGCCCGAACCCTATGTGTCCGAACCTTTGTTAAGATTGGCCAAGGAGCTTGGTATCGTTTGCGTGCCGGGAGACGACTCGCACGGCACGGCGACCGTAGGCGCGGGCATGGCGGAAGGCATTGCGGTTCTCATCGAGGCCGGGTTCGATACCGATTGGCCCAAGCCCGACGTTATGCAGCACTCTCGCTGACGAGATAAGGGCCTACCAATGTCGCCGTTTGCTTGTTGATCGACTCGATGAGATCCGCGGTCGACATGGACGGAATCATGAAGTACTGCAGAAAGGCTTGCTCGGTCAGCGCGAACAGCATGTGTGCCAACAGTCGCACGTCCAAGGCCGCGTCAAGGTCGCCGCGCTGTTGCACGGTAGTGAAGAAAATACCGAAGGCTTCGTGAGCGGCGGAATCGATAAGCTGTGCGAGTTGCGTCGCCTCCCGTTGCTGTTTGAGGAGATCGAGGAACACTTCGAGCCACAGATTCCGGTCGTGGCGGCAAACCATCTCGATCCGGACGGCGTTGATTCGCTGCAGCGTTTCGAGCAGATCGCCGTCGTAGTTGTCGGTCAGCGAGGCAATCTCCCCGCCGGTATCCGCTACCTCCTGAAGCAGCAACTCCTGCAGGATGAGCGCCTTGGTTGGGAAGTAGTTGTACAGTGTCTGGTAGCTAATATTTGCGGCTTGCGCGATATCCCGCATCTTGGCTTGCTTGTAGCCAAGGCGCCCGATGAGATCGCTTGCCGCGGTGAGAATGTCCACTCTGGCTCGGTGTTTCTTCTGTTCGCGTAGCGACATGCTAGAAAGTTTTGACACAGTCAATTATTAGAGCGAATATAGATATTGCCTGAATCGAGGACCATGTCAATGCAGTTTTATGGGGTAAGGATGAGATGCGCGGTGCTGATGATGTTGTGTTGTCTGCCGCCGATGGCTGCCGGTGCCGATGAGACCGCCGCAATCCCGGTGCCGGACGCCTACGATATCATTGCCGGTGCCATCGATCTCAACCGTGGCCTCACATCGTATTCCGAGATGAGCATGTTCGTGCACCGTCCCGAATGGGAACGTTCCTCGAGCCTCGTCGCCTGGACGCGCGGCCGCGAGGACGCGCTGATTCGGTTTACCGCACCGGCCAAGGACGCCGGTAGTGCAACCCTCAAGCAAGGCGACAAGATGTGGACCTACACGCCGAAGCTGAACCGCACGATCCGGTTGCCGTTCAGCTTGATGTCGCAGAGTTGGGCGGGGTCGGATTTTTCGTACAACGATCTATCGCGCACGGACAACTTGCTGACCTTCTACAGCTTGCGTGTTGCGAACGTCGAACAAATCGATGGGCATACCGTTTACACGATAGAAGCCGTGCCACACGATGACGCGCCGGTGGTCTGGGGTAAGGAGGAGTGGGTGGTGCGCGACGACCACGTGCTGATCTCCCAGACGTTCTTCGACCAAGAGTTCGAGCCCTTGAAACGCATGGAGACGCTCGAGATCAAAGAACTCGGTGGGCGCATGATGCCGACGCTGATGCGCATGTGGAAGCTCGACGAGCCCGATCACTACACCGAGATCGAGTACAAGGTGGCGGTATTCGATCTGCCGCTCGAAGATCGAATGTTCACGACGTTCTATCTGCAGAGTGGGGGACGGTCGTAGTGGCGGAAATCGCTGCCACAGCGTCGAAGCGGGACGTCGGTAGGGGTCGCGGCCTTGTCGCTGCGATCGCCTGGCGCAGCCTGTGGCGCAATCGGCGGCGCACGTGGCTGACTGCGGGCGGCATCGCCTTCGGTGTCTCGTTGGTCGTGTTCTCGATGGCGTTCCAGGCGGGTAGCTACGGTGACATGATCTACAACGCCACTTCGTTCTTGACCGGCCAAGTGCAGATACAGCGCGCCGACTACATCGAACTATCACGGTTCGAACAGACGATTGGTGATGCGACGGAGACGCTGCGCAGGGTGGAGCAGCAGGCGGGCGTATTGTCGGCGACAGCTCGAGTAGAAGCGTTTGCGTTGGTCTCAGTCGATGAGCGTAGTTTCGGTGCGCAAGTGCTCGGCGTCGACGTCGAGCGGGAGCGGCAGGTTGTAAACTTCTTCGACCGCCTGAGTCGCGGGCGGGTGATGGCGGGCCCCGACGAGACCGTGATCGGGTCGGGGCTCGCCCGCAATCTCAACGCCGACCTTGGCGACGAGATAGTGGTGCTCGGCTCAGCCAAGCGGGGTGGTGTCGCGGCGATGGTGCTCGACATCGTTGGGATTTTCGACTCGGGTATTTCAGAACTGGATCGCAGTTTGCTGTTCGTGCCTATTGCCGCGGTACAGAACGAGTTTGGTCTGGGCGACGAAGTACACACGATCGTGGTCCGCACACAAGTCGATGACAGCCGGGCGGTTGTCGAAGCGCTTGGGCATCAGTTGCCCGAGGGCTTGAGCGTACGCAACTGGGACGAGGTCTTGCCCGAGATACGCCAAGGCATCGACGTCGATCGTCTGGGCGGCATGTTCATGTATGCCATCGTCTTGATGATCATCACGTTCAGCATCGTCAATACCTTCACCATGACCGTCTTTGAACGTCTGCGTGAGTTCAGCATGCTTAAAGCCGTAGGCATGCGTCCGGGCAAAATCGTATTGATGGTACAGATCGAGGCGTTGTTGCTCTGGGCGATTGGCGTCGGCATTGCGATGGGTCTGATGGTGCCGCTGCTCGCGTGGCTGCAGAGTTCTGGGATCTATCTGGGAGAAGCGATCGTCGAGCTCGCCAAGCAGTATTACATTACCGATCGCATCTACCCGGCACTGGGCCCCGCAAGCCTCCTAGCGGCACCCGCAGTCATGCTGGCGGCCACACAGATCGCCGCGTTCGCCTCTTCCTTGCGCATCTATTGGCTCCGGGCCGCGGCCGGGGTGCGAGCTGCCGAGTGAAGGCTCAACCATGGTAGAAGCGACGCTAGACGTTACGGTTGGCAGGCAACAGAGGCGCGGTGGCGCGCACGGTATCGTTGCGATTGCATGGCGCAACTTGTGGCGCAACCGCCGGCGCACATGGCTCATGGCCAGCGGTATCGGCTTTGCCGTGTGGATGCTTGTTTTCGCGCAATCCGTACAAATGGGCACGTTCAACGTCATGGTCGACAACGGTGCCCGCATGAGCCTTGGCCATGTACAAGTCCAACACCCGGACTATCACGACAATCCGCGTCTCGAAGACTTGCTGTCGGATGCCCCCGCTTTACGGAAAAGCATCGAATCGTTGGATGGCGTCGTTGCAGCGTCCTTGCGGGCGCAATCGTTCGCGCTGGTATCGGCGGAAGAACGTAGCTTCGGCGCCCAGATCATGGGCGTAGAGGCGGACCGAGAAGCCAAGTGGTCGACCCTGCCGACGATGATCGCCGACGGACGCTATCTTTCGGGGCCGGGTGAAGCCTATGTTGGCGCCGTGCTGGCGCGCAACTTAGGCTTACGCGTCGGCGATGAACTCGTCATGCTCGGCACGGCCAAGCAGGGCGGCGTGGCGGCAGCGGTCGCGCGCGTTGTCGGTATCTTCGACACTGGCATGGTCGACGTCGATCGCGCGCTGGTGCAGATACCGATTGCCGACTTTCAAGATGCGTGGAGCCTCGAAGTCGATGAAGCACATACGTTGGTCGTACTGGCGGAAGGCGTCGAGAGCAGCCTCGAGCTCGCCGAAGAGGTGGCGGAGACAGCCGTTGGCCTCAATACGCTCAACTGGCACGTGCTCATGCCCGAGATGGTGCAGTTCATCGAGCTCAAGGCGGTTGGCGTCCAGTTAATATTTGTGCTCATTGCCATCATCGTCACCTTCAGTGTCATCAATGCCTTCATGATGACGGTGTTCGAACGCACGCCAGAATTCGGCATGCTGAAAGCCATCGGCATGCGGCCAGGGGCTATCTTGGTGCAACTACAGCTGGAAGCGATCTGGTTGTGGGCGCTCGGCATCAGTGTCGGAATCGGCGCAGCCGTGTTGCTCGTCGGTGCGTTGGGGATCAGCGGAATTCCTTTGCCCGCGGGGACCGAGGAGATTTTACGGGGAATGAACATGCCGAACCGGTTGTACCCGGGTTATAGCTGGGAGGCGACCTGGATAGGTGTCATCACGATGTTTGTCGGGACGCAAGTAGCGGTGCTGGTGCCTGGACTGCGCCTGCGACGGCTGCGGTGCGTCGAGGCGCTTCGGGCGCAGGAATAACAAGCATGCCGTTGAAACTCTTGTTACAGCTGTCGACCCGCAACATTCTGCGTCACAAGCGGCGCAACGGGCTGTTGTTGGCTGCCATCATTGTCGCAGTTGGCGCAGTTACGGTCAGCAATAGTCTCATACGAGGCATGCAATACGACATGGCCGATGCGGCGGTCAGCAATTTGACCGGCCACGTCAAGATCCTCGCAGAGGGCTACCGAGACGATCCAAACATCGACAAAAACTTCGTGCTTGCCGAGAACTGGCAACCCGATGTCGCAGCAGAAGAACTCGTCGGATGGGCCGCGCGAGTGCGGGTGCCGGCCGTCATCATGAGTGAACGCGGCACGCGTGGCATACAGTTCGTCGGCATCGATCCCGACCAGGAAGATATCTCGTTCATCGGCCAGGCTGCGTATGACGGTGAGCGGCTAACCGATGGTTCGGATGGACGCGTGGTCATCGGTCGCGCGCTTGCGGAACAGTTAGAGACGACCGTCGGCAGACGTTTGGTGATCATCACGCAAGGTGCCGACGGGCTCAATCGAGAAGCGGGTTTTCGGATTGCGGGCCTCTACGATACCGATGGTACCAGCCTCGAGAAGATCTTCGTCTTCACCGGTGTGAATACGTTGCAGAAGATGGTCGGGGCCGACGTCTTCACAGAGCTCTCCATCAGGCTCGTTCGCGAGCCGTTCCTGTTTCAGTTCAAGACGTCGATGATCGAGTTCTTCACCGGGTTGGAGGTGCTCGACTGGCGCGAATTGGAACCGCAAGCCGCGGCGATGTTCGTGTTTGCCGACGCGGCGATCTTCATCTGGTTCTTCATCATGATGGGCGCGTTGATTTTCGGTCTGGTCAACACCTTGATAACCTCGGTGATGGAGCGGGTGCGTGAGCTCGGCATGCTGAGAGCGGTTGGCATGCGTCCCAAAAGCGTCATCGTTCAGGTGGTGCTCGAGTCCAGCATCTTGATGTTCATTGGGGTGGCATGCGGATTGATAGCCGGGTGGCTGTTCATCCTTTGGTTGGGCGAGGGTATTGATCTCAGCCGCTTTGCCGAGGGTATGGACGCGTTTGGCATGCGTACCACTATGAGACCCATACCACTCGCTGGCGACATGCTCTTGGTGGCTGGCTTAAGCCTGCTGTTTGGCGTGCTGGCAAGTCTTTATCCCGCTTGGCGGGTCGTAAAAATAAAACCCCTAGAGGCACTGAGAAGGTAACAAGAACATGAGTAGTGACATCGTCGTATCGTGCAAAGGTGTCAGCCGCACCTATCAAGAAGAATCGGTGCCGGTACACGCCCTGCGGGGCGTGGATTTCGAGTTCGCGCGCGGTGAATTCGTGAGCATCGCCGGACCTTCCGGGTCCGGCAAGTCGACGCTGTTGAACGTCATTGGCGGTCTCGACCGACCGGATGCGGGCACCATTACGGTCGACGGCGTCGAGCTCAACGGTTTGAACGAAACCGAGCTTTCCGATCTGCGGCTCCACAAGATGGGCTTCGTGTTTCAATCGTACAACTTGATTCCGGTGCTCTCGGCGTTGGAGAACGTCGAGTTCATCATGCAGTTACAGGGCGTCGGGCCTGCCGAGCGGGCCGAACGGGCGATGAGCATGCTCGATTCTCTGGACATCGTAGACCTCGCTGATCGACGTCCCGGTGATATGTCTGGGGGTCAGCAACAGCGCGTGGCCATCGCGCGGTCGATCGTCACCAACCCGGTACTGCTGTTAGCTGACGAGCCGAGTGCCAACTTGGACTCGGCAACCACCGAGGATCTGTTGCAACTACTACGCAGGCTCAACGAGGAACGTGGCGTGTCCATCTTGACGGCGACCCACGATCCGATCGTGATGAGTTACGCACAACGCCAAGTGAACTTACGCGATGGCGCGATCGTCGAGGATTCGGCTGCCAAGGTTGCCTAAACGATACCTTCGCTGGCTGTGGGCGAGTTGCTGGATTTTCGCGAGTCCGCCTACTTTTGCGCTCGAGTTCGACGCGCGTGTCAAGTGGTTCGGTACCGCATCGGCGCTACCGAGCCACGACATACAGCGTCTTCAAGACCAGACACCGGCGTACGACACCAATATCGATCTCAGGCTCATGTTTCGACAGGAAACCGGGTCGTTCCGTTTTCTGGTGGATCATTCCACCACGCTGATCTCCGGCGATTCGTTCGGGTTTTTCAACGCGCCGCAGACGACGCTCGATCAATCCCCGACGGACGATGAGCGCCGTGTCATGGATCTCACTTGGGAGATCGAAGATGGCTCCCGCCATCGCAGCCTGCACCGGCTGGATCGGTTGGCCATGCAGTATCAACAAGGTGACTGGTCGGTGACCCTTGGGCGTCAAGCCGTGAGTTGGGGCAACGGCCTCGTGTTCCAGCCTTTGGATCTATTCAGCCCGTTTGCGCCGACGACCGTCGACCGGGACTACAAGGCGGGAGACGATCTATTGCTCGTCGAGCGGCTCTTCGCAGATGGTAGTGACGTACAACTGCTCGTCGTAGGTCGCCGTGATGCCGACGAGGATCTAACCGGGCAAGCGGGTAGTGCGGCGGTGAAGTGGCACGGTTTTTTCGGTGAAGGCGAGCTCGAACTGGTGGCCGCGAAACACTATACCGATGCGGTGTACGGCATCAGCGGGCGCTTTCCAATGGGTGGAGCGCTGGTTCGATCCGACATCGTTGCGACCCATCTGCGTGATGGCGATTGGGAGATCTCGGGCATCGTCAATGTCGACTATGGTCTGACGTTGCTCGAGCGTACCGCCTACGTATTCGCCGAGTACTTCCACAACGGTTTTGGCGTCGACGATATTCCCGGGTCGGTGGTTGCGTTGCCACCCGAGCTATTAGAGAGACTCGGACGTGGTGAGGTATTCAATGTGATGCGTGACTATCTGGCGGTTGGCGCCACCCTGCAATGGCATCCGTTGTGGACCCAGTCGTTGGTGGTCATCGGTAACTTGCACGACGGCAGTTCGCTGTTGCAGACCTCTTTGTCCTACGAGCCCGGCGATCATCAGCGGATGCAATTTGGCTGGGTCGAACCCCTGGGGAGCGCTGGAGATGAGTTTGGCGGATTACCCCTTCTAGGTGATGCGATAACGACGGGCGGCGCGAGCACCGTGTTCGTTCGGTGGTTGTACTACTTCTAGCCAATCACCGATACACGACTTCCTTCCCGTGCCGTACCTCGAGACCCTCCCGAGTTTTTTTTGCGAGTTTTTTCACGACCAACCCATAGGAGCGATCGATCATCCGCTCGATTTCGCCTCGCGGAATGGAGCCGTCCAGCAGCACCGTGTTCCAATGCGCCTTGTTCATGTGATAGCCGGGCAGTACCGCCTCGAAGATATCGCGCAGCGCCAAGGCTTCCTCGGGGTCGCACTTCAGGTTGATGCGCGCAAGCCCGTCTTCCGTTCCAAGCGTGGCGAACATCTTCCCGAGAATTTTGTACACGTAGACATCGGGTCCGAAAGGGAAATCCTCGACCGCCTCCGGACGAGACAGGAAGTAGGTTCGTACCGCATCGAAATCCATGAAGAAGGCAGTTCGGCTAGCGCGACGCAGGGGCTAGCGTCAACCGAACCCGTCTGCCTTCACCCCCGAACGCGCGGGCGGTTTCCGCGTCTAGGTCGTACACGATAGTGTCCGCTTCCACGGAGCCTTCGCCCTGTTTGAGGATGCTATTACCACTAGCGCGCACGGTCGACTCCTCGAAGAAGTAGTCGAGTGAGTCGCCGGTTATCAGCAAGGGCGGTTGTCTGACTCGATCGGTCAGCGTTGCGGGAGAACCCGTGGCTTCCATGACGGTAATTTGGTTGTCCTCGTCGAAGAAAACCACTAACTCGTCGGCGTTGATCGTGTAGTTGCCCTGCGTCACGTACACGTCGCCTGTGTAAACCGCCTTGCGCTCGGCCAGCAGCATTTCAAACTGACGGGCTTCGATGTTGATCGGCTGCACGGAGTTAGCCGCAGCGACCAACACCACAAACAGGGCGGTTAACACGATCGTCTCGGCGTCATACCTCGATCGACTTACCCGAAATCTCGGCTGATTCCATGTTGGCCTTCTTCGCGTCGATGAGCTGCGGAACGATGTTGTCGAGTTCGTCGAGCGTCCACATGCCAGCGGCCTTCCTGAATTGCTTGATGACTCGAGGTTGCTGCATGATAGCCACGCCGCCGCGGCCGGTGTGGAAGATTTCCGACGTAATGCCGGCTGCCTCTTCACCAGCCAGCCACACACAGATTGGCGCGACATGTTGGGGTCCGCCTTCCTCGATGTCGGAGTCGTCGACCTCTTCGCCACGATTTTCTCGTAAGGGGATGGTCATGCGCGTCAACGCCCCCGGTGAGATGGTGTTGACGGTGCACCCGTACTTCGCAAGTTCCAAAGCCAAGACCCGCGAAAAACCGGCGATACCGGCCTTTGCCGCGCCGTAATTCGCCTGTCCGAAATTGCCGTAGAGGCCGGAGACGCTCGAGAAGTTGATGATGCGGCAGCCGGTGCGGTTGTGCTCGCGAACATACTTGGCGAAAGGCCGTGAGCAACAGTAGTGGCCTTTGAGGTGCACGGCGATCACCGTGTCCCAGTCCGACTCTTCCATGTTGAAGATGGACTTATCGCGTAGGATTCCGGCGTTGTTGACCAGAATGTCCATACCACCGAAAGCGTCGAGCGCGGTCTGTAACAAGGCTTCGCCGCCCGCGACCTCGGCTACGGAATCGGTGTTGGACGCGGCTTCGCCGCCCGCCGCTTGGATTTCGGCAACCACGTCATCGGCAATTTTTCCGGTACCGGTGCCATCGGTGTTGCCTCCGAGGTCGTTGACCACGATCTTGGCGCCTTCTTGCGCCATCATCAGAGCGATTTCGCGTCCGATGCCGCGCCCGGAGCCCGTGATGACAGCGACTTTATCGTCCAGACGTCCCATGATTCCCCCTTTTCGATCAATGAGTACTTGTGTTCGTTGGAATGCTTTCGATATTAAAAGATACTAAAAGATACTAGAAGGGGTCTCAAAAAGAGACTACTTCTAGGGAGCGCATGGATGCGCGACCATTTTCCAAAGGAAAATGCGAGGTTTGCATAGCAAACCGTCTCGAAAAAAATGCCGGGACGGCATTTTTGAGATCGGTGGTAATGCAAGAAAAACTGCGATTCACGACGGGAACGCATGTGAACGATTACGGGGACGCCACGGTTGGCTTGATCGAAAGCGTGTTTGCCAACGGTGTGCACCACGCGGTGGTTCTGATGCGTCATTCGGCTCGCGAGTTCGATCCTGCGGTGCACGACCTCGCGAACCCGTTGACCGAAGAAGGCCGCGAACGTTGTCTGCGCTTCGGCAAAGCGCTGCCTAAGGATCTCACGCTTCGAGCCTATGCTAGTCCCGCCGCGCGCTGCTTGGAAACCGCAGAGCTGATCTTGACGAGTCATCGAGAAGCGGGCGGCGACGTGACCCGGCATCGGCCCCTAGAGGCCTTGGGTGTGTTCTACGTGCTCGACCAGATGAAGATGTGGAAGGGCATGACTGAAGCTGGCGGGATGGTCAACTATCTGCAGCAGTGGTTTGCCGGTGACGTGCCTCTAGATGCGATGATGCCGTCGCAATTGGCCGCGACGCTGGTGTTGCGCGTAATGACCGAGAAACTCAGTTCGCCGATCGGCACGCCACAGTTGGATATCTGTGTTTCCCACGACATGACCGTGCACCTGGTACGCGACCGGCTGCTCGGTGAGCCGGTGGACGGTCCCAGGGTCGAGTTCCTGGACGCCTTGATTGCCTATCGGGACGACGATGTCTATTGGTTGAAGAGCCAACACGGCGAGGAACGCCGCGTTAGTCCAAACCTCTAGAAGCGCTCTCATAAAGAGACCGCTTCTAGGAAGCGCATGGATGCGCGATCATGATACGTAAGGAAAATGCGAGGTTTGCGCAGCAAACCGTCTCGAAAAGATGCCAGGACGGCATTTTTGAGATCGGTCGTAGACTTGAGCCCGCTCCGTGTATTGGGCGGCTGAATCCGTCGTGGCGATGCATGAGGAGGTCGAACTGGGCGTGAATTCAATCTCAATATGGGTTAAACATTGCAGTCTGGTTCCTTGAGGAGGGAGAGAAAGATGCAAGCGATGAAATCGGTGGCGGTTGGCCTCGGCGCGCTGACCCTTAGCTTGGCCATGCCGGCCGGTGCGGCAGATTCGTGTCAGCCGTCGCGTTGGGGAGGTGACGACGAGATCGGCAACGCCAACCTGTTGACACCGCAATCGGTGCTACAGGCCGCGTCGCTCATTAAAACCGGCAAGACCTATAGCTTGGGTATCACGATCGACGCGAACACGCCGGCGTTTCCGCCTCGTGGTTTGTCGTTGACGATCGTACAGCCGGGACAACAAGAAGGTGCGCGTCCGTTCGGGGCGATGACCTACAACGATGACATCTTCAACGGTTGGTTTGGCATCGGTCCGCAGATCGACGGGCTCGGACACCTCGGTATCGATGGCGTTTACTACAACTGCAACCATGCGAGCGATTTCGCAGCGATCGATGGGCTCACCAAGCTCGGTATCGAAAACGTTCCGCCGCTCGTGGCGAGAGGCATCGTGCTGGATATGGCCGGCCACTACGGCGTCGAATACCTTGCCGCCGGCCAGGCCTACACTGTCGAGGACATCAAGGCGGTGGAGGCCAAACAAGGTACACCGGTTCGAGAGGGCGACGTCGTATTGATACACACGGGCTGGACCGATGCCAAGTTGATCAGTGACCCCGATGCTTGGGCAGCGAGTGCGCCGGGACAGGCCGAGGCAGTGGCCGAGTACCTCGCAAGCAAGAACGTAGTGGCGGTCGGTTCGGATACCTGGGGTTTGGATGTCGTGCCTTCGGAACACCCGGACCGTCCCTTTCGGGGCCATGTCACGCTGTTGAAAGAGAACGGCATCTACGTGCTCGAAACCATGAACACCGGCCCCTTGGTGCGGGATGAAGCGTTCGAGTTCCTGTTTGTGTTGGGGCAGGCAAAAGTGCGCGGCGCGGTGCAGATGATCATCAACCCCATCGCAATCCGCTAACCTACGGCCCGGCCGCTAAGGGTTGTTGCCCTCTGTCAACGGTAAGCCCTCACGCACCCACTCCGACATCGATCCGTCGTACACCGCGACGTCTTCCTTGCCGACCAGCAGGCATGCAAACGCATCGATAGTCGCGGAAATACCGCCGCCGCAATACGCGATGACCCGGTCGGCGTCCAATAAACCCTGTCGGTTGAGGGTTGTGCGCAAGTTGTCGGCCGAACAGAAGCCCCCCTCCTGCATCAGTTCATCGTAGAACAGATTCAAACTGCCGGGTATGTGCCCGCGGCGCCCGTAGTGCATGTCTCCGGTGCCGGCATACACCTCGGGTGACAACGCGTTGACCGTGCTTGTGTGCGGGTCTTCGATGGCGCTTTGGACGTCGCTCTTGTCGACGAAATAATCTGCATGGGCGCGCACCGTAACGGTGCCCTCTGGATAGTTCGACGCACCCGTCTCGATGCTGCGCGACTCACGCTTCCAGCGCTTGAACCCGCCATTTAGCACGGCAATGTTGCTCAAGCCCGCGTAGTAAGCCAACCACCAGGCCCGAGTCGCCCACATCATATGCCCGGTCGAGTAGAAGATGATTCGACTATCGTCGTTGATACCGATCGAGCGAAAGCCGTCCTGCAGTTTTTGTGCACTCGGTAGGCTGAATCCGAGCCCCGTGCTGGTATCGGCGAAGGTTTCGATCAGATCCATGAACGCACTGCCCGGCACGTGGCCTTGGGCGTACTTGGCTCGACCACTTTCGGCGCGATACCCGGTATCCGCGGGTACCAGGAAAACCGTCGCGTCGAATACCCGCGTATTCTCATCGGCGAGGCTGGGTTCGAGATCGGCGGGGCCGATCAGATATTCGGGGTGGTGATAATCGGTCATGTCACTGTGCCTTCAACGACGTTGCAATCTGGGTGGTGAGCTTGCCAGGTTCGCAGCTCGTCAGCGACACCTCGACACAGTCGTTGCAGCCGGCAAAGTCCCAAGTAGCGTCCGTGAACGCTTGCAAAAACCCGTCATCAACCGGCGCTTCGATGAACAGTCGCCTGATTTCCAAATGTCGATCTTGGCGGTGTGCCTTGCAGTCCATGCGGCCGACGAAACGATCCCGATACAAAATGGGCAGGCAGAAGTAGCCAAACCGGCGATGTTCGGCTTTGACATAGCATTCGATCTGATAATCGAATTCGAACAGCACTTGCGCGCGGTGGCGCAGAATGACCGCGTTGTCGAACGGCGAAAGTATTCTGACGCTCGCACTGGTCGAAGGCGCTCGTGGTTCTAGCGAGCTTCTATCGCCGTACCACAGAGTCCCGTTCGCGGTTGTAAACCGGGCGAAGCGACCGCCGACTGCTCCGTCTTCCAGACATTTTTTCACGGCTTGTCTGAGCGCCGAGCCTTTGCGTCCGTGGGTGAACGATTTTAGTGTGGCGAAACCGTGGGCACGCAACGTGTTGCCGACGACGTGGTGGGCAAGCTCGTCGGTAGTCGGTTCGTCGACGTTGACGTCGGACGGCAGAACGCGTTCGGGCAGGTCGTAGGATTTCTGGAATCCTACGCGACCCGTAATCATCAAGTCACCCTGAATGAACAGTTGTTCGAGTGCGCGTTTTGCCGGTTTCCAATCCCACCAACCGGCATTCGAGCCTCCCGTATCTTCGAAGTCGCGCGACCGCAAGCGTCCATCGATGCGAATTCGGTCGAGGATCTTGTCCATGAGTTGCTTATCGCGGCTGCGTACCCAGCCGGCGCCACCTTCTGTCGAATGGCGTTTCATGGCACGCATTCTCGGCAGCGCAAACCGATAGTCGCGCATCGGCAGATACGCGGCTGCGTGATACCAGTACTCGAACACCTTGGCTTCGGCCTGCAACCGATCGAGAAACGCGGTTTCGTAGTTTGGCACACGGGTCCTCAGCACGTGATGGTGCGCGCGTTGTACGACCGAGATCGTGTCGATTTGGACATAGCCGAGATGTTCGATGGCGCGCAGCGTGGCGTTCTTACCGCGGCCGAAATGCGCGCGGCGCAGTAAACCTTGCTGTTCCAGCGCCACCCGGCGCAGTTTGCTGATGGGTAAGGTGGCCTTGCCTTTAGGCTCAATCACGTCAGAATCGCCCACGCTAGAAGCGTCGTAGAAGTTGTCAATGTACATGAAGTACCGAGTTTGGGCAGTTTGTGTTGTCTTGTCGTGTGCCCAGACGGGACACTCTGCCAGCCGCGATGCTGCGTACGGAGAGTTTGGCGCCGTGGCCTCGCGCTCGCAGCTGGCTTCCATCGTTGGTTCGGCAACCTTGCGGCGTGGCGGCAACGCGGTCGATGCGGCGGTTGCCGTGGGTTTTGCCCTCGCCGTGACCCATCCGTCAGCTGGCAACCTCGGTGGTGGCGGATTTATGGTCATTCGCATGGCCGACGGCACGATTGCCGCCAACGATCACCGTGAAAAAGCTCCGACGGGGGCCACTCGCGAGATGTACCAGGACGCGGATGGTGAGGTCGTGCGCGGATTGTCTACCGCGTCGCATCTGGCGGTCGGCGTCCCGGGCACCGTGGACGGGCTGCTTTCGGCACTTGAAAAATACGGCACGATGAGCCGTAGAGAGGTGGTGCAGCCGGCTATCAATATCGCGCGGCGCGGCTTCGTGTTGTCGCGAGATCTCGCCGAGTCGTTGGCATCGGTGCATGCGAAGTTTGCCAAATACCCGGCGAGCGCGAAGCAGTTTGCCAATAAGGATGGTACGCCTTACGAGCCGGGCGATGTTTTTCGGCAAGGGGATCTTGGTGCCACGCTCGAGCGGATTCGGCGCGATGGCCGGGCGGGTTTTTACGAGGGCAAGACTGCCAATCTCATCGTCGCCGAGATGCAAAGGGGCGGCGGACTGATCAGCGCTGCAGATCTTGCCGAGTACCACAGTGTGTGGCGCGAACCCATTGTCGGCAGTTACCGCGGCCACGAGATCGTTTCCATGCCGCCGCCGTCTTCCGGCGGGGTGCTGCTCGTGCAAATGCTGAACATGCTGGAAGCGTACGATTTAGGCGCCATGGGCTTCGGCAGTGCCGATGCGATTCATCATGTCATCGAAGCCGAACGGCGGGCCTATGCCGACCGTGCGGAGCATATGGGCGATCCCGACTTCTACCCCGTGCCGGTCGCGATGTTGATCGACAAGAGCTACGCGCGGCAGAGATTCCTCGATTTCGATCCCGAGCGGGCGAGCCAGTCCTCGGACATCGGCGCAGGCGCAATACCACCGGCGGAAAGTCCGGATACGACGCACGTGTCGGTCATCGACCAAGACGGCAATGCGGTGGCCTACACGACGACGTTGAATCTGTCCTACGGTTCCAAAATCGTCGCACAGGGTACCGGGTTTTTACTGAACAACGAGATGGACGATTTCTCATCCAAGGACAATACCCCCAACGCCTATGGCTTGATCGGGCGTGAAGCCAACGCCATACAGCCGGGCAAACGCATGCTAAGTTCGATGACCCCAACACTCGTGGTGAAGGATGGCGAGATCTTGTTGGCGACGGGCTCTCCCGGCGGCAGTACGATCATCACCACAACGATGCAGGTGATCATGAACGTGATCGATCACGGCATGTCGGTATCGGACGCGGTGGGGCGGCCGCGTTTTCATCACCAGTGGCAACCCGACCGGGTCATATTCGAGGCTCTGGGTTTTTCTCCCGATACGCTCGCAGTGCTGCAAACTCGAGGGCACGTCAACCAGGTCAGAGCGCGTTTCGGCTTAGGCGATGCCAACTCGGTAATGCGGACCAAAGAGGGTTTTCGTGGTATGGCCGATCCTCGCAACGAGGGCGGTGCGATAGGCGTCAACTCGATGGGGACCCGCTAGTTGGAGGCTAAGTTTTGGCTCGAGCGATGGTTGAACCGCCAGATCGGGTGGCACCAAGACCAGTTCAACCCGTGGCTCATCAAATACTGGCCTGGATTTGCGTTGCCGGCAGGCTCTTCTGTGTTCGTTCCGCTTTGCGGAAAGTCTCTCGACATGATGTGGCTCAAGTCTGCGGGCCATCGGGTGTTTGGGGTAGAGCTATCGGAACTGGCGGTCGAAGAATTTTTTGCCGAAGCGCAAATCGAATTCGAGATCGTCGAAAACCCGCCGGATTTGCCGCGCTACCGTGGCGACGTGTTCAACATCTATTGCGGCGATTATCTGGAAATCAGCGCCCGGCAACTGAACGTGGCGCACGGTACCTACGACCGGGGCGGCCTGGTCGCCCTGCCACTCGAGCAGCGCGCTATCTATGCGGACCACGTTCAACGGGTCATGCCCGATGGCGGACACATGTTGTTGCTCACCTTTGAATACGACCAGGGACAAGTTCCGGGGCCGCCCTTTAGCGTCGAGCAATCCGAGGTGCAGACGCTGTATGGGAGTCGCTGTAAGGTCGAGTTGCTAGAGGTCGGCACAACCGACGTGGTGCCACCGCACTTCACCGAGGCCGGAGTCACCTCGGCGATGGAAGGCATCTACCACATCACGAAAGAGCACTAGAAGCGGCCTCAAAAATGAGACCGCTTCTAGGAGCGCAGGGCTGCGCGATCATTTTACGTACCGAAAATGGGTGGTTTTCGAAGAAAACGTGGAGCAAAAATGCCAGGACGGCATTTTTGAGACCGCTAACAGTGCGGGTCATCGCGAACCTGTCAACTCTTCGAGTAATCCACACCAAGCCAGCTTCCGCAATTCATGCGCACGACGACGCTCTCGCCGGCTGACCCTTTGCTGTAAGCGCGCCCCCGCTCCTCGCCCAGGTAGCGTACCGCCATCGGCAACCCCTCATCCCGAGGTTCGTCGATCGAGGCGACGCTGCCCTCGACACTCACGTATTGATACGGTGGTGTCTCGGTCTGCGCGCACAGGCTGATGCGATCTCCTACCGCCAACAACTTACCCTTCCTCGAGGCGGGTCCGGTCAGAAACCAAAGCTGCCCACCCGGTTCATAGTCGTACCATACCGGTACGGTGAGCGGACCCTTCCCGGGGTCGTTGATGCCGAGCACGCCGACGTGCAGGTCGGCCAGAAATGCTTGTTTTTCGTCCGCTGTCATGTGGGTCATGGGCTGATTCTGTGGGTGCTCAAGTGAGCTAGACATGTTGGGGGCGAAATAGTTTTTTTCAAGATCTTTGAAAGCGCGGTTTTGGACCTATTTAGAGTGTGTTGAGCATTCATTTACGACCAATAGGAGACAAGTCATGAATTTAGTCAACTGGAGCCCCTTCAGAGAGTTCGATGATCTGTTCTCGCGTTTTCCGACTCTTGCCAGTGAGAACCTGGCCCGATCGGCGTGGCTGCCGCCCGTGGATATCTCGGAAACCGAGGACGCCTACCAAATAGAGATCGAGATTCCAGCGGTTGCTGGCGACGATGTATCGGTCTCCGTCAAAGACGGCGTGCTATCGGTGACCGGTGAACGCAAGTTCGAGAAGGAAATCGAAGGCAAGCGGCATCGTGTAGAACGCCGCTTCGGTAAATTTACCCGTAGCTTTCGGTTGCCGGAAAACGTCGACGAGGAAAGTATCTCTGCCACTTCCGAGGCCGGCCTACTCAGACTGGTGATCAGCAAACGCGAGGTCGAGGGTCCGCGAATGATCGAGGTGAAAGTCCACTAAGAGCGGGTGTCCACTAAGAGCGGGTCCACTAAGAGCGGGTGTCCACTAAAACTCAAAGTCGTCGCTTGCGCATCCAGAGAGTGCCGCGATAGGGTGTGCGCGCCTCCAGGTACCCTGGAAGTGCACGACGACGAGAGGTTGCATGAGCTTTAATAAAGACTCGGTTCGTACCGTCATTTTTGAGGCCCACACACCGAGCGGTAAAGCGTTCGACGTGGGCCTCATTATCTGCATTCTACTGTCGGTGTTGGCCGTCTTGTTAGACACCGTCTCGGCCATCCACGAACCGTGGGGTGATGAACTCTATCTCGTCGAATGGTTCTTCACCATACTCTTTACCATCGAGTATGGGCTGCGGCTCTGGTGCATCAACAACACGCGGCTCTATGCGCGAAGCTTCTTCGGTATCGTCGACCTCGTTGGCATCATTCCGACCTATCTGAGCCTGTTCTTTGCCGGCGCCCAATATCTCTTGGTGGTGCGAATCTTACGCGTGGTACGTGTCTTCCGCGTGCTGCGCATGGTGCGTTATGTAGGCGAAGCAGAGCTGTTGACTCAAGCGCTGGTTGCGAGCCGACGCAAGATCAGCGTGTTCATCCTGTCGGTGATGGCCTTGGTGGTCGTGTTTGGTTCGTTCATGTATCTCATCGAGGGGGGCGAGAACGGCTTTACCAGCATCCCCAAAAGCATTTACTGGGCGGTGATTACCTTGACGACGGTAGGCTACGGAGACCTGACGCCGCAGACGGCGTTGGGCCAAGGGATGGCCACATTCGTCATGATCATGGGCTACGGCATCATCGCCATACCCACCGGTATCGTGACGTTAGAGCTGAGCGAGGCGAATCGCCGCCGCGCCAATACCCGCACTTGCCCGGACTGTTCGGCGGAAGGTCACTCTCGCGAGGCCACCTACTGCTGGCGCTGTGGTCAGCATCTGTTCCGCAAAGCCGAGCCACGGGACGCCTGAATATCCGGTAGTTGCCCTTTAGTCACGTACCATATTCCATTTATTCGTTTTTTTCTTGAATTGCCGTCCGCTATTCTTCAGGCAAAATATGCGCCCCCTTTGCACCCTGGCGTTGAACCGGGGTGAAGCACGACACCTTTAGTGAGGACCTATGAGTCTAAATAGTTTCAACTGTAAGAAGACCCTCAATGTCGACGGCCGGGAATACGACTATTTCAGCCTGCCGGACGCTCAAGCCGCTGGGATCGGTAACGTATCCAAGCTGCCCATGTCGCTCAAGATTCTGTTGGAAAATCTGCTGAGGTTCGAAGACGGCAACAGCGTTACGACCGGGGACATTCAAGCGCTAGGGGGGTGGGTCGACCAACCGCCGGAAGCAGAGGAAATCGCTTATCGTCCGGCGCGGGTACTCATGCAGGACTTTACCGGCGTACCGGCGGTGGCCGATCTAGCCGCCATGCGCAGCGCCGTCGTCGCCGCGGACCACGATCCGAGCATCATCAATCCTCTGTCGCCTGTCGATCTCGTCATCGACCACTCGGTCATGGTGGACAAGTTCGGTAATGCAGCGGCGTTTGAAGAGAATGTCGAAATGGAGATGGCGCGAAACCAGGAACGCTATCGGTTCTTGCGTTGGGGTCAGAAGGCGTTTGATAACTTTCGCGTGGTGCCCCCAGGCACCGGTATTTGTCATCAGGTGAACCTCGAATACCTCGCCAAGGTCGTGTGGACCAAAGATGTCGACGGGCGCGCGATCGCCTATCCGGATACGTTGGTCGGTACCGATAGCCACACGACTATGATCAATGGGCTGGGTGTGCTGGGGTGGGGCGTCGGCGGGATCGAAGCCGAGGCCGCGATGCTGGGCCAACCCATCTCGATGCTGATTCCCGACGTTGTCGGATTCAAACTGTCCGGCACGTTGCCCGAAGGCATCACCGCGACCGATTTGGTGTTGCGGGTCGTCGAAATGCTGCGCGAGCACGGTGTCGTCGGCAAGTTCGTCGAATTTTTCGGCGACGGCCTCGATCAGCTGCCGCTTGCCGATCGCGCCACCATTGCCAACATGGCGCCCGAATACGGTGCGACCTGCGGCTTCTTTCCGATCGATCAAGAAACCATCAACTATCTGCGACTCTCCGATCGACCGACGGAAACGGTGGCGTTGGTGGAAGCCTATGCGAAAGCGCAGGGCCTGTGGCGCGGGCACGATGGCGTCGACGCGGCCTATACCGATACGTTGGCTTTGGAACTCGAAACCGTGGTGCCAAGCCTGGCGGGTCCGAAGCGCCCCCAAGATCGTGTCGCGATGACGGATATGGCCAAAGCGTTTGACGACGCTCTCGATCTCGAGGGTCGCGCCGACAGCAAAGATGTTCAGGTTGAGGTCACAGGCGCCGACTACACGCTGGGCCACGGCGACGTGGTGATTGCCGCCATCACCTCGTGTACCAACACGTCGAATCCTGCGGTCATGTTGGGTGCAGGACTGGTTGCGAAGAAGGCGTCAGAGCTGGGCCTCGAGGTTCAACCTTGGGTGAAGACCTCGTTGGCCCCGGGTTCCAAGGTGGTGACCGAGTACTTGGAGAAAACCCATTTGCAGGATGAGCTCGACAAGCTCGGATTCAATCTGGTCGGCTACGGTTGTACGACCTGCATTGGCAACTCCGGTCCGCTGCCGGAGGAGATCTCGAGTGCGATCATCGAGGGTGACTTGCTGGTCGCGTCGGTACTGTCGGGCAATCGCAATTTTGAGGGTCGCGTGCACCAGGAAGTGCGGACCAACTGGCTTGCATCCCCACCATTGGTTGTCGCGTACGCAATCGCGGGAACCACCCGCATCGATTTGGCGACCGATCCCATCGGCCAAGGCAAGAATGGTGAGAACCTTTACCTGCGGGATATTTGGCCGAGCAATCAAGAGATAGCCGATGCGGTGGCCGAAGTTTCTGCGGACATGTTCGGCCGCCAGTACGCGGACGTGTTCACCGGCCCCGAGGCCTGGCAAGCCATCGACATCTCTGACTCCGGCACCTACGGATGGGAGAACTCGACCTATATCAAACAACCGCCGTTCTTCTCGGTGGGCGGGGATCTCGACCAGCCGGTCGCGGTATCGGGCGCGCGCATCCTCGCGCTGATGGGTGATTCTGTCACGACCGATCACATCTCACCGGCCGGCGCGATCCAGGCCGACAGTCCTGCGGGTCAGTATCTGCAGCAGTACGGCGTCAACGTCGTCGATTTCAACTCCTACGGCTCGCGCCGCGGCAATCACGAGGTGATGATGCGCGGCACGTTCGCCAATATCCGTATCCGCAACGAGATGGTTGAGGGTGTGGAAGGCGGCTATACGGTGCACATTCCATCGGGCGATCAACTCAGCATTTACGACGCGGCGATGCGCTACCAGGGCGAAGAGACGCCGTTGGTGGTGTTCGCCGGTAAGGAATACGGCACCGGTTCCAGTCGCGATTGGGCCGCCAAAGGCACGCGCTTGCTTGGCGTCAAAGCGGTCATTGTCGAGAGCTTCGAGCGTATTCATCGCTCCAACCTCATCGGCATGGGCGTGTTGCCCTTGGTGTTTCAGGAGGGCGACAGCCGTAAGAGCCTGGGTTTGTCCGGTGACGAAGTTGTTGACATACGCCTACCGGCCGGCGTCACCGAGATAACCCCGCGGCAACTCTTGGAGCTGGTGGTCACGGATGCGGACGGCAGCGAGCAAACCATTCAGGTACGAAGCCGCTTGGATACCGACAATGAAATCGCCTATTTCAAGAGCGGCGGCATTCTCCAATACGTGTTGAACAACCTGGTGGCTGGCGCTGCCTGAGCCGACCCAGTGGCCGCAAGGCGTCGTGTTCGACATGGACGGCTTGTTGCTCGATTCGGAACGAGTCGCACGGCAGTGCTTCGTGGAAGCGTGCCGTGATTGCGATTGGGAACCGGATCTCGACGTATACAATCTGTGCATTGGCTCGACATACGCTGCGACGGAGCAGATTTTGTGCACCAACTTTGGTGCGCGATTCCCGTGGCAAGCGGTCTCTGAGCGATGGCACGATCTGTATCACGCACGCGTGTTGCACCATCCGGTCGTCGTGAAGTCCGGCGCGGTGGAGGTGCTCGATCTGTTGGACCGCCACGGCGTGCCCGCGGCGCTCGCGACGTCTACCCGACGCGAGACGACTATCGCGAAACTCGGCAACGCCAAGCTGTCGAATCGGTTTCAGCACGTGATTTGCGGTGGCGAAACCCGGCGCGGCAAACCGCATCCCGACCCGTATCTCGAAGCCGTCCAGCGCTTGGGGCTGGCCCCTCACGTCTGTTGGGCTTTCGAGGACTCCGACAACGGGGTCCGGGCCGCGGTGGCCGCTGGGTTGACGGTATTTCAGGTGCCGGATCTCGTTCGCCCGTCGGACTCTGTGCAAGCGCTCGGACATACGATCGTTCGGTCTCTCCACGAAGTAGTTGCCCTCTTGGCGTCGTTGCCGGCGAGATAGAGCGCCAAGCACGAGAACGTAGAAACGTGGTGGCCAAGCGAAGCAAGGCTCGACACGGTAGGAGCGGCTTTAGCCGCGATTCCCAGTCGGCATCAAAAGTAAAGCGCCGACAGCACCCAAGTCAGGGTAATCAGCATCAACACCGTTAGCGGTACACCCACCTTGACGAACTCTGAAAAGCGGTAATTGCCCGCACTCATCACCAACAGGTTGGTTTGATATGCCATGGGCGTCGCATAGCTCATGTTGGCGCCGAACAATACGGCGAGTACGAATGGCTCTGGCGGAAGGCCGAGTTGCTGCGCGATACCGATGCCGATTGGGGTGCCGATTACGGCTGCGGCGTTGTTCGAGACCACGTTGGTGAGGATGGTCAGCAATAACATCAACGCACCGAGTATCACCACGTTATCGGCGCCGCTCGTGACGAACAGGAAGACCTCGGTGATGTATTGGGTGGCACCGGTTTCGATTAGGGCGCGCCCAAGCGCCAGGCTTGCCACCACGACAAAGAATACCGACGGGCTGATGGCGCGAATCGCGGTACCAACATTCATACAACGGGTCAGCAACATGATCGCCGCACCGGCAACCGCGCTGACGGCGATAGGCATGATCCCGGCCGCGGCGAGGCCGATGGCGCCGGCGAGAATCAGTAGCGCCATGGGCGCTTTGCTGGTACTCGGAAGATCGATACTGGCGTCCAAGACCAAGAACTCCGTACTCTTCTTCAACTCGGCGATCTGCTCCCGTGGGCCTTGCACCAGCAATATGTCCCCGGGTTGCAAGATGACGTCTTCGATGTCTTCGCGCGGTCGCCAGATATCCTTGCCAGCTCGATGCAGGGCCAGCACCACGAGTTGGTGGCGATTCAGAAAGCGCGCGAAGCGCAAATTAGTACGGTCCAATGATGAGCCCTGAACGACGGCCACCTCGGCCAGCATCTGGTTTTCCGCCGCGAGCGGATGTTCCTCGTCGACAACGTGATCTTCGCTGTACAACGTGGCCTTCAATGCGTCTTCGAAGCTTTTCAGTTTTTGCGGGGTGTCCGTGACGCGCAACCGGTCCCCGGCACGCAGTTCGACGTCGGGCAAGGGCAAGATAAACGTCCCGCCACGGCGGATGCGCGTGACCTTCATGTCACCCCCCGCAGTCGCAATGGCGTCCGTAAGGGTCTGACCGACGACGGGCGATTCCTCGTTCAGGTGCAGGCGCGCCTCGAAAAGGCGTGGAGAGGCGTCGGTTAGGTCAATGTCGCGTTCCGGAAGCAGCCGCGGTGCGATGAGCCACAGATACAACAGTGCCACCCCGCCGCCGATTGCTGCCGGAAAAAGGAAATCGAACATACCGAATCTGGGCAGCCCGAGATCGGCTGCAATGTTGACGACTAGCAGGTTGGTCGACGTGCCGATGGTGGTGCCCATACCGCCGATAAGGGTCGCGAACCCCATGGGCATCAGAATGCGCGAAGGAGAGGTCGAAGTACGTAGGCAGACGCTAATGAGGATCGGCAAGAGCAGCACGACGATCGGGGTATTGTTGATGAAGGCGGACAGCACCGCACCGACCAGCAACGTTGCCGCAAAGGACAAGAAGGGCGATTTGCCCCACATCCGACCGAGTAACCGACCCACGGGTTCCAGCGCACCCGTCGTAACCAATCCTTGGCCGAGCACCATTAAGGCGCAGACGGCTATCAATGCCTCGTGACCGAAACCGGAAAAGAACGCCGTCGACCGGAAATCCCGATACGGAAAAACCGCAAATCCGACGGCGAGTATGGCGATCAGACCGAGGCTAGATATCTCTAAACGGATACGGTCTTGGCTGAACAGATACAGCGCCACGACCGTTAGGAGCATCGAGGCGAGCGCGTGCGGATTGGGAATATCGGGCATTAAAAAACGAGCGCGACCACATCCTCGAAGGTGACGACGAAGTCTACCTTGATCCCTTTGCGGATGTGTTCCGGTACTTCGTCATAGTCGCGTTGATTGGCTGCCGGCAAGATTACGCGTCTGATTTTTTGACGCTTGGCCGCAAGTAGCTTTTCGCGGATCCCACCGACAGGATACACCTTGCCCGTGAGGGTCAACTCGCCGGTCATCGCCGCGTTGATTCGCGGTTGTTTGCCTCTCGCCAGCGACAACAAGGCGGTCGCGATGGTGATGCCCGCGCTCGGACCATCCTTAGGCGTGGCGCCCGCCGGAACGTGTAGATGAATGAACGCCCGGTTGCAAAATTCCTCATCGATCTGCAAGCGTTCGCGGTTGGCAAGCAGGTAGCTGTAGGCGATGTTGGCGGATTCCTGCATAACGTCTCCGAGCTGCCCGGTAATGCGTAGGCCCGCTTGGCGGCTGTGAACCCGCGTCGCTTCCACCGGTAGGGTCACGCCGCCGAGTGCCGTCCAGGCAAGCCCGGTTACCACTCCGACCCCCTGTTGGAGCGGTTCTTTCTCGTAGATCGGTGGTCCTAAATACTCCGAGACGTCGGATTTGCCGACCGCGATGGGCTTCTCGGCGCCCTCCAACAACTTGATGATGCATTTGCGCACGATGGCGGCGAGGGCCTTATCGAGGCGGCGCACGCCCGCCTCTCGCGAGTAGCCTTCGATGATGGTTTTCAACGCGGCGGCATTGATCTTGATGTCGCCACGCCTGCGTAGGCCGGCGCGCGCGAGCTGTCGGGGCAAGAGGTGTTTGCGGGCGATGGCGAGTTTCTCGACGTCCAGATAGCCGGATAGGCGAATGACCTCCATGCGATCCAACAGTGGTGCGGGAATGGTGTCCAACTGGTTGGCGGTGCAGATGAACAACACCTTCGATAGATCGAAGTCGACGTCTAGGTAGTGGTCGTGAAAGTTGCTGTTCTGTTCGGGGTCCAACACTTCGAGTAGTGCCGATGCGGGGTCACCCTGGTAGGAGGCACCGATCTTGTCGATCTCGTCCAACATGATCACGGGGTTCGCCACGCCTGTATCTTTCAACGCTTGTATGAGCTTGCCCGGCATGGCCCCGACGTAGGTGCGACGATGACCTTTGATCTCGGCTTCGTCGCGCATGCCGCCGACCGAGAATCGGTAGAACTTACGGTTGAGCGCCGCGGCGATGGAACGACCGAGCGACGTTTTGCCGACGCCCGGCGGGCCGGCGAGGCAGATGATCGAACCGGTAACGTCGCCTTTCATGATGCCAAGCGCCAAGAATTCGATGATTCGCGCTTTGACGTCGTCCAGGCCTTCGTGGTCTTTGGCAAGCCGCTGCTTGGCGATCGCCAGATCGTTCGTATCCTCCGTGTATGTTCCCCACGGTACGGCCGTCAACCAGTCGAGGTAGTTACGTGTGACCCCATATTCTGCCGATCCGAGCTCTAGGAGCGAGAGCTTGGTAAGCTCGTCGTCGATTCTCTGCTGGGCGGTTTCGGGTACTGACTTACCTTCGAGACGCCCACGGAATTCGTCGATTTCAGCGGTCTTGTCGTCCTTGGTTATGCCGAGTTCTTGCTGAATGAACTTCAGTTGTTGGCGCAAAAAAGTTTCACGCTGGTGCCCTTGAATCGCTTCTTCGACGTGCTGGCGTATCTCCATCTGCGCCTGAGCGATTTGCACCTCGCGATGCAGTAGCTCTACGACGCGTTCCAGCCGCGGCTGCAAGGAAATCGTTTCCAACACCTCCTGCAAGTCTTCTTTGGAAGCCGTCGTTAGCGCTGCGGCGAAGTCGGCCAGCACCGAGGGCTCGTTGGGGTTTGAGCGGGCCAAGAAGATCTTGAGTTCCTCGCCAAAAAGCGGATTCAGCGGGATGAGCTCTTTGATGGTATTGATGATGGCCACCGCATAGGCCTTTTCTTCGGGTGTGTCGCTGGCCGCCCGCACCGGAAAGTACTGAGCGTTCACCGATAGCGGTGTGCGGTCGTTGACCCAGCGCCGGACGCGGAACCGTTGTAGGCCCTCCAACAAGACCTGGATATGGCCTTCGGTTTGATTGATGCGATGAATGCGGCACGCGGTGCCCATTGCATACAGATCCTCAGGCGCCAGGGTTTCGGACAACTCGCCGCGGGTGGCGATCAGACCGACGACCTGCAGCTTGCGTTCGCGGATGACTTGCAGAGTGGATGTCCACATTTGCGCATCCAAGAGCAACGGTATCGCCTGCCCTGGGAAGAATGGCCGACTTTCTTGCGCGATGATCTGAATGACCCCTGGCAGGACGTCTCGCGGCAGGACCACATCCCGTCCGGGCGATCCGTCCGGTAGGATGATGTCGCTTTGTTCGTCAATCTCCACAGCGCTCGCGACCTAAACCTGGTAAGTATTTACCTATGTCGGGGCGAGGATGGCACTTTTCAATCCACACCGGTTTTCAGTCAGGCGTATGCCCCATTGCAGAATCGACTCGATCAATTCCAGTGGGGACATTGTATCTCCGGTTTCAACTCGCGACGATGTTGATCTATTATTGTCACTATGAAACCACGACGCCGAAATCTGGCCGCCCTAACCGGGACGACTACCACGCAAAAAAGGTGGGCGCCTAAGCTTTGACGGTTTGCAGGCGGCCTCTTGAGGCACCAGGTTGAAACCCCGGAAGGCGACCGCCACCGGGGTTTTCTCGTTGTGGGATGGGCGAAGCCTTAGTAGGCGTACATAGAGGTAACAGAGGTAAGAGATGGCACAGTTCGAACACAGTGGCGATGAGCGGGCAGAAGACCAGCTGTACAAGATCCGTCACAGCCTGGCCCACGTCCTGGCTCAAGCTGTTTTGGAGATGCGGCCGGGGTCGACGCTCGGTTTTGGCCCGCCCATACGCGACGGTTTTTACTATGACTTCATTCTGAGCGAACCGCTCACGGAGGAGGATTTCCCGGAACTCGAGCGTCGCATGAAGAAGATCATCAAGAAGGGTCAGCGCTTCTATCGCGAAGATCTCGGTGCTGCCGAGGCGCTCGCGCGAATCGATGAGATGGGCGAACCCTACAAACGTGAATACGGCACTGAGCTGATCGAAAAGCATGGGCTCGAAGGCCTGTCGTTTTACCGCAACGGCTCGTTTCTCGACATGTGTGAGGGCCCGCATGTCGACACGACCAAAGAGCTACCGCGCGATGCCTTCAAGCTTCGCAGCGTTGCCGGTGCATACTGGCGTGGTGATTCTGACAACGTGATGATGACCCGCATCTATGTGTGGGCGTTCGCGACCAAGGCAGAGCTCGACGATTTTGTCGTTCGGTGGGAAAAGGCGCAAGCTCGAGATCATAAAAAGCTCGGTCGCGAGCTAGGCATCTTCACGATCGACAACGACGTTGGTCGCGGTTTGCCGCTGTGGTTGCCGAACGGCACCGTGATACGCGATGAACTCGAAACCTTGGCCAAGGAACTCGAGTTCAAAGCGGGGTACAAACGCATTGCGACGCCGCATCTCGCTAAAGAAGACCTCTACTACGCTTCTGGTCACCTTCCCTACTACGCCGAAGACATGTACCCGGCCATGGAGGTTATCGAGACCCATGATGGACACCAGCAGGTCAAGGAAGCGTATCGATTGCGGCCGATGAACTGCCCGCACCACCACAAGGTGTTTGCGGCCGAGCCGCGCAGCTACCGCGATCTACCGTTACGACTGGCCGAGTACGGACAGGTCTACCGGTTTGAAGATTCCGGCGGCGTCAGCGGCCTTGTGCGCGTGCGCGGCATGTGCATGAACGACGCGCATATCTACTGCACCGAAGCGCAAATCAAAGAGGAATTCAAGGCGGTGATGGCCATGTACCAGCGAGCGTACGAGATTCTGGGGCTAGAAGGGTACGTGGTGCGCTTTTCGCGTTGGGACCCAGAAGACCCGAAAGGCAAAGACAAGTACGTCGACAACCCGGAGGCTTGGGCAAAGTCCGAGAAGATATTGGAAGAAGTTCTGCAAGAACTCGGCGTCAACTATATCGAGGGTTTGGGCGAGGCCGCATTTTACGGGCCGAAGATCGACCTTCAGTTTCCCACTGTCACGGGTCGAGAAGAATCCTTGGGGACGGTGCAGCTGGATTTCTCGCAACCGGCGAGTTTGGCTCTACGCTATGTAGGCGCGGACGGTGCCGAACACATACCGTACTGCATTCATCGTGCGCCGTTTAGCACCCACGAAAGAATGGTCGCGTTCTTGCTCGAGCACTACGGGGGGGCATTTCCGACCTGGTTGGCGCCGGTGCAGGTACAGGTGATCACCGTATCGGAGCAATTTGATGACTATGCAGTCGAGATCGTCGACGCGCTTCGCGATCACATGATACGTGCCGAGCTAGCTCCGTCGAACGACACGGTGCCCAAGAAAATTCGCCAAGGTACGACACAGAAGATTCCCAATCTGTTGATCGTTGGTGAGCGCGAACAGGCTGAGCGTACCGTCACATTGAGACGCTATGGTCACAAGCAGCAGCACACCCTGGCGGTGGAAGCGTTCAAACAAGCGTTGTTGTCGACCATCAGTGCGAGAGCGTTGGAGTTCTTGTTACCGTAACGAATGACGTCGCGCCACGGTCGGGCTGAAACTTATTCAACTTATTCAACTTATTCGCCGCCGAGCTTAGTTGCGGTGAATAAGTTGAAAAGTTTCAGCCCGACTGCTTTTACTGGACCGCTTGATCGAAGTTTTCGACCATTGCGATTTGACGAGTGAGGCCGATGTAGTCCAGTAGAATATGACCGGCCTCGACAAGCATGGCGTCGTCTCTGGGGTCTCTGTCTGCCTGTTCCGCCGCTGCTCGTTCGAGTTCGTCGTCCCACTGATCGAGGCTCTCGAGCGCGACATCTCCCTTGGCAACGCGCAGCGCGTTCTCGAGATCGAGGCGCCACTTGTCATCACGTTGCTTTTCGGTACGGCGTGTTGCTTCGTTGAGCGACAGATGAGTTTTCTTGCCGTGTTCTTTGTTCTTCAGCGCCAACGCGCGAACGTACTTGAAGTCCGGGTCGTCGGCGACCCGAATATCATGACGCGTTTGCAGATCACCCAACAGCGGTTGTAAGACGTTTGAATGAGGGTAGACGGCAGGTTGAATCATGTCCCAGGGCATCGCGTCGTCCAGGCTGCTCTCCCCGATTCGGTCCACGTCGAACAATTCCGGAAACTCGATGTCCGGCAATATGCCTTGATGTTGCGTGCTTTGACCCGACACCCGGTAGAATTTCGCCGCCGTGATTTTGAGCTGGCCGCGGTTCAGTGGGATGAGGGTTTGCACCGTGCCCTTGCCGAACGTTTGACTGCCGATGATGATGCCGCGTTCATAGTCTTGGATGGCGCCGGCGAAAATCTCGGAAGCGGACGCGGACAGGCGGTTGACCATTACCGCCATTGGCCCGTCCCAAGCCGCTTCGTCATCGGTGTCTGAATAGATGTTCGGCCGCCGCCTGGCAGATTTCACCTGTACGGTAGGACCGGATTTGATGAAGAGTCCGGTTAGCGAATCGGCTTCTTGCAGCGAACCACCGCCGTTGTTGCGAAGGTCGACCACGAGACCGTCGATGCCTTCCGTCATGAGTTCGCCGATCAGGATTTCAACGTCGCGTGTGGTGCTCTTGTAGTTGGGGTCGCCCCGTTGGACTGCTTTGAAGTCGACGTAGAACGTCGGTACTTCGATGACACCCAGACGGAATTCTTGTCCGCCCGCGTTCAATGTCAAAAGCTTCTTCTGGGCCGCTTGCTCTTCGAGTTGAACGGTATTGCGGGTGATGTGGACGATCTTCGAGCCGTCGTCCTCGGCTTCACTCGGGATGATCTCGAGGCGTACTTTCGAACCCTTCGGGCCGCGAATCAGCTCCACCACATCGTCCAGACGCCAGCCGACGATGTCGATGAGAGGGCCTTGGTCACCTTGGCCAACGCTCACGATGCGATCGGCGGGCTTGATCTGCCCGGACTTGTCGGCAGGACCGGCGGGTACCAAACGCACCACCGCGGTGTACTCATCGTCGGTGCGTAGTACCGCACCTATACCCTCCAGCGAAAGCGACATGTTGATGTTGAAATTTTGCGAGGTGCGCGGCGAAAAGTACTGTGTATGTGGATCGTAAGTGCTCGCGAACGCGTTGACGTACAGTTGGAACGCATCCTCGCTCTTGGTCTGCTTGGTTTGCTTGAGGCGGTTGGCGTACCGCTTGGTCAGCAGTTCCTCAATTTCGGGTAAATCTTTGCCGTTCAGTTTCAGATTGAGGACGGCGGCTTTCAATCTTTTGCGCCACAACTCGTCCATTGCAGCTTGGTTGGGTGCCCAGGGGGCGTTGTCGCGATCGAGCTCGATGTCTTCATCGATGGTAAAATCTATGTCCTCTATGCTGTCTTCGAGCATGGCAAGCAGGTACGAGAATCGATCGAGCCGACGTGATTGATAGAGATTGAATACTTCGAACGCCGGTCCCAAGTCGCCTCGCCGCAAAGCATCGTCAATCTTATATCGGTATTTCTCGAGCGCTGCTAGGTCGTCCGCCAGGAAGTAAACCTTGGCGCCATCGAGCGACTCGATGTACTTCTCGAAGATCTGACTGGAGACGTCGTCGTCGAGGTCTTTTCTAAGGTAGTGGTTGTGCCGGAGTTGCTCGACGATGGTGAGACTCGTGCGAGGATGCACCTCGAGCGGAGACAATGAGAAGGACTCATCAACCCGTGTGGTATCTGCGACTTGCGGATTCGCGGTGACGGCGGCGGCAATGAAAACCAGGCTGCCGCCGAAAATCCAGGATGTGACCGTACGTGTTAACCGCATCGAACAAACTCGCTTAATCTTGGGCGGGAAACTGCCCGCCGTTGTTTTCTACCCAATACAACTGGCTTCCCGATACCATGATGTAGGTGGCGATCGACCCGGTGTAAGTGTCCTGCATTTCACTAGGTACGACCATCAAGAACGTCATATGGTTCCCCCAACCACTTGAGTCGAGACTATCGGAAACGCATAGGTGGTACTGTTAAAGGAATGTAACCCGTCGTTCGGGCACTGAGCAACCGGCAAAAGCGAAAGTAGTGAAGGAATCTAGATGCGTATCCCTGGAAAACTGACCCGGTCAACAATTTTAGCCGTCGCGGTCCTCGTCGGTCTGTTGACGGGTTGCGGCCAGCCGGTGTCCGAGGAGCCAGCGGCTGCGGCGATTGCCGGAGAGCTTGCTCAAGCCAGTTACACGTTGGGTTACGCGATGGGTGAATCCCTGCTCGCACAATACGGCGATGGACTCGATATCGACGTCTTTACCGCCGGCGCGGAAGATGGCCTGCGTCGAAACGAGCGGCAGGTCGCGGAGGCCGACGGTACGGCCGGGTTGGACAAGTTGTTGCAGCGTCGGCAGGCGCAACTGCAGGCAACGGCGGTGCAAGTTAGCGACGACGGCAAGCAGTTTCTCAAAGCCAACGGCACACGCAGCGAAGTGGTCTCTCTGTCTTCCGGCCTGCAGTACGAGGTGCTGATCGAAACCCAGGGGCCGAAGCCGGTTCGGACCGATACGGTTACCACGCACTACGAGGGCACGCTCATTGACGGCACCGTGTTCGATAGTTCGGTGCAACGGGGTGAGCCCGCCAGTTTTCCGGTCGACCGCGTGATCCGGGGTTGGACGGAGGCCTTGCAGCGCATGTCTGTAGGTTCAAAATGGCGGCTGTTCATACCACCCGACTTAGCCTATGGAGAACGCGGTGCCCCGCCGAGTATTCCGGCCAATGCAACGTTGATTTTCGACGTCGAACTGTTGAGCATCGACTGAATAGTCGGCCCTTATAAAGCGTTCGAGCACAGGAGACGCCTAAAGTTCTTGTAGAACTACCGGCTTGCAAATTTGCAAGGTTTACCGGGTTTTCCGCTAGAACCTTGCGGCATGCGGCGGCCCGCTTGCAGGGCATGGGTTCCCTGCATCGCAGGGACGACTAAATAAAAACCTCGTACAGTCGAACCGTTAAGGCTCGATCACCACGCCCATGGGATCGAGCAGCCATAGCGCTTGGTCCAGGGTGATGCGTACTCCGGTCAAGTCGATCTCGCGTGGGTTGAGGTTGTTGAATATTGCCCCGCGCAAGTCTGCGCCGACGAGACTCATGCCTTTGCCGTGTATGTTGCTGAGATCGGTGCCGGTGAAGTCGACGTCT
>JAPUIA010000236.1 GCA_027297435.1 Gammaproteobacteria bacterium | reverse complement strand
GCGCATCCATCGTTGCGACAGTACCGCCCTGGCACATGTATGGGCTCGAGTGGAGTGTGATGCTGCCGCTGGTGAGCGGACATGCCACCTATGCGCGCAGCACGCTGTTCCCGGATGATATTCGCGCCGGATTGGCGATGGCAGCTCAACCACGCATGCTCGTGTCGACCCCATTGCATCTGCGAGCGCTGTTGGACGTCGGTATGGAAATGCCGGCTGTGACGACGGTCATGAGTGCTACTGCACCCCTTGACCCGGAACTTGCCGGCCAAATCGAAGAGCAGTGGAATACCCGGGTATTTGAGATTTATGGGTGCAGCGAAATGGGGACGATGGCGTTTCGTTTTCCTGCGAGTAATCTGTCCTGGGCTTTTTTCGACGAGTTCACCGTAGAGCCGGATAGCCAGGACGAATTTGTCACTATTTCTGCTGCGCATACCGGCCCGGCGCTGACGCTGGCTGACCAACTCGCTTTTGAGCCTGACGGTAAGTTCCGGATAGTCGGGCGTGACTCGGACATGGTCAAAGTGGCCGGTAAACGTGGCTCACTCGCGGACATAAACCAGGTACTGCTGGCTATCGAAGGCGTGACGGATGGGGTTGTCTTCGACCCGGCGCAGCTGGAACTCGAGGCGACGGGCAGACTGGCCGCACTGGTTGTCTCCCGGTCGCTGGGTCCGGCGGAGGTTCGTGCGGCGTTGGTTCCGCTACTGGACCCCGCATTTATTCCTCGCCCGCTGTTGATGGTCGAACAACTTCCACGCAACGAAACGGGTAAGTTGCGTCGAGAGGATCTGCGAGCGCTGGTTGTGGCTGCGATCGAGTCGAGTCGCGCGAATGACGAGTAACTGGCAGGAAGTTCCCGAGGCCGGCTCCGGAGCCGCTATCCGCTTTGTGGTCTGGATCGCACGTGTGCTCGGTCGAACTTTGCTGCACATCGTGCTGGCGCCAATCGCCGCTTACTTCATGGTTACCCGTGGTGCCGACCGGCGCGCATCGCGCGATTACCTGACCCGCGTACTGGAACGACCGCCTCGCCTCGGCGAGATTTTCCGCCACTTTTATACGTTCGCGCGCGTGATCGCTGACAGGATTTATTTTATTTCCGGTAACACCAGTGGCATTGATGTTCAGGTGTATGGCGCAGAGCCGTTGCAGGAACTAGTCGACCGAGGTGAAGGCGGCATCGTCCTGTCTGCACACCTGGGTTCGTTCGAGGCAGCGCGTGTGCTCGGCGCAGAGGTACGCGGCGTGGTGCTGCGCATGGTGCTCGACAAGCGGATCAATCAGAATTTAGTGACGGGGCTGGAGTCGGTGAACCCGGAATTCAGCGCTGCCATTATCGATCTGAATCAAGCGCCTGCCACCCTGGCTCTGGATATTTCGGGTGCTCTGAAAAAGGGCGAATGGATAGGTTTTTTATCCGATCGCACCACCGCTGATGGTCGTACCGAAACCGTCGACTTTCTTGGCTCCCCGGCGCGCTTTGCAGTCGGGCCGCTGCTAATTGCCGCGATGTTCAAAGTGCCATTGATCAGTATGTTTTCGCTTTATAGAGATGGCGGCTATGAGGTGCACTGCGAGATCCTGAGCAGTGCGGTCGATGTGCCGCGCGCCCAAAGGACCGAGGCTCTGCGCGGCTATCTGGGCGAGTTTGTGAATCGGTTGGAAAAGTACGTGCGCATGGCGCCCTTCAACTGGTTCAATTTTTTCGACTTCTGGGAAAACAGATAACGCGCCTACAGATTGTCGCGATAGTCCGCCTCGACGAATGCGTCAATCTCTTGCGCGGTTGCTTCATCGGCACCCCTTTGTTTGGCGTACATGCGGCCGAATGAAATCTTGTGACGTTGCGGCCAAGCATCGGGTTTCCAAAGGTCCGAGCGTATGAACGCTTTGGCGCAATGGAAAAAACACTCATCGATATGCACGCGAATAGCCAGGACGGCGGGCTTGCCACGCGCCGCGAGTTGCTCGAGCAGTACCGGGTCGGTGGTCAATTCGGCGCGACCGTTTACCCGAAGCGTTTCCGGCGTGCCCGGAATCATGAACAAGACGCCCACGTGAGGATTGTCGATGATGTTGAGGTGTCCGTAGGCGAGTTTATTGCCTGGACGATCGGGGATAATGAGCGTGCGTTCGTCTTCGACCTCTACGAACCCCGGCGCGTCGCCTTTCGGCGATGCGTCGGCCCTTCCGTCCGCATCGGATGTCGAGAGCACCAAAAACGGACACCGCGACAGAAAGTCGATCGCAAATTCGTTGAGGCAATCTTGGTTCTTCTCGGCTAACCCGGGAATCTCCGCGCCGACGACCTCGCGCAGTCGTTCGGCCGTCGTGATGCTGTGTTTGTCCGTCATTGGTCTCCCCGGGTCCGCCTTACCATCACGATAGCAAATAATCGGCCGGTAGGAGCCGATCACCAGCGCTATCCGAGTCATGCTACATTCCGCATTCCGCCTAGCAGACAGTGTCATCGGGATTTTGAAGTCGCCTCTGGCGGACACATAAGAGAATGGGAAGGCAATGATGAGTGAATGGTCGCGCCGCGGGTTCGTCCACCATATGGGGATTCTGGCTGGGTCGGCTGCCCTGTACCAGGCTGCCGGTCCGTTGGCAGCATCGACTAGCGGCGATGAGGTGCTCGGCTTCAAGTCCGCAGTGGAACTCTCCGGACTAATTCGTGCGAGGGATTTGAGCTCGGTTGAATTGACGGAATATTTCATACGTCGGATCGAGCGATTCGATTCCAAGCTCAATGCCATACCGGTGCGCGATTTCGAACGAGCGCTGGCGTCGGCAAAAGACGCTGATCGAGCGCTCGGCAAGGGAAGCGTTGCAGGTCCGTTGCATGGGCTGCCCATGACCATCAAGGAGTCTTACGACATCGAGGGTTTAGCAACCACCTGGGGTGTTCCCGATCTCGAGAACAACGTTGCAACCTCCGATTCGGCTGTCGTGGCTCGCTTCAAGCAAGCTGGCGCGCACTTCATGGGCAAAACCAACGTGCCATTGATGCTCGGCGACTTTCAGAGCTACAACGACATCTACGGCACCACCAACAACCCCTGGAACCCCGATCTGACACCCGGCGGATCGTCGGGCGGAACGGCGGCGGCGTTGGCCGCCGGCATGACCGGCTTGGACAGCGGCTCGGACATCGGTGGGTCGATCCGCAATCCCGCACACTTCTGCGGGGTGTACGGCCACAAACCTACCTGGGGCATCGTGCCACCGCAGGGGCAAGCACCACCCGGCGTTGTCTCGGTGCCTGACCTAGCCGTCGTCGGCCCGCTTGCGCGTAGTGCGGAGGATCTTGCACAAGCGATGGACATCGTCGCGGGGCCGGATGCCTTGAACGCGAACGGCTGGCGGCTGCAGCTACCGGAACCTCGAATGCAATCGTTCAAGAACCTAAGAGTTGCCATCTGGCCGGACGATGCCGTTGCACCCGTGGATCGCGAAGTGGCGCGACGCGCGCGCGAGATCGGCGAGCGGTTAGCGCGACTCGGTGCCAACGTTTCGGAAACGGCACGCCCTGCCTTTGCCAGCGGCGCGAGCCACGATACGTATCTAAAATTGCTGCTGTCTATCGTCGGCGGGCCCGACGGCAACATCGATCACCAATCGTGGATGGGACAAAACAATACCCGTACACGCTATCGAATGGCCTGGCAGACGTTTTTCAAGGACTGGGATGTACTGATCTGTCCGATCATGCCGACTACCGCATTTGCCCATGACCATAGCCCGCAAGCGCAACGTATCTTGCTGGTCAACGGCGAACCGACCCCGTACCGCAAATCAGATCTTCTGGGCGGGCATCGCGACGCTTTCCTATCTGCCGAGCACCGTCTTCCCGACGGGGCTGTCAATGGATGGCTTGCCCATCGGCCTGCAGGCGGTTGGCGCGGAGTTCGATGACCGCACGACCATCGAGTTCGCCAGATTGATGGCCCAGGAGATCGGTGGGTTCGTAGCTCCACCTGGCTACGGTGACTAAAGCGGCCCGCCTATTGGCGTGCGACCCGCTTATTGGCGGGTTAAGCGGAACGCTAACAAGCCAACGAACGTAACGCCGATCACCAACACCACCCAGAGTAGAACGGTTTCCCAGTCTAGGGGTTCGGGCGCGGGCTCGAGGCGTCCCGGTCCGCCAAACACGTTGGCCGCGCTGAGTCCTGCAAGCGGAACGGTTTGTATCTCGACGTCTTTGTCGAGGCGCGCAAGCAAACCACCCATGGGCCATTGCCGGCCGGTGAAGTCGGCTTGACCGTACGCCAGGACATAGGGAGGGTCACCTTGCTTCAGGAAAATCAGCTCGTCGGGTAGCCAGCCTATTTTCAAGGTGGGGGTCGCTCGATCGTCGCCTACCATCTCGACCCGCCAATACCGATCACGAACCGTGTAGGCGACCGGGTCAGACGACACGACCATGCCGTCCACGGCGACTCGATAAAACGTGCGCTGCCCTCGGTCCCGCCAACGATCTTCAGCTCGGTCTCGCGAGAACAGCCGCGCCGTGAGCAAGAACGTCTGCTCAGGTAGTTCCAGAGCGATGCGATCCAACGGAAACTTGCCGCCCGTATCGTACTCGTAACCGTCTTTGTTCGACGTGCCGCTTAAGCTTTTCCAATGCCGATCGGGCAGCTGCGAGCGTTTGGTTCGAAAGCTCACCCTTTCGATGATGATTGGCGTCGCGCCTTCAAGCTGACGGATCTTCAAGTAGCTTGCACGCACGCCAGGCAGCTCGACTTTGTCGACCACAATTTGGTGGCCGTCGGTTTCAAGTGTCGCCAACGTCGCCGATGCGACCGTTAGGTTCCAAGCATCGAGATCGTCGCTGGTCTCGACGCGAAACTTGCCGATGAACCCGCTGGCGTCCGCGGGCCATTCGATCATCAGTTCGTCGACCCGTTGGTCGATGCTGCTGGCATCGATGAGGTACCCCGCACTAGCAGCGTTGCCGGTGGTGGCACCGTGGACGGCGATGACGGTGCCCGCGTCACCGAGTTCGATATTGACCTGAGCGCCATCCTCGCCACCGACTGGCGGCGCGGGCAGGCCAAACACGGGCAGTTCCGACCAGGGCGAGTGCGCTTCAGTGAATGCGGGACGACGAATCGCGTACGGGACCTCCTCGAATGCTGCGTTGTAGACCCGCAAATCACCGAGATCCTCGCGTACGACCCACTCGTACACGTCCTGGGGCAGCCGGACGCGTTGCACGACGGCTGCCTCGTTTGGCTGGACCACGCGTCCGTAGGCAAAATCGTTCGGGGCGGAACCGGGTGCCGCGCCGGCGCTGCTGATGGCCGCGAATAGAACGAGCGGAACAACTCGGATCATGCGGGTGCTTCCTCTATCGGGCCTTCCTCTCTGGCAGGCGGTATCGGTGCGAAGTAGCCAATGATCAGCATGAGTATGCCCACCGTAATGAAAGAAACGATCCGCGCGACGATGGCCAAATTGGAAAGATCGATGGTGAAGAGTTTCAAAATCACCAGCGCCAATAGCGCGGCGCCCATGATCCATACGGGCCGTAGCGATCGTCTCGTCCCAAAGCCCATGAGTAACAGCGCGGTCACCGTCCATAGAATGGAGGCGGTGGTTTGAAAGGCATCGGTTTCGATAATGCGTTCGAACGGGTATGGCGCACCCGCGTAAAAGTGCACCGCACGCGCGGCGGTCATATTCAACCAAACAAAGCTGAGAGCGCCCAAACCTATCTTGGCGACGCGATCGAAACGGGCAAGCGTCGTGTCGCCGAAGCCGCGCATCCAAACGAAGGCGACCAGCAAGATCGCCAATTGCACGAGTTCCAGCGGATTCGCCAGCACCACGTACGGCAACGGCGCCGGGTCGGCGGCATCCATCCCGGTGACGACCAACCAAGCTGCCAGGGCCACGAGCACCACCGCCCAGCCCCAGCCGAAATAACTTTCGGGGTGTTCGTCGAAAGGCCAACGATCGAGCGACTTGGCGCGCAGCACCAGCGACGCCAATGCCAGCGGTACCGCGGCCCAGAGTACGTAGACCCAGGTCGAATCCGGTACCGCACGGTGGCCGAGCGAGGCTGCGTTCCATGCCAGAAAGACGGCGAGAAACCACCAACCGCCCGCGTGCCAGGCACCACTGAGGCGGCGGTAGCCTTCGACCTGTTTGAGGTGCCAACCAAAGCTTGCCAGGGCGATTGGCCACACGAGCCATCCTAGATCGGCAAAGGCCGTGCTGCTTTGCCAGCGATCGATTGGATCGATCGTGAAAACGATCATGACGGGCAGTAGAAGAAATCCGAGCAGCAAACCTTCCTTCCAATTGCATCGTCTGGCGATGAACGTGACCGCCACGGCCGAGAGGCTCACGAACAGCACGGTCAGGTTCTCGTTGACGTTGTTGGCCTGGGCCTGCCCATAACCACTGGGTATGTAACGTTGCAGCTCGTAGATCCCGCCGGCAAGCCACCAGAACGCGCTGAACGGCAGATACACCCATCTTAAGGGTCGTTCGAATCGATGCAGCGCATCGGCATGGGTCGATATCAGGTACGCGGTGTAGCCCCCTGCGAGGCTCAAGAGCGCCGCGCCCAAGAACGCACTGTTCAGGAACAATGTCGGTTCGATGTTGGATGACCCCTCGGCGATGAAGGCAACCGCCGCCGCCAGTATCATGAAAAGGCCGAACACCCGGGGTAGGCGATGCTGCTGTCGTAGCCCAACCCAGAACAATCCGGCACCCTCCACCGCCCAGGTGGCGCCGGTGAACCGTTGGTTGTCGAAAGCAAAGGGTATGGCGAGCGTCGCAAACACGACGCCCAATGCGACGAACGATTGACCGAGCAGATCGGAGAACGCGTCTTGCCGTTTCAGCCACAGTGCGAGCAGAACGTAGGTTGCGGCTGCACCCAGCGCGGAGAACGCCAACCCGAATGACATGTCTTGCACCAAAGCCGCCTGCAGCGCAAAGGCGATGATGGGCGTGCCGAACACCAGCGTGCCATCCACCACACCGCGCAGCTCGACTTCTTGCCGCCGGGCGAAGAGCACACTGACGCCCACGTAATAAAGGAAGAACAAAACCAGGAACGGCTCGGTTGAGGCGAACAACTCCGGCCGATAGTACTCGTAACCCCAGGTCGCTCCGATGGCGAACGTGAACACGAACCCCACCCAATTGAGCCAGCGCCAAAATTGAAACCAGGCCATCGCGAGGATGCCGGCGTTCAAGAGCGCGTAGTAGGAAAACAACGCCACATGGTTGCCCGTATCCGTCGAAAGCAATACCGGGGCCAAGAAACCGCCGCTCATCGCGAAGATCGCAAGCGCCTGCGACTTTTGCAACACGGCAAGTGCCGAAGACCCAACGACCAGCGCGACCAAAAGCCCAAGGGCCGCGGTCAGGGGCACCAGTTCATACAACCGGGCCGATGCAAAGATGGTCAGGTATAGCAGCCCGACGCCAGCACCTTGGAGGATGAGTCCGTACGTGTCCGAACGATCGCGCAGTCGCCAGCCGACGACGGCCAACGCGATGCCGCCGAGACCCGCACTGGCCAGTCGCAGCTCGACGGGTATCATCGAGTGTTCGTAGGCGTAGTTCAGCAAGAACGCGACGCCGAAAAAGAGCACGACGACGCCGACCCGTACGACCAAGTTGCCAGTGGTGAAGAATGCTTTGATTCGGTCGAATGCTTCCGCGGCGAGCTTTTCGAGCGGCGAAGGTTCGCGTGGTTCGCGCGCTGGCAGCGGCTCGGATTCCCAACCAGAAACGGCGGGCGCCGGTGAAGGCGTGTCGGGTTCCAACTCGGCAACCGGTTCCGGCGTTTGCGGTTCTATCGCGGTGGCCGGTGCACTCGGGGATACACCGACCAGCGAGGCGACCTGTTGCTTCAGTTGATCGAGATCGCGGCCTTGGCGCCACACGACGACGGCCCCGTAACCGATCAAACCCCCGAAGATGAAACCGAACTCGCCTTCGAGGATCCCTCCAACGAGCGCGGCGGCAAGGGCAATGAGGTAGTGCATGAAGCGCCTTCTTCACGTCACAGTTGCGGCTAGCCTGCATGAGCGAAGGCCATTAATCTAGATGAATCAGGCCCTTAGCCGTGGAGCTGTGATCTGGGTCGCATCATTGTCGGGCGTCCATTGAGATTGTTGCTCGCGCTTTTGTTCTGTACGGTGTTCGCCCCCTTAACCTGCTGGTGTTGTCACGTGGCTCGATCGAATAAAAAGGTGCTCACGTCGGCGTTAGTTGCGTTGATGATGCTCGCGCAACCCTTGGCGGCGGACGTGCGTGTCGATCCGGTTGATCACGCGCGACTGGTCGATGCCGATGACGCGCCGGGTAGCTGGCTGACCCACGGCCGCACCTATTATGAGGCGCGCGAAAGCCGCCTAACCCAAATTACCGTTGAAAACGTCCATCGACTGGGTCTTACGTGGTACTTCGACACCGGGACGCGGCGTGGACTCGAAGCCTCGCCCTTGGTGATCGACGGCGTGATCTACACGACCGGTTCGTGGAGCAAGGTGTACGCAAATGACGCTGCTACCGGCGAGCCGTTGTGGCAATACGACCCCCGGGTTCCGAAAGCGTGGGGCGTCAATGCCTGTTGCGATGTCGTCAACCGCGGCGTTGCCGCTTGGGGCGACAACGTCTACGTCGGTACGCTCGACGGTCACCTGGTGGCGTTGAACCGGCACGACGGTGTCGTGGAGTGGAAAACGTTGACCATCGATGCTTCTCGCCCGTACACGATCACCGGAGCACCGCGCATCGTCAAGGGCAACGTCATCATCGGAAACGGCGGCGCCGAATACGGCGTGCGCGGCTACGTATCGGCCTATGACGCCGAAACGGGCGAGCTCAACTGGCGTTTTTTCACGGTACCCGGCAACCCGAGCGAACCGTTCGAATCCGAAGCCATGTCCATGGCGGCGAAAACCTGGACCGGCGATCTTTGGTGGGAAGTGGGCGGCGGCGGCACCGTCTGGGATTCGATGGCTTACGATCCCGAGCTCGATCTTTTGTATATCGGTGTCGGTAACGGGGCGCCGTGGAATCGCCACGTGCGCAGCCCCGGTGGCGGCGACAACTTGTTCCTGGCATCGATCGTGGCGCTAAGGCCCGAAACCGGCGAGTACGTGTGGCACTACCAGACCACCCCGGGTGAGACGTGGGACTACACGGCCACCCAGCACATGATATTGGCGGATTTGCAGATCGGCGGGGAGAAACGGCGCGTGCTGATGCAGGCGCCGAAGAACGGTTTCTTTTACGTGCTCGATCGCGAGACGGGCGAGCTGATTTCCGCCGAAAAGTATGCCGAGGTCACCTGGGCGAGCCACATCGACATGACGACTGGACGGCCGGTCGAGACCGAGAATGCCGATCACAGCGTAGAGCCGCGTACCACGAAACCCTCACCCATCGGCGGCCACAACTGGCACCCGATGGCGTTCAACTCAAGGGCAGGACTTGTCTACATCCCAGCAATCGAGGCGCAAGGCGTGTACAGCACGGCGACCGACTTCACTTATCAACCGGGCGGGCATTGGAATCTAGGTCAAGCCGGGGGTGGATTTGGCGCAAGCCCGCCCACACTCAACGAAGATCTCCTGAAGGGCATCATGAAGCGTATGGCGTCGGGGCACCTCATCGCCTGGAACCCCGTCCAGCAGGCTGAGGCATGGCGTGTCGAACATGTCACGCCATGGAACGGTGGCGTGCTCACGACGTCGGCGAACTTGGTTTTTCAGGGCACCGGCGACGGTCGTCTCGTGGCGTATCGGGCCGATACCGGAGAACGGCTGTGGCAGACCCCGACCCAGACCGGCGTCGTCGCACCACCGATCAGTTACGCGATCGAAGGTATTCAATACGTAGCAGTGATGGTGGGTTGGGGCGGAGGAGCGGCACTTTCGATCACCATGCCGGGCACAGCGCCTGCCGGGGGCGGACGGTTGCTGGTGTACAAGCTGGATGGCTCCGCCCAACTGCCGGAGTCGGTGGCACTGGCTCCTTGGTCCCAACCGCCATCGCGCCGCGGCACGTCGGAATCGATCGGGAAGGGCAGTGCGTTGTACAACGCTCATTGTAGCCGCTGTCACGGTGGCGCCTTGCTGAGCAGTGGCCTGGTGGCGGATCTACGCCGGCTTTCGTCCGAACAACACGACGCGTTCGAGGCGATCGTTCTCGAAGGTGCTTTGAGCAGCATCGGTATGGTCGCATTCGACGACGTGCTCGATGAAGCCGATGTCGAGGCGATTCAAGACTACGTGCTCGACGGCGCCAACACGCGTTGGGAGAATGCGCAGTCGCCGGAATGGTGGCGGGATACCAAAGCCTGGTTCATGGACATGGTCGCCGCGGTGGCCGTTGCCGTTCTCTTCTAGACCAGAAGGCACCTCTCCCGCGGCCGGGTTGTCTGACAGCCATCCCCTTTCGGCTTTGTACAAGGCCTTAAACCTCAGCGATACGCCCGGGTTTGTCGTTAGGCTTTAACGAAAACGAGCCGGCGTGATTGTTTTCGTCGAAGCGACGTTTATCATGAGCGACGTTCAATCTTCGGGGGAAGCGAGTGAAGCGCGTTGTTGCGGTGTGTTTGGTCGGGTTTGCAATGTCCTGCGCGGCCGCACCGGCTGAACGAGACGAGTTGCAAGAGCGGATGGATGAACTCGCAACGACGTTTGCGTTTCGGTCGGCCAACGACATCGGCATCATGGCCCGGTTCCACTTCGCTACCCATACGAAAGACTTCGACGAAGCTCGTGCTTTTTATCGAATGCTTGGCTACACGGACGG
>JAPUIA010000235.1 GCA_027297435.1 Gammaproteobacteria bacterium | reverse complement strand
AACGACGTTGGGGGGCGCGTATTGGAGATCGCGGGCCACGAACAGTTCATTCGCGGGCGCGGCTACGTAACCTCGGTTGAAGATCTCGAAGAAGTGGTCTTGGCCGTTGGGGACAAAGGCGTTCCGATTCGGGTAGCGGATGTCGCGCAGGTCAGCCTCGGTCCCGCGTTGCAACGCGGTCAAGCCGAGCTCGATGGTGAAGGTATCGCGGTGGGTGGCATTGTCGTCATGCGGTACGGTGAAAACGCGCTCGCTGTTATCGGCCGGGTCAAAGATCGAATTGCCGAGGTTAGTTCCAGCCTGCCAACCGGCGTGGAAATCGTGCCGGTATACGATCGCTCGAATTTGATCGAGCGCGCCATCGATACGCTACAAGACACGCTGCTAGAAGAGATGCTGATCGTATCGCTCGTCATCGGCCTGTTTCTGTTGCACGTGCGTTCAGCGTTCGTCGCCATCCTGACACTGCCCATTGCGATCCTGCTGTCCTTCATACCGATGTTCTACCAAGGACTGACGGCAAACATCATGTCGCTCGGCGGCATTGCCGTCGCAATCGGGGCGATGGTCGATGCCGCCATCGTCATCATCGACAACATCCACAAGCGCCTGCACGATACGACCTTCGAAAGTGAATTAGACGGCGAATCGAGAACACGGATCATCATCGAGGCCATGCAGGAGGTCGGGCCGAGCATCTTCTTTTCGCTGTTGATCATTACGGTCTCGTTCGTACCGGTATTTGCGCTGGAAGGCACGGAAGGCCGGTTGTTCAAACCGTTGGCGTTCACCAAAACCTATTCCATGTTCTTCGCGGCCTTGCTGTCGGTGACGCTTATTCCTGCGTTGGCTGTCTTGTTGATCAAGGGACGCATCCGCAGTGACGACAGTGGTATCAATCGGGGGCTGAAGGCAGCCTATGCACCGTTGGTAAGGCTTGCGGTTCGATGGCGATGGCCGGTGGTGATCGGTGCACTGCTGGCACTGGTGGCGACGGTGCCCGTGTACCGAAGCCTGGGCAACGAATTCATGCCGCCTCTCAACGAGGGCAGCATCCTCTATATGCCTACGACCTTACCCGGCATCTCCATCGAGGAGGCGACGCGCGTGCTGCAGACCATGGACCGGGAGCTCAAGAAGTTTCCCGAGGTCGCGCGCGTCTTCGGCAAGGTCGGGCGCAGCACCAGCCCGACCGATCCGGCGCCGCTGTCGATGATCGAGACCAACATCATGCTGAAGCCACAAAGCGAATGGCGCGACGGCATGACGTGGGACAAGCTCATTGGGGAAATGGATAGTGCCATGCGGTTTCCGGGCATGCCAAACATCTGGTGGATGCCGATTCAGACCCGTACGGAAATGCTTGCAACCGGCATTCGCTCGGCGCTCGGTATCAAGGTTTTCGGCCCGGAGCTCGCCACCATCGAGCGCACGGCCGTGGACATAGAGCGCGCCATACTCGAAGACGATCGCACAGCTGCGTATACCCGTAGCGCGTTCGCCGAGCGGGTGACCGGAGGGTACTTCCTCGATTTTGATATCGACCGTAAAGCTGCAGCCCGCTTTGGCTTGAACGTTGGCGACGTTCAGGATGTTATCGAGGCCGCGATGGGCGGTGTGAAGGTAGGCGAGACCGTGGAAGGGCGCGAACGCTACGGTATCCTCGTGCGCTATGCACGCGAGTACCGTGATGACCTCGAAGCCCTCGAGCGTATCTTCGTGACCACCTCGACCGGTGCGCAGATTCCCATCACACAGGTCGCCGATATTCATTTTCGCACCGGCCCGCCGGCACTTAGGAACGAAGACGGTCAACTGGTTAGTTTCGTGTTCGTCGATGTGAACGATGAGATTGGCATTGCCGACTACGTTGAGCTGGCACGCGATGTCGTGGCCGAGAAAGTCGCTATACCGCCCGGTTATCGCATCGAATGGGCGGGCCAGTTTACCTACTTCGAACGCGCGAAAGCACGTCTCACCGTGCTCGTACCGTTGACGATTTTCGTCATCTTTTTCATGCTTTACATGCACCGCAATTCGATAGTTGAGACCTTAGTGGTGATGACGGCACTGCCGTTTTCACTCATCGGTAGCATCTGGCTGCTGGCAGCGCTTGACTACAACCTGAGCGTAGCGGTGGCCGTGGGGATGATCGCGGTTGCCGGGTTAGCCGTCGAGCTGGGTCTTTTGATGATGCTCTATCTGGATATGGCTTGGCGCACGCGTGCCGGACTGGGTTCGCAAATGACGCGAGCGGATCTGCTGGATGTCATCACGGAAGGCGCGAGCCAGCGCATTCGGCCCATGATAATGACGGGGTTAGCACTCATCCTGGGTTTGGTGCCCATCATGTATAGCGACGGTAGCGGTGCCGATATCATGAAGCGCATTGCGGCTCCGATGCTTGGTGGTGTGGGTTCCGCGCTACTTCTGGTGTTGATCGTCTTCCCGGCGATCTTCTCGTTTTGGCGCGGCTCAAGCGCATTGAGCGTTAGTGATGTGAAAGGATAGCGCTGAGTTGTCAGGCACCGCGATGGAGTGCAGATGCGATCGAGGGCACAGCTTGCCGAGACAGGTGGCAACACGATTAATGCTCTGTAGACAAGTACTGCGGTGAGCATCCACTGGAAAAACTCGAAAAAGCGGCGCTTCATGACGTTGGGGAGATTGGGGATGCGGGCGAAATAGTTTCATCGAGTGTGTGGTGTCCGTCTGCGACGCCGTTCTAAGAACGCCTACACTCTGGGCATTTTCGGTTTATCAAAATGGATTGTCGCGTAATCATGTTCTTCAACTTGTCGGCCGCTTTGTGGTCGTTCGCCGCTATGATTTCGTCGGCGAGAGCGAATTGCTTTCGTGCAAACGCTTCGTTAAACGATGCTGCTAGATCGTCCTGTGACAGTAGCGAAAAGTTCTCGCCGTATATGTCGCCCATGATTTCGCCTAAGAACGTTTTGCCAGTTCCTTGAATCGGCCCATGTAATACGACAGCGCTATACATCTTGGTCCCCGGGTTCTGGAGCGGGTACGCGAGCCAGTTGAGAAACCATTCCTTTGATTCGGATTCACTTTCACGAAAAAGGTACGTAACGAGTTCGAGAAACGGGGCTACGTCGTCCGCTCCCGGTTCGCAACCCCAACCGCCCCAAATATTTAACTCGTCATCAACGTTACAGGTTTCCACTGGCGTCTTCTACCCGAGATTGAATCCCTCCTCACTCAGAGGCATAGATCGAATCCGAATCCCGGTTGCCGAGTAAATCGCGTTCGTTACCGCGGGCGCCAGAGGTGGCAGCGCCGGTTCGCCCAG
>JAPUIA010000234.1 GCA_027297435.1 Gammaproteobacteria bacterium | reverse complement strand
CCAGCGCAACCCTCTCCCGCGACCAAGATATCGAAACCATTGCCGAGGACTTTCGCTGCTGCAACGACGATCAACGTCACCGGCCGCAGCGCATCATTACTGTGTTCTGCAACGACCAACGTAGTCATGAGATCACCTTTGCTTCGTTCTTGAGCTTGTCGACCAGTTCCTCGACGCTTTCTACCTTGATGCCCGCTTGCCGTTCGGCAGGGGGCTCGACTGACAACACTTCCGTCGTGGGCGAGATGTCTACCCCCAACTCTTCCGGCGTCAGTCTATCGAGTGGTTTTTTCTTGGCTTTCATGATGTTCGGTAGCGACGCGTACCTAGGTTCGTTGAGGCGTAAATCGGTGGTCACGACGGCCGGCAAGGCGACGGAAACCGTCTGTAAGCCACCATCGACCTCGCGGATCACCTCGAGTCTGCCGTCGCCCACCGTAATGGCGGATGCGAACGTCGCTTGGGGCATGCCGGCCAACGCGGCGAACATTTGCCCGGTCTGGCTGTTGTCGCCGTCGATACTCTGTTTGCCGAAAATAACGATGTCGGCCTGTTCTTTGTCCTGCAAGGCTTTCAACGCTTTCGCGATGCCCAAAGGTTGAATATCCTCTTCGGTTTCGATCAGCACGGCGCGATCGGCGCCCAGCGCCAGACAGGTTCGCAGCTGTTCCTGACAAGCCGATCCACCAACGGCAACGGCGACGATTTCGCTTACCGTGCCTGCCTCCTTCAGCCGCACCGCTTCTTCGATCGCAATCTCACAAAACGGATTCACGGCCATTTTGACGTTCGTCAGGTCAACGCCGGTATTGTCGGGTTTCACCCGCACCTTGACGTTGGCGTCGACGACGCGTTTTACCGGTACCAGTACCTTCATGCAGTCCTCAAAGGTTGGGCTCTTGTTGAATAAGTAACGGGCCGTAAAAGGCCCGCCTTACCCCCAAATTCGGGCCACATATTTTCGCGTGGACGTGCCATATAGGTCAAGGACTAGCGTGTCGGGGGTCCGACCTCAACACGAGGTGGTGGCATCCGATATAATCCATTCGGTTGCACAGGAGATCTTTTGATGGAACGCGAGTCCATGGAGTTCGATGTGGTGATCGTGGGGGGCGGGCCGTCCGGGCTGTCGGCCGCATGCCGCCTCATGCAACTTGCCGAGGCGAACGAGACCGAGATCTCGGTGTGCCTCGTCGAGAAGGGTTCCGAGATTGGCGCGCACATTCTTTCCGGCGCGGTGTTCGAACCGAGCGCGTTGAACGAATTGTTTCCCGATTGGCAAGAACGCGGCGCGCCGCTCAACAATCCGGTAACCGAAGATATCGTCTACTACATGATCAACGGGTCGAAATTCATCAAGGTACCCGGCTTGATCGTGCCGAAAGACTCGCACAACGAAGGCAATCATGCGCTTAGCCTGGCTAACCTTTGCCGCTGGTTAGGCGAGCAAGCCGAAGCGATGGGCGTCAATATATTTCCCGGGTTCGCGGCGTCTGAGGTTTTGTATGACGACAACGGCAGCGTCAAAGGCATCGCCACCGGCGATATGGGTATCAGCGCTTCCGGCGAACAGAAGGCGACCTATACCCCCGGCTACGCGCTGCATGCCAAATACACGATTTTCGCGGAGGGTTGCCGCGGTAACCTCGGCAAGCAGCTGATCAGCAAATTCAACTTGGACGAAGGTTCCGGAACCCAACACTATGCGATCGGTTTGAAAGAGTTGTGGGACGTAAAACCCGAAAATCACGTACCGGGCAAGGTCGTCCACTCGGTCGGTTGGCCGCTCGGCCACTTCAACCCCGGCGCGACCGGCGGCACGTTTGTCTATCACCTCGAGAACAACCAGGTCTCCTTAGGCTTGATCGTCGATCTTTCCTACACCAATCCACACTTGAGCCCCTTCGATGAGTTTCAAAGGTGGAAGCACCACCCCTTGATTGCCGAGGTGCTGGAAGGCGGAACCCGAGTCGCCTACGGCGCGCGCGCCATCGTCAAGGGGGGCTTACAAGCTCTGCCGAAGCTGACGCTACCAGGCGCTATCCTCGTCGGCGACGATGCCGGGTTCTTGAACGTGCTCAAAATCAAGGGCAGCCATACCGCGATGAAGTCGGGCATGCTCGCGGCGGAAGCGATTGCCGAACGCTTGGCCGAAGGCGACGGCGGCGGGCAAGATCTGACGGCGATGCAAGCCAAGTTCGAATCTTCCTGGCTGTACGATGAGCTGCATCGCAGCCGCAACGCAGGTCCTGGTTTACACAAGCTTGGCATGCTGTTGGGCTCTGCCCACGCGCTGACCGACAGCTGGTTCAAGGGGCTGCCGTACACGCTGCAGGATCCGAAGCCCGACCACGCCACGCTGAAACCGGCGGCCACGGCCAAACCGTTCGACTATCCGAAACCGGACGGGGTGTTGTCGTTCGATAAGTTGTCTTCGGTGTTTCTTTCCAGCACCAATCACGAAGAAGACCAGCCCAACCACCTGATCTTGGCCGATGCGACCATCCCGATCGCGCAAAATCTGCCACTGTACGACGAACCGGCCCAGCTTTATTGCCCCGCTGCTGTATATGAAGTGGTGGAAGAAAACGGCGGGCAACGCTTTCAAATCAATGCGCAGAACTGCGTGCATTGCAAGACCTGCGACATCAAAGATCCGGCTCAGAACATCACCTGGGTGGTGCCGGAAGGTACCGGCGGACCCAACTACCCCAATATGTAGCCAAACGGTTGGACGTCAAGGGTAGGAGCGGCTTCAGCCGCGATGGATTTACGAGGTAGCTACACAAAAGAGATCGCGGCTAAAGCCGCTCCTACCCCACCTTCAAAGTCTTGGTTATGTAGTGGATCCCAAATCGAAACGCGCTCCGTTCGAGGTCACCCAGAGGTGGCCGTCCTGCACTTCGCCCAGCGCCACCAGCTGGTAGTAAACCGGGCGGCTCAGTAGCGCGTTGAGCCCGTCGCGCACGTGGACGTAGGGTCGAGGCCCGTCGCGTCCCTCCTCCACCCACAGCCGGTGTTCCGCGCCCGCGAACACCACATCATCGGTATTGGTGCGTAGACCCAGTTCCTGGTCCTCACCCTGCCCGTTGGCTTCGAGACCGACGGCGACAAACGGCGCGTCTTCCACGATGATTTTAAGCCGCTCGTGCGGCGTGACGAGGAAATAGCCGTCTTCGTCCCTGCGCAGTATCGTCGAAAACAAACGCACTAACGCGGGGCGCGCAAAGGCCGTTCCCTCGTGGTACCAGGTACCATCGGCGGCAATCCGAATATCGATCGTGCCGGTGCGATCCGGGTGCCACTCTTTGACCGGGGGCAGCCGCTTTTGCGCTTGCAGGGTTTTGAGTTCTTCGAAGAGTTGGTTCGGTTCGCGCAACGTATACGGTCGGCGAAATCAGCCGCCGATGAACTTCATGACCGTGACTTCGCCCTTGAAGCTGACGCTCTGCTTCTCTGCCAACGAGAGCACGAGAAGCCGTTGTAGACGCGCCAGGGCCTGGTGTTTCGGCAACGTCAGCACTTCGCGCATATCGTAGGAGGTTGCGCTGGACAGGCACCCATACAGCCGTCCGTTGGACGACAGTCGAAGCCTTGTGCAAGAGCTGCAAAACGGCTCACTCTCATTGGCGATGATGCCGAAGAAACCCTGATCGGGGACTTCGTAGCGAACGGCCGTGGAATCGTACGGTGCATCGGTTCGTGTGAACTCATGGCGTTCGCCGATGCGCTCTAAAATCTCGTCCATGCCAAAAAAGTCTTGCGCGTACTGGTTGCTGACCTTCAGGTGTCCCATGTTCATGAGCTCGATGAACCTCAGCTCGATGCCCCGCTCGAAGCAGTAGTCGAGCATCGGCAAAATCTGATCAACGTTTTCGGTGCGCATCGGCACCATGTTGATCTTGACCTTGATGCCCGCTGCCAACAGCTGTTCGATACCGAGTAGCACCGTGGCCAGATCGCCGCTACGGGCGATCAACCGAAATCGATCGGCGTCCAGCGTGTCCAAGCTCACGTTGATGCGCCGGACGCCTGCATTGATGATCAACGCGGACTTGCGCGGCACGAGCTGCCCATTGGTCGTGATCGACACGTCGTCGAGCGGCAATTGCATGATGACGGGCAGCAACGTATCGAACTTCGGCGACAGCAACGGTTCGCCGCCGGTGATGCGCACCTTCTCGATGCCAGCGGCCTCGATCAACAGCCGTACCGCATAACCCATCTCATCGGCCGACAACTCGGCTTGCGCCGCCTGCAGACGCTTGCCATCCGGCACGCAGTAGGTACACGCGTAGTTGCAGGCCGCCGTCAGGCTGATACGGAGGTTGCGAAAACGCCGCCCGTGGGCATCAACAATCATAGTTTCCTAGACTTTCGAGAGTTAAGGTATTCAAGCGTCGTAGTATGCCACGCATTGTGGTCCACGGCAGCGTGGACGCACGACTCGCTACCTGAGATGGCCTGAAATGCTTGTGATCTCGAATCCTATCGTCAATTGGTTGACGCGGAAACACCCGCCGCGAGAGTTCCCGCTGAGCGACTTCGATCATCTGCGCCAGGAGTTGCAACCCTGCGACGTGATTTTGGTGGAGGGGCGCAGCCGTGCCAGCGAGGTCATAAAGCTCGTGACGCAAAGCCCTTGGTCGCACGCCGCCCTCTACCTTGGTCGTCTGCAGGATATTGAGGACGCGGACGTCAGGGCGTCGGTCGAGCGCCACAGCCGCGCCGATGCCGGCGAGCAATTGGTCGTGGAAAGTCAGCTGGGCGTTGGCACGGTCGTACGACCACTCAGCGATTACCGTCACGATCATCTGCGCCTGTGTCGCCCGAAGGGTTTGACCGATGGCGACGCGCAACACGTGGTCGCGTACGCCGCGACCCGCCTTGGCATGGCATACGACGTTCGCCAGATATTCGACCTGCTGCGGTTCTTGTTTCCGTGGCACCTGCTCCCGCGCCGGTGGCGCTCCAGCTTGTTTCGCCAGAACGCCGGCGTTCAAACCAAAACCGTGTGTTCGACCATGATCGCCGAAGCCTTCGCTACCGTACAGTTTCCGATTCTACCCCTCGTGCAACGAGACGAAGGCGATCACATGCAGTTGTTTCGTCGCAACCCGAAGCTCTGTACGCCGAGCGATTTTGACTACTCGCCCTACTTCGAGATCATCAAATACCCCTTTCTCGACTTCACGCGTCACGCGAGCTACCGGCTGCTGCCGTGGACGCGGCCGGAACAACGCAATCACTTGCCCGAAGGCGCCGCCAATCCGCAACCCACGCCTACGGCCCCGGAGCCCGGTTCGGACCAAGCGTAAAACTGTGGCGTAGTTCGCTGGTGCCGCTTCAATTGTCTGCTTTACTGTCGTTTCGTTATCCGTTTTCTCCCCCCCAACGACGGGTAACGATCTTTGGGTGGAATTCCACCCTCTATGTGTGACTCCTAATGGAATTGGCCCGGTTCTCCCCCCAGAAGCCGGGTTCTTTTTTAGTTGAATATCAATTAGTTACATGTTAAACGTCTTGTTAGACTGACTATTTCACCATACCCTTGACCATACCTTTTCTGAAGACGTTAGTGCCTATAAGGACTAACGATACCCCCTACCTCCGCGCAGTCCTCCACAGGTCCCTACAGGGCCCTCTCATGGGTCAGAAACGGGGGTTAGTGAGGACATTCGGGAGATGGCTGACAAGCTGGATAGGCTGAGTCCTACAGACGCACCCTAGCATCGAGACCACTATGTGCGTGCCTTTGGGTGCGCGCTTACGAGAAGGTAGAAGGCTGCTTCGGCGGGGGTTTCTTTTGGGCGCTG
>JAPUIA010000233.1 GCA_027297435.1 Gammaproteobacteria bacterium | reverse complement strand
GCCGGAAGATTCGAGCGCAGCAGTTCGCGGACAAGGGGACGGCTCATCCCCAAAGTATGACACGAGCAATAAAAAACACCGCTTTTTGTGCCGCGAACCGAAGCGGCTCCCTGAAAAAGTCCAGGACGGACTTTTTCAGGGACGACTAATTAGAAGTGGTAGTTGAGAGCCGCGTACGGCCCGCTGACTTCGATGCTCGCTGCGGAGATGTCGTCGAAATCGTCCATGTCCAGACGATAGGTGCGCCAGCCGGCTTCCAGGCCCAATCCAACGGGAGATTCCCAACCCAACTGCACGTTGGCGTCGACGAGCCGGTTGCCGTCGTAGCCCAGCCCTTGAACCTCGGCGCCGAGCCAAAACCCCGAGAACGGCAGGTCGACGCGGGCCTTGCCGTATAGCATGGGCACTACGCCTTTGAATTCAGCGCGCGCACTTTCGATGGTCGAGGTCAAATCGATATGGCCATCTACCCAGCGAACGGCCAACCCCGCATCCAGCGAGACCACGTTGTCGAGGATTTCGTAATACAGCACCAAATCGGTTTGGGAGAGGTCGAAATCCGTTACGACGGTTTCCGTCAACGGAAACGTCACACCGTTAAAACCGATGGTTCGAGACAACGTACTGGCACCTTCGATACTGATCTTGGAATACTGTGCTCGCAGATTCGGCAATCCCGGCACGCCGTGTTCCAACGCCAGGTACAAGATATTGTTGGTCTCGTCGGCCAAGCCAAGATCATCTTCGAAATCGACTGCGGTGCCCAAGGACGAGGCATCTCCCGAATAGTCCTGCTTCCAACTACCGACCCCGGCGTAGAAACCAAATAACGTATCGGCCTGGATCGAACCCATCCACGCCAGCGTTATCAATGCGATGAATGCACGCATGTCACTATCTCCTATGTGAACCGGGCGAGTATAGGTACTGGCCTAATTCGCAACGTGACGTAAGTACCATCTGGTATGCGATTCGCAACCGACGTAGGCTATATGTGAACCGCGCACTAGAGGTCGGAAATGGCTCGCATTGAACAACGCTTGGAGGAGCTCGGCATCGTCCTGCCGAAACCCATGAACACGGGCTCGTTGCCCTTCGATCTCGTCCGCATAGACGGCCAACGCGCCGTGCTGTCGGGTCACGTGCCCCTCGACTCGGAGGGCGCCATAGCAAAACCCCTCGGCAAGGTCGGTGCGGAATTGACACCGGAGCAGGGTTACCAAGCCGCCCGATTGGTAGGCCTTGGCTTGCTCGCGAGTCTCAAGCAAGCCCTGGACGACTTGGATAGAGTCGACGGCTGGATCAAACTCTTCGGCATGGTGAATGCGGCACCCGGGTTCAATGCGTTACCCGGCGTCATCAACGGTTGCTCTGATCTCATCATCGAAGTGTTCGGGCCCGAAGTCGGTGCGCATGCGCGATCTGCAGTGGGTCTCGCCGAGCTACCGTTCAGCGTACCCGTCGAGATCGAAGCCGAAGTGAAAATTCGAGCATGACCCAGCATCGTATTGCCAACGCACGCATCGTCAACGAAGGGCACATACGCGAGGGCGATCTTCTAATCAAGAACGGTCGCATCGAAGCCATCGGCTCCGTGCCCGACACGGACGCGCCCGTCACCGACGCCAACGGGGCCTGGCTAATACCCGGAATGATCGACGACCAGGTACACTTTCGCGAACCGGGCTTTGAGCACAAAGGCACGATCAAGACCGAGTCCGCCGCGGCGATCGCGGGCGGTATCACCAGCTACATGGAGATGCCCAATTGCAACCCGCTCACCATCAATCAAAACGCGTTGATCGACAAGCATCGTCGTGCGGATGAAGCATCCGCCGCCAACTACGCTTTCTACCTGGGGGCCACCAACGACAACCTGGAAGACATAAAGTCCGTCGATCCGTCTACCACCTGCGGCATCAAGGTATTCATGGGCGCAAGCACCGGCAACATGCTGGTCGACAACGTGCAGACCTTGGAAGGCATATTCGCGTCCACCCCACTGCTGATCGCAACCCATTGCGAAGACACCCCGACAATCCTGGCGAACGAACGCAAGGCTAGAGATCTCTACGGCGAACAAATTCCGTTTGAAGAACACCCCAACATCCGGTCGGTCGAGGCTTGCTACAAATCGTCGTCGCTCGCAGTTCAGTTAGCAAAACGTCACGGTTCCAAACTGCACGTATTGCATCTGACCACCGAGAAGGAGTTGCAGCTGTTTACGGCGGGCGATCTTGCCGACAAGCACATTACGGCTGAGGTGTGCGTACATCATCTGTTCTTCGATGCCACCTGGTACCCAGACAAGGGCGCCGACATCAAATGCAACCCGGCAATCAAGCAACCGAGCGACCGCGAAGCCTTGTTGAGAGCGGTACGGGAGGACCGCATCGACGTGATCGCCACCGACCACGCCCCGCACACGGCCGAGGAGAAGGCACGACCGTATGACGGAGCACCCGCCGGGTTACCGCTGGTGCAACATGCATTGCTGTCACTGTTCGAACACGCGCGCAACGGTATTTTCACCTTGGAACAGATCGTCAACAAAATCGCCCACGCACCGGCGAGGCTCTACGGCGTGGCCGAGCGCGGCTACATTCGCGAGGGATACTTCGCCGATCTGGTGTTGGTTGAGGAAAAACTCACGCGTGGAGAGGACAATATCCTGTCCAAGTGCGGCTGGAGCCCGTTCGCCGGCATCGAATTTCAACACGCCATTCGCGCAACGTGGGTGAATGGCATCCTGGCTTACGACGCGGGCTCCATCACGCCGGGTGCACACGGCCAAGCTTTGCAATTCGATCGATAACCCTTCGAGTCCAACAAAGAGGCGAACATGAAGAAATTTTTGATAGTACTCGGCGCCATAATCGGCATCGCCGTAGTTCTCGGATTGATATTTCGAGATGCCGTGCAATTTGCCGTCATGGGCTACATGATGCAGCCGGACCAATCGTTTGCCGACACCACCCCACCGCCGGCGCCCGACTACGCCAACCAGCTACACTGGGCCGCGTTGCCCGGTGTAGACGACAAAGCCGACGTGACCCCGAACGGGGCCGAGGACCACCAAGCAAGCGCTCTCGCCGACGTGTTCTTTATCCATCCGACAACCTACTACGAATCGACCGGATGGAACCAGGCGCTGGACGACGCAACCGCCAACGCGATCACGGATAACGGCGTATTACGCAACCAAGCAAGCGTATTCAACACCTGTTGCCGCGTATACGCACCCCGCTACCGGCAAGCTTCTCTTTACTCGTTCTTCGTTCAGGAAGGCGAAGGCGGCAACGCCATCGACCTCGCCTACCAGGACGTGGTCGCGGCCTTTCACTATTACCTTGAACACTACAACCAGGGTCGCCCATTCATCCTAGCCGGACACAGCCAGGGCGGATTGCACCTCGATACCTTGCTGCGCGAGGAGATAAACGGCACGTCGCTGCAGGACCGGATGATCGCCGCCTATCCCGTTGGGTATTACCTGGACGGCAGCAACGGTATACCCGTGTGCCAAACGGCAGAGCAAACCGGCTGCCAGGTTACTTGGAATAGTTTGGCGCCGGAAGCGCCGGGTTTTCGTGACGCATCGAACGATATCTGCGTAAACCCCATCAACTGGACGGCGGACGGTACGCACGCGGATTTCGCCGAAAACAAAGGCGCGGTGACCTTCGGGTTTCTCGACGATAGCGGCGGCGGCGCTGTGGAAGCCGGCGTGGCGGACGCTCAATGCGTGGACGGCATTCTGCGCGTTGCAGAGGTTCGCTCCGAACACTACCCGCCGGTGATGTTCGGCGAAGGCAACTATCACGTATACGACTACAGTCTGTTCCACATGAACATTCGCGAGAACGCGGTGTTACGCACAGAGAGGTATCTAACTGGAAACTAGTCGAGGTACTGCTGCGAGAGACGACCGATCTCTTGGAAGGGTTGCCCTCAAAGAGGCACCGGTAACTCGAGGTGATCGTCGTAAATCCGGCGTTGGTGCGTACGCAACTCATCCGAGATGGCGGCCAATATCTCTTCGTCCTGACACGTATAGGCATCACGGATCATCTGTATTGCGTGCATCTCCTGGTCCGGCAACGGAATGAACAGGTTGGCAAACGTCGCCCAGTAAATATCTACGGCACTCAAGTCTTCGCCAACAAGATAGTTGCGTCCAGCTATGCGTTCCGAAAGCAACCCGAGAATTCCACACACACGCTGTTTGGCTTGTTGGACGTGTGCCGGGTTGAAGCCGTATTTCTGGGCCAACCGGTTGGCGACCGGCGGTGGAAACCGTGGTCCATCGTCGCCGTGCGACATCGATCCCTTGAGCATGAGCAACCGATAAGCCCAGCCAAGCCCCATCTCGCCACAAATCTCGTGCGCCAACCCAAACATGTCGACACGTTCCGCAGGATCGACGGCTATCAATCGAGGTTCCGGCGCTAACCGCTCCGCCAAAATCAAGATTTCGGCCCAGCCGGTTCGCGGCGACTCCGCGTCAAAGGCTACGACCGGAACCGTTGAGTTGCCCATCCACTGGAGAATCGCGTTTTCCGGATCGTCCTCGCTCTGGGCGCCGTACTGACAATCGAGATGCTTGACGCGGAATACGCCTTTGGCCGCCTCCGTCCAAGGGCTCGGCACGCCGCGCAAAGTCGCCATGCGTAATCCGGACGCTTCCCGAATTTGTGTGATCGTCGCAAACCGCGTCATATGTCCCCCCCAAAGACGAGCGCAGCCTACCTCACCTACGGGACGAGGTGTAGTGGCGCTTTAAGCCTCACTCGAAACTCGGTGCTTGATCCACCACCCGCGTTCACCAACCTTTGTCCGCTTGCGGCTTTCTGACACAATGCATCGAAACCAGTGGGAGAAAGTGAATGGCGCTCGTCGAATACGCCCAGCGCGGCCATGTCGCAATCGTTACCTTCAACCGTCCGGAGGCGCGTAACGCGATCAATCCGGAAGTGGCGGTGCGGCTCGCAGAGGCTTGGCAGGAAGTGAAGGACAACGACGCGGTGCGGGTCGCCGTGCTTACCGGGACTGGCAGCGCTTTTTGCGCTGGTGCCGATCTCGGGCAGCTGATTCCCATGATCTCGGGTGCCCGCAAACCCGAGAACGAGTGGGACGAACGGGTTGCATCGGATCGGGGCATTATCGGCCGCGCCATACTGCGCGACTTCGATACCGAGAAGCCGGTGATCGCCGCCATCAACGGCCACGCCATCGCCGGTGGCATGGAGATCGTGCAAGGCACCGATATTCGCGTATCCGTCCCACAAGCCAAATTCGGCGTGCAGGAGGTGAAGTGGGCGATTTTTCCCGGCGGCGGATCGACGGTGCGCTTGCCGGCACAACTGCCGTATGCCAAGGCCATGGAACTCTTACTGACCGGAGACCTCATTACCGCGGAGGAGGCGCTAGCGCTCGGATTCCTCAACTACGTCACCGATGATCCGATGCAGAAGGCCATGGAGATTGCCGACAAGATTGCGGCCAACGGGCCGATCGCGGTAAAAGCCATCCGCCGCTCTGCGCGGGAATGCCTCGGCAAACCGGAACGGGAGGCGCTCAGGATCGAAAACGAGATCTCGGCACCCGTGTTCCAAACCGAGGATGCCAAGGAAGGACCGCGAGCCTTCATGGAAAAACGTCAACCCGAGTACCACGGTCGTTAGTGGGTAGTCTGCAAGGGGCCGAACCACGCCGCTGGGTCATGCCCGATCCAAGTGGACTACGCGATTCCATCTCCATCAGCGGCTGGGACTGGGGTGGTTCCGGTCCGCTCGCATTGCTGCATCACGGCAACGGGCTGTGTGCCGCCACCTGGGCACTCGTTGCCGAAGAGCTACGCTCCCGGTACCACGTCGTCGCCATCGACGCCCGGGGCCATGGGGATTCCGATGATCTACCGGCGCCAGAGGGTTACGTTTGGAGCTACTTCGTGGCCGACCTGTACGCGGTTGCGCAAGCGTTGCTGCAAGAAACGGGTGAAGCTCAGATTGCCTACGGTATCGGTAGTTCGTTCGGCGGCATCATTACGGCGGCGACCGAAGACGCTCACCCTGGCTTGTACGAGCGCATCGCGATGTTGGACCCACCGATTCACCCGACGCCCGAATTGTTGGAGGAAATCGGGGTCGACATGCCGCCAGAAGCCGTCGAGCGTCGCGAGACACTCGTTGGCCGCACGCTCAACCGTCGAGCTACGTGGCCGTCACGGGGCGCGGTCCGCGAAGCCTGGCTCGGCAAGCCGATGTTCGATGGATGGCTGCCCCAAGCGTTCGAACTCTATCTCAACGAGGGGTTCCGAGATCTGGAAGACGGGCAGGTCACCTTGAAATGCCCACCCGCTGTTGAGGCGTGCATCTTCGAAACCCACGACAGCATCAATATGTTCGAGATTGCTGCAACTCTCGAGTTGCCCGTGCTGTTGGTGCACGCAAGCAAAGGAATATTCCCCGCGCCAATTTTTCACAAGCTTGCCAACACGTTTCCAAACGGTACCTATCTGGAAATGCCCGCTGGCCATCTACTACCGTTGGAAGTACCGCGTTTGTGTGTCGAAGCGCTTGTCGATTTCGCAATCAATAGTTGAGCAAAGCCGCGCATATCGTCGACATCGCACCTTCTGCATCGATCTGGTAGGCAACTTCAGCGTTCGGCGGGTCGCGTCTGCGGGTTGTCCGTTCGTCCACGACGGTCATACCCCGCGTATGCGTGCCTGCAAGCTCGACAGCAACGGCACGCTGCTCGAAGGTCAAGAGACCCGGATGGGTGAGAGCGAGCACCGCACAGGGATCGTGTAGGGCCGAACGCCTCTCGCCCATGAGCTCTTCCATACGCATGTGCATGAACTCGAACAGCTGGGCGATCAAGTCAGGTACCGGTTTGTTCGCATCTTTCAATTGCTCGATCAGGCCATCATCGGTTTTCAGCTGATGGGTGAGGTTGAGCCCGCACATCTTGATGTTGGCACCGGAACCGAAAACCACATCAGCGGCTTCCGGATCTGCCCAGACGTTGAACTCTGCCACCCGCGTTGCGTTACCGACGCCGGCGCTACCGCCCATCATCGAAATGCCCGCAATCCGCGAGGCGAAATTCGCATCACGGTTGATGGCGTGTGCCACGTTGGTCAACGGTCCGATCGCAACAACCCACAGATCCGACACTTCCTGGGCGACAGCCAACAAAAATTCGCTCGCCTCAGAACTCGCAACCTTGCGCTGCGGTTCGTCCAATTCCACCCCACCCAGACCCGTCTGGCCATGTACGTGTCCTGCGTGGACGGGTTCGCCCAGCAATGGTCGATCAGCGCCGCTGTGAACCGGTGTATCGACCCCGATCAACTCGACGAGGCTCAAAGCATTGCGCGTGGTGTTCTCTAAGCTCGCGTTGCCGCTGACGGTGGTTATACCGAAGACGTCCGCGTGCTGGTGTGCGAGCAGGATGGCAACCGCATCGTCGTGTCCGGGGTCGCAATCGATGACAATGTTCACGGGCCTTGGATTACACCCTACGCATCCGCACTGGGACGCGCACTCACCTCCGCGTGCCATCGCCACAGGTCGGTAAGCTCGTCGTCGGGTTTGAGTTCCACCAAATTGGTGGCGAAATCGACCGTTACGAGCGCGGTGATATCGGCAACCGTGAAACGCTCGCCGGCAACGAATGGTTGCTGCGCCAGCTCTGCATCCAGACGCACGTAGTAGGCGCGCGCCGCGTCCTCGCCTTGGGTTTTGGCCTCGGGAATCTGAGTAAACCGTCCAGCCGCCATCGCGGCAACGATGGGACCGTTCCGCCACGCCGTGCCCACCGACGCCAAGAGTTCGAACTCGAGCTGGCGATTGGTCATTTCGATGCGCGCCGCTTCCACCGGCGGGGCCCCAAACAGGTTCGGCTCTGGGTGCAACGCTTCGAAGTATCGGCAGATCGCAACCGACTCTGCGATACACGTACCGTCGTCGAGCTCGAGCACCGGAATCTTCCCGCTCGGGTTCTTCTTCAAAAAAGCCGGCGTCTTATGCTCGCCCTGCCGCATATCGACTTGTACCAGTGGGACTTCGACACCTTTCTCGGCGAGGAATATTCGAACACGTCGCGGGTTTGGAGCCCCGGTCATCTCTAAAAGTTTCATATGTGCACCTGTAGTAATCGTGTGAGCCTAAATCATGCACTGTGCCGTCACAACGGCCGAACGATTCGGATACTCTAACGCGCACTCACTCTTTAAGGCGCCTATTCAGGTTGTTGGTGTATGTACCTGCGCGAGTCGGCCAAAGAGTTCGACGCGAACTGTACAAAGGGTGGTGCGGGCAACAAAGCGCGGCTAAAAGCGATCGTCAAACGCGGCGACGAACCCGGCCTCATCGCCTATGACAGCAACACCCCAGTGGGTTGGGTTTCAGTACCCCCCCGTGAACAGTACGTCCGCGTCTTGCGAAGCCCGCTACACAAACCCTTCGATGCAAAAGAAAACGTGTCGAGCATTGCCTGCTTCTTCATCGCCAAATCGGCGCGCGGCCAGGGTGTCGCCGATCGGCTTTTGCAGGCGGCGCTCGAGCACGCCACAACCCGCGGTGCCCGTACCATCGACGCCTACCCTATCGACACCGATTCGCGGCAACCGGCGGCAGAGATGTGGCGCGGATCGCTG
>JAPUIA010000232.1 GCA_027297435.1 Gammaproteobacteria bacterium | reverse complement strand
GGCGTCGTGGAGACCGCCCTCGCTTCCTCGCAGGAGGGTGGCCAGCCCTGCTACGACGCCGAGCTGCTGCGACTGAAGGGCGAGCTCTCGAGCGACGCGGCGGAGGCGGAGCGCCTCTTCCGCCGAGCACTCGAGATGGCGCAGCGTCAGGAGGCCAAGTCGCTCGAGCTGCGTGCCGCCACCTCTCTCGCACACCTCTGGCAGGAACAAGGCAAGAAGGGCGAAGTCCGCGACCTCCTCGCCCCCGTCTACGACTGGTTCACCGAAGGCTTTGATACCAAAGATCTACAAGAAGCGAACGCCTTGTTGGAGGAGGCGTAACGCAACCGCATTTGCGAATGTCGCCTTTGGGCACTGAGCGACGGTTACACCATCGAGATCGCTTTGTCGGCTGCAGTTCACAAAGCCGACGCCCGATTTGGAGAGCAAATCGACAACAACGGCCAGGTGCGGTCATAGCGATCCTAAGTCCTTGAGTACCTCATCACATCGAATTACCTTGGCACCAGCCAGATGGGTGACGACCATGCCCGTTCTTGGATCGTTTTGTGCACATCGGGTCTCGGCTCGATGCCGGCTCGCAGTGCGTCCCACGTCGACCACCGGCAAGTGGGGTTTTCCAGAACCCGCACGTAGTAGAAGGCGCGTTGGGTCGGATCGAAATTCGGATCTTGCCAAACCGCGCGAAGCTCGGTGTCGCCCTTGTCGATGTCGAATGCACACGTCGACAGATCCACACTCGCGCCGTTGTCGGGGCATCTGGCGGTAGCGGGATCGGGCTCTAGCCCATCGGAACAAGCCATGTCGTACACGGCTTCCTTCGGCTCCCCGTCCTCGATCCAGCCTTTGATGATCTGCAGACGTTGCAACCAAGCACTTTGGGCATCGCGGGCGGCCCATGCAAGAAACTGAGGTGTATCACGTCGCTTAGCTATCAGGTCGCCGCCCATGGGTACACCCTCTTTGTACAGGTGCATCACGACGTTGGGGTCCTCCAGGTCCAACTCGCCGAATCCGTAGCCCGCAAAAAAACGTACCCGAACACGCGTACCGGTGGTCGCGAAGGTCTCTTTGCGCCGGAGGGCCGTGTAGAGAGATTCCCGCGTATTCTCCTCGGCCCAGACACCGGCTAAACCCGACGCGCCCCATTCCACTAAATAAGGCGCAGGCTTTTGATCCGCGGGTAGCGCTTCATACGCATCCCAGGTATCGATGCCGTCGGGTGGTACCGAACCGCGGCGTTGCGGTAGGCCGTCGTTGATACCCGTTTTGCTGTAGAAATGCGCCTCTTCATAGGGCGCGCCAGCGTTATGGGTATCGCTCGCGCCGATCAGACCGAACCGGTAGGGATTGAAGCCCTCGTTGTCTTCGAGTTCGAGCCCGGTGAGCAACGCATCGCGGACGTAAGAACCTTTGATATGAATTTCCGTCGGTTCCTCGCCGCCAAGCGCGTTGGCGGCGGGGGAATCGGCGAAGATCTCAAAATCTGCCCATTCATCGTTCGGGGAGAGGAGCGGGTGGGTATCAGACGTACCTTTGACCTGTGTGATCTCGACGATGGGCTCGTTGCGCATGCGCTGCTCGGCGTAAGCCCTATCGAGTGGCTCCCCGGCGTATTGCGTGCGCTGAAACATGAGACCGTTACTCCAGTTGGAGTTGTGCGGAATCGCAAGTGCTTCCATACCCGCTTCGCGGTTTTTATCCATCCAGTCCCATAGGTCTTCGGGATTGTTGGAATCGGTTGCGGCGAAGGGTTGCACCGGCGCCTTCGAACCACGAAAAACGACGTTGCGATGTAGGTTGAATGGTGGGTTCGACGTGTATTCGTACGCAATGAAGGTCGTGAACTCGCCTGGCTTGTTATGCCGTTCGGCAGCCGCGATTTCTCGCTGCCAGGCCTCGCGAATCACATCGGTGTGTTGCAGGGCCGGATCTGCTTCACCGGTGATGATGGCTTGCGCGACGCGGCGAAATGCCGCAAGCACGATGGCAGGATCAGCGCTGATCAGCTCTTGGGCGATGGGAGTCTTGGACAGTCGGTGATCTTCATCACCCATCGCGTCTAGCACGCCCATGTAGGTTGCGTGATCGGTAACCGCCATGAAGTCGAGCGGTGCGCCACGGAGTCGAATGGGATATCCGAACGCATGCTTTAATGGTGCACCCCTCGCGTAACGGTAGGCATCGTCTGGATCCGCGCGGACATTGAAGATATAGGCATCGAACGAATAGCGCGTGTGGACGTGCAGGTCGCCGAAGTAGGCGTTGCGCTCCGGATTGGGTTTGGCAGCGTGTGTCCCGGCTGCCACCATGCTAACCAACACCGTCCAGAACCAGATCGATCGCATGCCGCCCCCTTTCACCGAGTGTACGTGGCGTCCGCTGCAATCATGCCAGGAAAGGAGTCCGATTCAAGCTGTTGCAGATGGACCTCGACACCAATACCGCCACTGGCAAGCTCATCCTCACAACGTTGGGTGCAATCGCCACGTTTTAGTGAGAGCTAATGCTGGAACGCCAGGCGGAGTAGATCAACGGCCACCCGGGGACCGTTCGGTCGCCGGTGAACCGGCAAGGAAGCTGTAATCTGAAGCTGAACGGCACAACCGGACAGTTCATTACAACAGAACATAGCGAAATGGCCCGCGCTGTGCGAGTACGTTTATGGTTTTTGCGGCGTCAATGGAACGTTCATGCAGCAGCCGGGCGACCGCTGACCACCAACCCACGTCGAAACGATGCCGATCTCAGATAGATTCCCCGCTGGCGTTGCGTCGAGGTCTCGGTCAAGAACAACAAAGTCAGCCAACTTACCTATTGTTATCGATCCCTTTATCTTTTCCTGAAAGACGCTGTAGGCAGCCCCAATGGTGAAGGTCTCGACCGCTTCAGTGAGACTAATGCGTTGCTTTGCGCCGTACACTTTGCCATTCCTAGCGCGGCGAGTGAGCAGACTCTGAAAGCGTAACATTGGTTTCGCCGAACTGATGGGATAGTCGCTATTGCCCGCTACCGGAATCCCCATATCTAACGCGGCCCGGTGAGCGTGCATCCAATCCCAGCGCGAAGCGCCGTAATCTTCCATCTTGTCGCCGTGCTCAAATACATACGAATGGAGCGCGAGCACCAGACCGGCCTTCTTAGCCCGTTCCAACAACGGCCGGGTCATCACCGAGGCATGTTCGATTCGATGACGGCGCTCCCTTCCCGAAGGCGTCTTGGGAAGCTTCTCAAACGCCGAAAGTACCATGTCGATCTCACGGTCCCCATTGCTGTGGATGGCTGCCTGCATTCCCTTCTCGTCAATCAACCGAACTATCGCGTTGAGCTCCTTTTGCGAACGAGCAGGAGGGATACCGAAATCCTCGGGACGACCAAGGTAAGGTTCAGACAGCCAAGCCGTTCGACCGCTGAGTGAATTGCCATGGAATACCTTTACAGGACCAATTGACAACCAATCATCTTGTTTGAAGTTCGTCGGCTCAAATTCCTCGAACATATCGAAAGGCACCATGACCACAACACGAACGGGCAGGCGACCCGCATCCCGGAGCGCGCGGTAGACCGGAAATAGCCAAGCACGACGGTATGGTGTGGCGTCAACAACTGTAGTCAAACCGTTAACCGAAAATTGCCTTAGGGTCGACTCAACGCCGGTCATCAACTCTTCGAACGAGGGCGTCGACTTTTGCGCTGCACGCAGTGGCTCAGAAGCGGACTCAAGCAGAATGCCATTTAGCTTGCTGTCGGCATCTCGAAGAAAAGCTCCGCCGGGTGGGTCGCGCACCTCATCAGATACTCCACTTAGTTCGAGGGCAAGCGTGTTTGCGACCGCGCGGTGACCACTCGAATGAACAATATAGATAGGGTGCTCGGTGGAAACGCGATCAAGAACAGAACGGTCGGGATGGCCACCTAATACCGTGTCTTCGTATCCAAAGCCAAGAATCCAATCTCCCTCTGGCCGAGCCTGTGCCTGTTTCGCGAGTCGTGCGACAAGAGTAGCCATTTGATCAGTGGTTGATGCACTCAGATCGACCTGGTGCATCCGGTGCCCTTCGGGATATTTAGGCACTCCATGAAGGTGGGCGTCGATCAGCCCAGGGAGGACAACCGCCCTCGCAAGGTCGATCACCTGGGTATCGGGTCCGATGTGGGCATCTAATTCGCGGTTTGTTCCGACAAAGGAGAAGCGTGAGTCTGTGACCGAAAATCCCTCCGCGGACGGACGAGCCGCGTTCATCGTCAGGACTTTCGCATTCCGCACAACAAGTTCGGCCGGATGCTGCGCAGAGACTAACGACCCAAAAAGGCACAAAAAAACCAAGACTATAGACCGAGTTCTCATCGATGATTAATTCAGGCTCTGTTATTGCAAGATCACGGCATGAACGATTTATATACGCAGACTCAAGGAATCGAAGGACTTCTGGGTGGAAAGAGCAGGCACCCGCTGCTCGCCTCCCTCTTGGTGTGTTGTCAGCGTCGGTCAGAGTCCTTGATTCGCAGATTGAGATGCGACCGTATGCGAGTTATCTCGCTTCGGGCTCACCGCGCCGCATGACCGGGTGTTTACCCGGTATCTGGTGAATGACACTCAGTTCATGAGTTCAGTTCACAGCGAGTGCGTTGTCAAACCTAAACCCGTTTCACCCTGGATACTACGATTCAATAGGCATCAGAAGCGCGATTACTAAGGTCATTTCGATCTAACAAATGTCGGACGTTGAATTTGTAGACGGGCTTTGGGCACTAAGCGACATTTGGCTGCTTCTAGCTGTTTCGTCGGCTACGGTTCGCATGGCAGCCGCTCGATTTCAAGGTCGAAACGACGTGAATGGCCAAGAGCGGACGTGTCTAGCTTCAAGTTGAGACTTGATATGCAATCAGAAACATCAACTTATTGATCGCAATGGACA
>JAPUIA010000231.1 GCA_027297435.1 Gammaproteobacteria bacterium | reverse complement strand
CCTGAGTTCGATGAAGGGCATGGCCACGTTTTTCACTCTCGTGCTGCTCGGCTACGCCGGTATCTGTCTGCTGGTCTTCCTCTTCCAGGACCGAATGCTGTTTTTCCCTCGCCCGACGGATGCTTCCGCCACCAAGCAACTGCAACCTTGGCAAAGAATCATCGAGACAGAGGCGGGAACAATTTCCGGCTGGGTTGTTCCCGCAAAAGACGCGGGTGGTGCAGCGCTGGTTTTCTATTTCGGTGGTAACGCAGAGGACCTCAGCACGACGGCGCTCGCAATGACCGAGCGCGCAGATGCCAACGTCGTCTTTATGACCTACCGTGGGTACGGCGAGAGCGTTGGTGTTCCGTCGCAGGCAGCGCTCTTCAGCGATGCCTTGTCCGTCTACGACGCGCTAGCAGCAACGCTTCCGCACAACGGCACTATCGCTGCGTTGGGTCGCAGCCTCGGTTCCGGCGTCGCCGTACATCTAGCTACGCAGCGGCGAATCGATGCGTTGATACTCGTAACGCCGTACGACAGTATTCGAAATGTCGCGAGCCGCCAATATTCGTGGTTACCGGTTGCTTATCTGCTCAAGCACCCGTTCGACTCGCTTGCCGCCACACCCATGGACGTTCCTGCACTCTTCGTCGTGGCGGAGTTCGACACGCTCATTCCGCCGAGCCACGCCAAGAACCTTGCCGACCACTGGGGTGGGTACGTCGAGTGGCTGATGATCGACGATGCGATACACAACTCGATTCGCTTCAAGGATTATTGGGCGACAGCCCGTGCTTTTTTCGAACACAAAGGAAATCGCGGTTGACAACGTCCTAAAGGCTCTCCTACCCGATTAGTTGGGATAATTGGGGTCAGGACAATTGTCGTACTTAGGTAGGAGCAGCTTTAGCCGCGATGTCCTTTGTCCCAACTGCCATCGAACGGCGGCTGTCAAGCTCTGCTCGAATCTCGTCATGGCGCTTTTTGTTGATGCGATAACCCGCATAGAAGCACGCGGCGAGTATGCCCGGCACGATCGTGATGGGTGAATCCACCATACCCAGCCAGTAGATCACGTCCGCATCGACTTCACCGGGCTTCGACTTGACCGGGAACTCGATGAGATCGAGGGTGACACCTGCTAGAAAATGCCCCAGCGCGTTGTCTGCCTTCGCGAAAAACGTCCTCGCCGCATAGAGCATGCCTTCCTGGCGCCGTCCGTAGAGCAATTCGTTTTCATCGGCGATATCGGCAAGCGCCGACATGACGCTGATGCTCACTACGGCTAAACAAACCCCAGCCAGACCGGAAAACGAGATCATGACCGGCAGTAGCCACACCGTACCGTTATCGGGGAAGTAACCCGCCATCCGCAACATCACTGGCAGCGCCGGGACGATCGACAATAAAATTGCGGCAGTGACGATCGTTGCGCGTTTGTCGAAGCGTTTGTGAATCTCGGTCGTGAACCAGAACGCAGTGACGTAGCCAAACGCCGAGCCGATGACGAATAGCGCGATCTGCGCCGGCAAGAGCTCGAAGTAATACATGTTCATGTACAGATTGAACGCGGAGCGCATGCCCAACATGATGCTCAACAGAAACAGAGCAATCACCAGATAGACGTAATTGCGGTTGACCATCACGGCCTTGATGTCGGACCAGAACTCCCGTAGAGAAAACTTGGGCTGATCGGCCGGCGGCTGCGACAGGCGCGGTATCTGATCGCGCGTGAACCATGCCGAGGCGTACAAGACGACCACGCCGATGACAGCCGCGGTCGCGGAAAACACCGGATAGGCGTCAGGATTCAACAGCCCATTGACGTATTCGGCGGTCGCGGCAAACGCAAATGTCAGTGCAACGAAATGTGTACCTGCCGCGCCAAACCAACCGAAAAAGTTGTTGTACGACATGATGGTCGTGCGTTCGTGGTAGTTAGACGAGAGCTCGCCGCCGAGTGCCAAGTGCGGTACGTGGAAGATGGTCATGAACGTTCTGAGAGCAACCGCGAAGCTCACGAACCACAGGAACAAACCGAATCCCTCGAGCGACTCCGGAGGGTTGAAGATCGCAAAAAAACAAAGCGCTATGGGCACCGGTGCGACGAACATGAACGGATGACGCCGCCCCCATTTTTTGGCCTTGAAGCGATCCGAGATAGACCCGATCAACGGGTCGGAGACGGCATCGAATATGAGCGCCAGGGTCGGGGCCAAGCCGGCCAAGGTCGCGTTCAGCCCCAGCACCTGGTTGTAGTAGAGCATCGACAGGAGGCCGAAGGAGTAGAGGCAAATGTACTCGGCTCCGGTACCAATACCGAACACGAGCTTGGTGCGAACCGATACCTGGTTGGCAGCGGTTTCGGCCAAAGTGATCACCTTCCCGTTCGTCCCCAGGGTCAAGACTAACCTCAAACCGGTGGTTGGCGATACGTCCGCCTTCTACCCGAGTCTGACAAGCTGGATCGTCTAACAAGGGGATGGGAGGCAGCATGGCCGTCACAGACAAACTGCTCCGAGAAGAGGTTTCGGTCGCCGGGGCAATTCTGTTCGCGCTGGGCGGTAACGTGCAACCCCGTCCCAATCCACGGGCACGTCCGGTGATCAACGCCGCTCGGTTTTGCAATTTCTTGTCGCTCATCTGTTCGACGCCTTTCGGTGACGCCTCAATGTAGTACGATTCTCTCTTCCGTTTCAGGTGTGGAGTAGCCATGGACCTTGCCTACAGCCAAGAGCATGAGGCGTATCGCGACGAAGTACGCCGATTCTTGGAAAACAACAAAGACAAAGCGCCGGGAAGCGGCAGCACCGCGCAGGACTGGCAGCAGCTCTTGATCGAGAACGGCTATGCGGCACGCACCATCCCCACGGAATACGGCGGCGCAGGACAAGAACCCGACATTCTGAAGTCACACATCCTTGCCGAGGAGTTCGCTCACGCCAAGGTGCCGCCAGGTCACAGCGGCGACAATCGGATCGTCCCCGTGCTTCTCGAATTGGGTACCGAGGAACAGAAACAGCGCTTCATCGGCCCGACGATTCGCGGCGAGATGCAATGGTGTCAGGGTTATTCGGAACCGGGTTCCGGCTCTGATCTGGCATCTCTGCAGACGAAAGCGCACGTCGATGGCGACGATTTCGTCATCAACGGCCAGAAGATCTGGACGTCGGGCGCCAAGACCGCACACATGATGTTCTGCCTGGTGCGCACCGAACCCGACGCACCCAAGCACCAAGGCATCAGTTATCTGTTGATTCCCATGGGCACGCCCGGAATGGACGTGCGACCGTTGAAGCAGATGACCGGCGACTCGTTTTTCAACGAGGTGTTCTTCACCGACTGCCGTGTGCCGACGACAGAAATTATCGGCAAACGCGGTGAGGGTTGGAACGTCGCCAACGCAACGCTGAAGCATGAACGCGGCGGCTTAGGGGATCCCAATCAAGCCGAAAGCCGCTTTCGTGACATTTTGGAGTTGATGAAAACCGAGACCATCGATGGCCAGCGCCTGATCGATATTCCGAGTTTCCGCGACCGGGCCATGGCGCTGCAGGCACGCGTACTCGCCATGAAGTTCAACGGCATGCGTGTGCTATCGCATACCATCAAGGGTGAGGAACCGGGGTTGCCGCGCTGGATCGTCAAGCTACAAGGCTGCGAACTGAACCATCAAACCGCAGCCCTCGCGATCGACGTCATGGGTGAACTCGGCATCCTTTACGACGAAAGTCCCTACGTTCGAAATCACGGCATGTGGCAGCACCGTTACATGATGGACCTCGGGCTCATCATCGGCGGTGGTACCGCGCAGATTCAAAAAAACATCATCGGCGAGCGTGCGCTCGGGTTGCCCAAAGAGCCCAAGTTCGACAAGCCGATTTAGGGGGAAGCCGTGGAGTTCATGCTAAGCGAAGAGCAGCGCATGCTGCAGGAGAGCGTGGTTGGTTATCTGGAGTCGCACTGCCCCCTGGATCGCGTACGCAAAGCCGCGGACGCAGGCGAGACGATCGCGAACGACGTCAGCGATGGCTTAGGCGAACTGGGTATTCCGGGAATCGTCGTCCCCGAAGACTACGGCGGCGTAGGTTTAGGCTTTCTCGAGGCGGCGTTGGTCGCCGAAGCGCTCGGTGGCGCCGTTGCGCCGGTGCCATACTCGGCAACCTCGATAATGGCGCCGGTTGCGGTGCTGGCGGGCGGCAGTGACCGCCAGAGAGACGAATGGCTGCCCAAGATCGCCTCCGGTGAGACGATCGTTGCAGTGGGAGTCAACGAGCAGGTCGGCCGACGTGAAAGCGAGGGTATCCTTGCTTCTCAGGACGCATTGAGCGGTAAAGCGATGTTCGTTTTGGAAGGCATGGAGGCCGATGCATACCTCATTGCGGACTCGAGCGGCGCCCTGCATATGATCGCCGGTGACGCACAAGGTCTCGAACGCACGAAGCTCAAAACCATCGACCGCACGCGCTCTGTCGTGGAAATTTCACTAAACGCAACGCCGGCCGAGGTGCTCGCCAATACGACGTCGAGCCGCGAGCCGCTGTTGGCCACCATCGACGCCGGCCGACTCATGCTGGCCGCAGACACGTTGGGCGCCGCTCAGGCGATGCTCGATCAATCGGTCGCGTACGCCAAAGAACGGCGCCAGTTCAATCGGCCGATCGGCTCATTCCAAGCGGTGAAACACATGTGTGCGGAGATGGCGGCCGAACTGGAGCCTTGCCGTTCGCTGGTTTGGTACGCCGCGCACTCGGTGCGCGCAATACCGGAGGAAGCGCGACTGATGATCTGCCACGCCAAAGCCCATCTGTCCGAAGTGGGTCGATTCGTGGCACGTACCGCTACCGAAGTACACGGCGGCATGGGATTCACCGACCTGCTCGGTTTGCACTACTGGTTCAAGCGCATCGGTTTCAATCGCCAGCTGTTGGGCGCGCCTGAGCTGGTGCGCGAGGAAGCGGCGCGGGTTCAGGGGTTGGTCGGGTAGTCCGCCACGACCGTACGTTCACCCGACACGGCTTGAGTGCTGAACGGAAACAGGGCCGCACGTAACGGGTCATGCTGGCCCGGGTAACCGTCGTCAACACTTAGCCCTAGCTCAGCAGGCGGGACACCCGGCCGATAGTGAAAGGTACCGAAGCCGATATCGAACACAGACAACGTCACACCGAAGTTCTTGGCTTCATGGCTGTTGGCGCTGTGGTGGTAGCGGTGCAACTCAGGCCCAACGAACAAGTAGTTCAACCAGCCCATCCGCATGTCGAGGTTCAAATGACTCACGACCCCGTGGTACCCGATGATGGAGCCGAACACATAAACGGCCATCGGGTCGTAACCCAACAACCACACGGGCAGCAGTTGGGTGCCGCAACGCACCAACACAGCATTGAAAGGATGAAATACCGCATGCATGACGACATAGAGTTGTTGCGGAAGGTGATGAATGGCGTGAGTGCGCCACAAGACGTGCGTCAACGGACCATTGCTCTGGTGCATGTAGCGATGCAACGCATATTGCAGCGCCTCGAACACCACCAAGCCGACGATGACTTGCAACCAGATGGGTTGGCCCGTGATCAACCCGATGCTGTCTTCCGATAGATCAATGGCGAGCGCGACCAGACCGTAGCTCAACAAGGCAAGCGTGGCGCCATTGATCGCGATGAAGATCAAGTCACGCAGCAGCAGATGCCGCCACGTCATGCGCCAACGATCGTCATACGGAAACCGCCACTCCAACACCATCAGCACGACCACCATTCCCGTCCCTTGGATCGCGAGGACCTTTTGCATCGTATCGGGGTAGATCATGACGTACGCAACACATCCAACCACCCACATCCACAGCAACGGGTAAAGGCCCCAACGGATGAATGTCCTCGCCGTATCCGCGACGTTCAGCGGTGTCGATGGGTTCGTTACGTTCATGTATGTCCGGTCAATCCAGCTACGACGTGAATCTAAGCGTCGCGCAAGTAAAACCGCGTACCGCATATGTCCACACGGTCATCGTTCACATAACAATCCCGCTCACGTGCCATACTCAAGATACGGTCGCGGTCTTTCACCGAGATATCCAACCCACCGAGACCCGGCCCGCGTCCGTCTTCGGCTTCGACGAACCGGAGGGTGACGTTGTTGAGTTGCATCGAAAACTCCGCACCATCGCGTTCAACCGGCAATCCGACCACGTTGCCCCAAAGCTCGGCAAGCGCCACCGGGTCGGGGCTTTGCAGTTCGACCCCAACGTAGTCGACCGTCACGTCCTGCTTGACCTTGTCTTCCCAGCCGGTGCCGCCGACGGGCATCCAGTTGCCGTCGAAGTCTTCGAACTTGTCGTACTCTATCTCCAGAAATGCGGCGATCATGTCGCCGGGGTGCAGTTGGCACAGGTGCCAGCCGTTGCGTTCGGCCTCGTGCGCCACACGCACGCCGTTGTCGAGTGCCCGTTGCCGGACGGCTTGCTGATTCTCGAGGGTGTCGGCTTGCGTGATCACCATGTAGCCGCCATCGCCGTTCCTGCGATCGAGATACCGGCCACCGGCCGTATTCTCTTCAATCGGTGCCACGACCTCCAGAAAGTTCCGGCCGATCGGCATCAGCGTGTTCTCGAGCCCAAACGTGCCTACACCCGGATCGACAAAACAGGTGTTGATGCCCAGCACTTCCGTCAGATCTTCGATCACGGGTTGCAGTTCGCGGGCCACCAGGCAGATTTGCCGCAATTGAATGGTCATGGTCCTGTCCCTTGCATTCGTCGGTTCAGCCTATCTCGACCGGCTGCCTTTGCCAAACGGCCACTTTTGCGCTCTCATAGGGATATCAAGATGGGAGAAAGGGCATGTATCAAGATATTCTTTACGAAGTTGACGATCCGGTCGCCATCGTCACGATGAACCGGCCGGATCAGTTGAACGCACTGACCGGGCGCATGATGGCTGAGATGCGCCATGCCTTCGCCGAGGCGGAAAACGATCCGGCCGTCGTCGGCATCGTGCTGACCGGTGCGGGTCGCGGATTTTGCGCGGGCGCCGACATGCAAGGGCTCAGCGCCACCGCCTCCGGTGAGCGCGGACAAGCCGAAGACCTGTCGGACTTGAAAGCGACCCCCGGGAACCCCGCCATGGGTCCCAACTTCGAAGTGACCTATTCCTATTTGATGTCCCTCTCGAAGCCGTTGATTGCGGCCATCAACGGACCTTGCGCGGGACTCGGGTTTGTCTATGCATGTCTTGCCGATATGCGATTCGTCGAGCGTCAGGCGAAGTTCACCTCCGCTTTCGCACAACGCGGGCTCATCGCCGAGCACGGATCCAGCTGGATCTTGCCACGCTTGATCGGCGTCGGTAAAGCGCTCGATCTGTTGTGGAGCGCACGTAAGTTCACCGGCGAGGAAGCCAAGGAACTCGGCCTAGCCGACCGGTTGGTAGAAGAAGGCAAATCCTTGCAAGCGGCCATCGACTACATCAAATACCTCGCCGAGGTCGTCTCGCCCACGTCCATCAAGGTGATCAAGGCCCAAGTGTACCGCCACCTCAACATGGAGCTGCGTGACGCCATGCTTGAGACGAACGAGTGGATGGCCGAGTCGCTCGTACGCGAAGACTTCAAGGAAGGCGTAAGTTCATTCATGGAGAAACGGCCGCCGGAATTCAAACGCGTCGGCGGAGACTAACTCGCGCGGTAAATTCGAAAATCGCATCCATGCGGGCAGTTCGTCTCATGGCTTCTCGAACACCAGAAAGTGTTGCTGGGGTAGGAAGTCGCCTGTCTCGACCCATTGAAATCCGAGCACGCGCATCTCCTTTTTCGCTTGTGCCTCACTCATCTTGTGTAGCCGCTTGATCGGCACCGAACGGTCTTCCATCCGGTATTCGATGAGGACGATCCGGCCGCCCGGTTTGAGCGCGGTAAACATCCCCTCCCCCATCTCCCGCGGATGGGAGAACTCATGGTAGGCGTCGACGATGAAAATGAGGTCTACCGTAGCGGACGGCAGGGCGGGATCCGTGATCGTACCCTTTACCGGCTGCACATTGGTAACACCGTTGGCGCGCTTCTTCTCGTCGATGATCGCGAGCATCTCCGGCTGAATGTCGACGGCTAACACCTTGCCCTCAGGCACGCGCTCGGCGACCGCAAACGAGAAATAGCCCGTACCTGCGCCAATGTCCGCCACGACGCTGTCCGCGTTCAACGGCAGTCGTTCTATCAAGAGGTCGGTTCGTTCCTCCCGCTCGCGCCCTGGCCGTTCCAGCCAACCCGCACCCTGGTGACCCATGACGTGGGAAATTTCGCGACCCATGTAGAACTTACCGGTGCCATCGCGATTGGCGGCCCGCTGCTCGTACAGATCCTGGCGTGACTCAGCCGCCTCGACCGCCACAGACCAGACTAACCAGCACAGCAGTGCGTACCCCCACGCTCGGATAGTCATGAGTTCTCCCTGGCAAGCAAGTGACAAGCTGCTTGAACAACCCAGTGGCTAGGGGGATGACGCACTATCCATGCGCCTTTTTCATTGGCGTTATCACAGCCGCGGCAAACTCGTTTAGCATTGCCATTTCTTGGTCATGCTCAAAGTAGCCGACATGGTGCCAAAGGAAATATTCGGTAATACCGTAAGTTTCTTTCAGGCGACTAACGTGATCGAGCACTTCTTGTGGAGAACCTTTCCACAGCCTGCCCATCGGCACATTGTACGGTGGCGCGTTATACGCGAAATTGAATAGCCACTCGAAACCGTCGTAGAGATCTTGGGTTTCCTTGGGATTGCGCCCCATCACCAGGTGGCCGCCGAGCGCTAGAAGATCATCCGCCTCGACGTCACGGCCGTGGTCTTGAGCTTCCTTGAGACAGACATCCAGCGCGATGCGTACGAATTCCTCTTTGTCTTCACTGACCATGCTCATCATCTTGCCGCCTTCCCGCGCCCAGAACTTGGCGGTTTCCATGCTGTAGCTGAACGGCGCGTATACGGGCGGATGCGGGTCGTTCTGGTAGGGCCTTGGTACGATGCCCACTTCTTGCAGGCGGCCATCGGCGTCGACCGAACCCGACGACCATTCACTCGTCGGATTAAATTGCCAATCCATGGCGGGCGGTACTTGCCAGAACTCGCCTTCGAGCGACACCACCTCCTGCGTCCACAGTGCCTTGATGAGCTTCCAGTTTTCCGTAAACGCGCGGCGATTGCGCAGGTCCGCTTCGGACTTGTCCGAATGTGTTGCGGTGATGCCAAGATGTTGACCAAAGGTACCTGTCCAACGGGCCGTGTTGCCGCGCGAAAACCCTGCAAACATGCGACCTTTGGTGAAGTGATCGAGCATCGCCAGGTTCTCGGCGAGTTGAATGGGATTTACCGCGGTCAAGTTCATCCCCAGCTGCCCCACCCGCATACGCTTGGTGTGTTGCGCGACGAAGTAATCCCAGAACAGCGGGTTCGTCGTAGTTTCGATACCTTCCACTTGCAGGTGTTGTTCCGTCATGCAGAAGCCGTCGTATCCCAACGACTCGGCAAACTGCATTTGCGTTTTTATTTCTTCCATCAGTATTTGGAAACGGGACGGGTCGGAGCCTGCCCGGCCAACCGTTTCGCCACGCCGACGCATGTAGGGAATAGCCAAAATCACGAACTGCATGGTCTAACTCCCGTCAATCGGCACGTAGTCGAGCACGCTCTCCTGGAAATGCATCAACGGCGCCTCTGCTCCGGCACCATCGGCGAGCGGGCCAAACTTGTAGTTTGGCGAACGCAAGTTGCGCTGAATCTTCTCGCAGATCCACATGTCCTCGATTTGAAAGTTGCCCGAATCAAGCGGATGACCTTTCAGGTCGGATAGCCTCACTGGGCCATCCGGCCGTTCAACATTCATCCGACCACGCGAACCCGTCGGCGCCCAGCTATAGACCCGCATGTGGGTGATTTCCGGGCTAACCGGTTCCAGCTTCGATACATAGAAACCCCACGGGCTCGGTGACAAGATTGTCAACGGAAACAACATCACTACGCCAGGGTAGAAGGCTTGCTCGTGTCCTGGGAGGCGCGGCGCGCCGGAATCATCTGCGATTTCGGCTGAGAGAATGCTGTTGGATTGCGGCTCGCCGCCGCGTTCGATCGAATACCAAACGACGTTGCGCCCAACCGGCTTCCACACGTTTTTGCTTGGATACAGCTTGCCGAGTGTCTTGTCGTGCAGGTACCCGAGGTGGTAGCCATCGATCGCGTTCTCGTAGAACACCTTCCAGTTGCAGTGCATCTCGTAGACCATCTCACCAATATAGCTAATGCTTTCGTCGTCGAAACGGTGAGGCCAGGCAAAATCGTCCATATTGGCGATCCAGCTGTCGAAGCCGTCTTTAGGGTCGGGGCTCGGGTTGACGAAAACCATGCCTCGATAGGTCCCGACGGCCGCTGAGTTGAGCCCCAGGCTTGCTTTCGTGACCACCTCGAAACACTCATCCTCGTTGGTCACGCTGCGCAACTCGCCGCCCAACTGATACGTCCACCGATGATAGGGGCACGTGATGCCCTCGGCCGTGTTGCCGGAACCTTCCAGCACTTCGCAACCTCGATGCCGGCAGATGTTGTGAAAGGCACGAATCACGCCGTCGGCTCCGCGTACGACGAACAACGAATGATCCATGAAACGAAAACAATGAAAGTCGCCAGGATTGACGATGGCTTGCTCCGTACACGCGTACGTCCAGGATCGGTCGAACAACTCCCTTCGCTCTCGCTCGAACCACGCTTGATCGGTGTAGGTTTCCTTGGGCAACAGCTGCATCGGTGGTTTGAATTCGGTGTTCATCGTCAGACTCCTAGTCCTTTGGTGAGCGTCCGAACGGCCAGCGCCGGCGCATCGACAAGAGCGACTCGACCTGCCGCAACTTCGCACCAAGCCGTCCAAACCAATTGATCGATCTGGGCTACGACCCAGGAGGTCGGCACGTCGGCGGCTAGCTCGCCATCGTTTTTCAACACTTCGACCAACGCGGCGACCCAGTCGAGTTCGCGTTGGTAGCGGTCTTTGATCTCGTTGTCGCTGGCGCCTTCAAAGGTGAGGAAATGATATCGGTCGCCAAGTGGAATGATCGCAGCGAACATGGCGCGCAATCGCTCGAGCGCCGGCGCGTTCGGGTGATCGGCGGCCGCTGACGCCTCATCGGTTTCTCGAATGCACTGGTCTTTGATGGCGCGAATCAAGTCGTCGCGGCTGCGGAACTGGCGATGCAATGTCGCTCGACCCACTCCGGCTTTCAACGCAATCTCGCTCATCGTGGCGCTGGCGTTGCCCGCTAGCACGATGATGGCGGCATCGATGATGGCTTCACGGGTCGTCGGACGTAAGGCATTTTCGTTCATGTACT
>JAPUIA010000230.1 GCA_027297435.1 Gammaproteobacteria bacterium | reverse complement strand
GTGCCCAATCCCACGAATGCTTCTCAGTGATCGTCGACCTGGTAAAGACGACGACGAGCGATGGGGTTCGTCTCGACGGTGCCATTCACTCTCCAACGCATACTCCGCTAGATCCCCTCGCAGTTGACGCGCTCGTTTGTTTGCACGGCGTGGGTGGTAATTTTTACGGCTCAACGTTGTTCGAGAAAATCACCCCGGCGCTGCTTGATCTCGGACTTGCAATCCTGTGGACGAACACTCGAGGACACGATGGAGTGTACCCCGCAGTCGCAACCAACCGTGGTCGTTTGGGCGCGGGTTATGAAACGGTCGATGAGTGTCGCTACGACATCGCAGCTTGGGTCGACCTTCTTGTGGAACGCGGCTATCGACGTGTTGGCTTGCTAGGCCATAGTTTGGGCGCAATCAAAGCCATTTATTCACATGCCCAGCAACCTCACCCGGCCGTTGAATGCATCATCGCCGCATCGCCACCACGATTGTCGTATTCGTGTTTCAACAATGGTGAACGAAGCGAGGTTTTCTTTGAGACGATCTGTGAAGCGGAAAGGCACGTCAGCGAAGGCCGCGGTAAGACCTTGATGGAGGTCAAGTTTCCGTTCCCGCTGTTGATCACAGCGGAAAGCTACGTCGACAAATATGGCCGCGAAGAACGATACAACATCGTGAAGTTCGTCGAGCAAATCGATTGCCCGACGCTTTTCACATACGGGCAACTTGAACTTGAGCAGAGCGGAGTTGCCTTTGCGGGTGTGCCTGACGCATTGCGAGCAAATCTCACGGAGCCCCAGCGCGTCGCCATCACCACAATTCCCGACGCGGATCATCTTTACACGGGCGCCCAGGAGAGTCTGGGAACACACATCGCAAGTTGGTTGAAGGCTCTTGCATCGTCTGTTCACTAGAGCGAGATCGAAATGATATAGCGGTCTGTCGTAGCTGGACTCACAAGAGTTCAGACAGTCTGAAGTCTTGCGAGTTCAGCTACGCTACACCTTCCTGAGCACCGCTCTAGTGTCCCTCCCGTTGTGTTTGCCGCGTTCGTTCGTTATTTTCATGGTGCTTCTGGCACTGCCCAAATCCCACCAAACCGCATAAAATACCCCCCTTGCGAGGAGCCTTATGAGCACGACTGAATCGGACCTCGCTGCCTTGCAATCGCAGGCCCGCGAACGACTGGACCAACATACTCACGAAACGGTCCAATGGCATTTTAACGACTCCACCGGGTGTCCATTTTGGCTCGGCAAGAAGGCCGAATTGAACTTTGACCCGCTCACCGAAATCAAGGGTTTCGATGACCTCAGGAAGTTCCCGTTATTCGAAGACGAATGGTTGCGTGGCGGACCGGTGCGGCGTTGGGTGCCGAAGGGCTTAGAAGGCAAGCCAACGTACGTCTTTGAAACCGGCGGAACGACCGGCATCCCCAAGAGCCGCGTGGTGATCGACGACTTTCGCATCGACTACGAGATGTTCAGCGAGACGTTGCCCGACGAGTATTTTCCCAAGGGCTCGAACTGGCTGATGCTGGGCCCCTCTGGCCCACGGCGCCTGCGATTGGCCGTGGAGCACTTGTGCCAGATTCGCGGCGGGATCTGTTTCTGTATCGACTTGGACCCGCGGTGGGTCGTCAAGTTGATCAAAAAAGGTTGGATGGAGCATCTTGAGGAATACAAGAAACACTGCGTTGATCAGGCGCTGACAGTGCTTTCCGCCGGTCACGACATCAAGTGCATGTTCGCGACGCCCAAGCTGTTGGAATCGCTGTGCCATGCCCTCGACGAGCAAGGTAAATCGTTTCCCGAAACCGGCATCACCGGAATTTTTTCGGGCGGCACGGAATTTACGCCTCAGTGGACTAAGTTTTGTATCGAGGAATTCTTCGGCGGTCCTGCCGAGGAAAGCGGCATCTACATGACACCCACCTACGGTAACACGCTGATGGGCTTGGCCTGTTCCAAGCCGGTGACGGCCGAGGACAAATACAAAATCTCGTACTTCGCACCACAGCCGCGCGCGGTTACCGAAGTCGTGGACTTTGACGACGATGTCACGCCCGTTGGGTATGGGGAAACGGGACGGGTAAAATTGACGACGCTTACGAAAGAGTTTTTCGTTCCCGGCTTTTTGGAGCGAGACGAGGGCGAACGCGAACCGCCCTTTGAAAAGTATCCGTGGGACGGTGTCAGCGGCGTGCGGCCGTACCATGTCTTTGCATCGCAAACAACCGTCGGAGTTTATTAGGCGTACTAAACATAAAACGTCGATCAGGCTCTCCGCCTGACATCCCGAAAAAAAGCGTCAGGCGAGAGCCTGACCTACGAGGAGAGACTTGTGCTAGAAATTCCGATCATTCGCTGGGGAAAAGAATACCAGTCGTTGGAAGTCACCGATGTTCATCACTTCATCACGGGTGAGAAGATTGCCAAGGTGCATCAGGCCAATGGCGGCATTATCAAACGCGACATGCGTACGGCGCAAAAGGCGCGCGATATCTTGCGGGACATTCCTTGTGAAGAATTGATCGAACGGCTTGGGGCCGCCGCCGACCATTACGAAAACGGCACGCTGCCGATTGGCGACGGCACTCAATCGCCCGATGAGTTCGCTCGGCAACAATCGTCGACGACGGGATTGCCGGAGCACATGACCAAAGCCAACATGGCGAAAAACTCGTTCGTGTTGAAGAATATGGGCAAGATTCTCGATTGCCTAACGCGAGGCCTGCCGCTCAGCATTCTGACGACTGGTTGGGGCCTCGAAGACCGCGGAGTTGTCGTCAGCTATCAAGCCCAGTCGCCCGTGCTCGGCGCCGTATTGCCGTCCAACTCGCCGGGCGTTCACACGCTGTGGTTGCCCGCGATTCCGTTACAACTTGGTTTGGTGCTCAAGCCCGGACCTCAGGAACCCTGGACGCCGTATCGTATGATGTCTGCGTTTGTCCAGGCTGGAATCCCTAAGGAGGTGTTCGCTCTCTATCCAGGCGAAGCCGAACCCGGCGCGGCGCTGTTGGAATCGTGCGACCGCGCGATGATCTTTGGCGGTACGGCGACTGTCGCGCGGTATCGAGGCAATCCGAAGGTGCAGGCTCACGGTCCAGGATTCTCGAAGATCCTGCTAGGCGACGATGTCGTTGACGACTGGGAAAAGTACATCGATCTGATCGCGGAAAGCATCTACATCAACAGCGGCCGGGGCTGCATTAACTGTTCGGGTGTGTGGGCGTCTCGACACACCAAGGAGATCGCACAGGCGCTCGCTGAACGAATCGGCCCGATCGAAGCGAAACCGCCCGAGGACCCCGAAGCCGGTCTCGCTGCCTTCACCGTTCAGGGTATGGCATCGGCCGTGTGGGGGATGATCGAAGCGGATTTGAAAGAAAACGGCGTCACTCACATGACCGAACCGCATGGCGACCGGCTCATCGAAATGGAGCGCTGCGCGTATCTGCGGCCGATGATCGTCCA
>JAPUIA010000023.1 GCA_027297435.1 Gammaproteobacteria bacterium | reverse complement strand
GTATCTGGAGCGGGAAACGAGATTCGAACTCGCGACAGCTTGCTTGGGAAGCAAGGGCTCTACCAACTGAGCTATTCCCGCATTGCAACCTCATTATTCGATCAATCCGACGTGTACGCTCGCGTCAAGCGATTCAGGAATTCTAACGCCTCGAAGAAAGATTGTTTGGCAATTCGTTCGTCGCGACCATGCGCACGCACGTCGTCGATGTCGCCGAACAGCCCCGACACTCCGTACACGGGGATGCCTTCGTTACGAAAGTAGAGGCCGTCCGTGGCGCCGGTACTCATCGTCGGCACCACCACCACACCGGGCCACATGGCTTCGGTGATCTCCATGATGGGCGCCATGATCTCCTCGCTCAACGGCGAGGCCGGAGAAGGCGTCGGCTCGAGGATCGGGGTAATGGAGATTTGCGCGTCATCGATCACGCGAGCCAGAACCTTCCGCACGCTATTCGGCGGCACACCGGGCAGTATTCTGCAGTTTACCGTCGCTCTGGCGCGCTGGGGCAACGCGTTCTCAGCGTGACCGGCATCGAGCATGGTGACCACACAGGTGGTACGCATGCGCGAGTTGTACGCCGGTATGCCTTGGAAGTGCGCCACGCTCTCCGGATCCGGCGGTGTCCTCAAGAGTTTCTCGACGTGTGCTGCCTGGTCCGGCGACATGGTCGCCATGCTTTGTCGAAAGAAGGCGCGCGAGACCTCGTTGAACTGCACGGGAAAATGCAACTCAGAGATCTTCACCAATGCATGCGCAAGTTGGTAAACGGCGTTGTCCGCTCGCGGCAACGAGCTGTGACCGCCGCGATTCGTCACCTCCAAGATGTAGGACTGATAGACCTTTTCTGCTGCTTGCACCGAGTTGACGATGCGCCGCCCGTCGCGAATGGCACCGCCGCCACCTTCGTTGATCACAAAGGCTGCATCAATCAGCTCGCGGTGTTCGGCCAGCAGGTGTCGCACCCCGTTCACCGGCCCACCTTCTTCGTCGGCGGTCAGCGCCACGATGATGTCACGGTTGGCACGATACCCCTCGCTCTTCCAACGAATGAGGTTGGCGACATGAATGGCGGCCTGAGCCTTGTCGTCCATCGTGCCCCGGCCATAGTAATAGCCGTCCCGTTCCAAAAAGGTAAACGGCGGCACCGTCCAATCTTCGGGATTCGCTTCTACCACATCGATGTGCGCCAACAGCAGTATGGGTCGTTTGGTGGGCGCCGGACTACGTAGGCGCGCCACCAGGTTGCCCTTGCGCTCGGCCGGCACGATGACGTGCACGTCGTCCGCCGCAAAACCCGCGGCCAACAACCGATCGGCCATCGCTTGCGCGGCTCGGGTATTGTCACCAACCGAGTCGGTGGTGTTGATTTCGATCAGCTCTTGAAATATCGACTTGGCGAGCGCCTGGTGGGGCGTCAGCTCTTCGGCACCGGCAGCGCAAGTACCCATCGCCAGTAGTACAGCGCAAAGGCGTAACGTTTTCATAAACACTTCCCCAAAGCGGCGGCTGCGATACTACCAAGAGACGCGCTGCTTAAGGGCATCAACGCAAGCTTGCGATAGGTTGTCTGCCCTCAGGCGACATTCGGCGTACCGCCGCTCAACACCGTTTGCAATACCGCGCTATCGACGTTGCCACCGGTGAGTATCACGGCAACGCGTCTGCCGCGTTGCTGCTCGCGTTCCTGCATCAGCGCGGCGAATGCCGCAGCACCTGCCCCTTCCGCAACGTTGTGGGTATCGGCATAGATGGCGCGCATGGCATCCGCCACCGCGTCGTCGGTGACGCGCACGATACGCGCCGCTCCGGACTGAATGATGGCAAACGGTTCCGGCATCGGCACGCGGCAAGCGACTCCGTCGGCAAACGTGTCGGCAGAATTCGTCTCGACGATCTTGCCTGCCTCCAAACTCATCGCCATAGCCGCCGCTTCGCTGGAGACGACGCCAACGACTTCAGTCCGCAATCCTAACAAGTCGCGCACGGTAATCATTGCGCAAATGCCAGAACCCATGCCGATCGGTACATAAACCGTATCGATATCACGCACGGCAGTGAACATTTCGTATGCGTAGGTCGCCACGCCTCGAACCAGCGCCGGGTGGAAAGACGGTACCAGCAACAGGCCTTCGGCCGCCGCGCGGCGCTCGGCTTCGACGCGCGCCATGTCGAAATCCTGGCCGTACACGACCAAGTCAGCGCCCCAACCGATCATCGCTAGGTTCTTCTCGGCACTATTGCCTTCCGGTACCAGCACGGTAACCGGCACGCCGTGACGCGCGGCAGCGAACGGGATGCTCTGTCCGTGGTTGCCTCGCGTCGCCGTAATCATGCCGGATGGCAATCCCGGACCGCGTTGCAACTCATCCAGATACACCAAACCGCCGCGTACCTTGAAGGCGCCGATCGGCGTGTGGTTTTCATGTTTCACCCACACCTCACAACCGGCACGCTGGCTCAGTTGCGGCCAACAATATTGCGGTGTCGGGTGCATTACCGCGCCCACGACCGCGGCGGCCTGAGTCAGGCCGTCGAGTTCGAACAGCGTCATGTCGTGACTGTAGCAGTCTGTCGGACTCAGCTCACCTACTGCGGTCTAAGTCCGACAGGCCGCTAGAATCAAATGCATAAAACGTCTAATGTTCGTTGCCGAGTTTGGTAGGGGGAAGACCTTGGAAGTCCAGGACAAAATCATCGTTGTCACCGGTGGTGCGAGCGGCATCGGTCGCGCCATGTGCGAACGCTTTGCGAAAGACGGGGCCAAACATGTAGTCGTCGCCGATTTGAATGGCGACGGTGCTGCAACCGTAGCCAAAGCTGTCGGTGGCACACCTCAGCGGGTTGACGTCGGCAAGGAATCCGACATCGTCCAGCTTATCGAGCGCACCGAGTCTGAGATTGGTCCGATCGATCTGTTTTGTTCGAACGCAGGTATCGGCTTGGGAAAGGGCTTGGATGAACCGGACGACGTGTGGGATACGATCTGGAAGGTCAACACCATGTCGCACATCTGGGCCGCCCGCCATCTCGTGCCCCGAATGATCGCCCGCGGTGGCGGCTACCTCCTCAACACGTCCTCCGCAGCGGGGCTACTGACCCAGATCGGTTCGGTGACCTACGCGGTCACCAAGCACGCGGCCGTGGCGCTGGCCGAATGGATCTCGATTACCCACGGTCGCGATGGCATCAAGGTATCGGTGCTTTGTCCGCAAGCGGTGCGTACCGCCATGACCGCGGGCGGAACGGGCGTCGCCGGTGTCGACGGCATGATCGAACCTGAGCAGGCAGTGGATACGGTCATCGAAGCGTTGCGAGAGGAACGGTTTTTGGTCCTGCCGCATCCGGAGGTCGCCACCTACATCGACCGCAAGACTTCCGACTACGACCGCTGGCTACACGGTATGCGGAGACTTCAGGAGCGGTACCTGCAACCCGATGATTGAAACGCTGGTCTGACTATTCGGTAACAACGCACGCCTCTAAGCCACGTACCGGATTACACCGAGCCGCCGCACCTTCCGGAAGTGCAACGACGTAGTCCGTCCCGAAGTGGGTTGCCGCAACGTAATAGTCGGTACTGATGAGTTGCGCGCCGCTGGCGAACGCGCGTTCGCGGCGCGCCGTATCACCGGACCGCGCTTCTCGAGTATCCGCATCGGCACGCGTGCGCACGATGAAACCGTCCTGCACCAACCGTTGAATGCGAGCGAAATCGGCAATGGGGTCGTTGATGATCATGATTGCAGCACCCGGATGTCCCTCTGGGTGATTGCCAAACATCGCGCGTGTCCGCCACGACGCTGCGTAGCTTGCCCGTTTACTTCCCGACTCGTCCAAGATCATGACAAAACGACCTCGCACATCCGTCAATGTGGGCCATGCCGGTCCGCCGGCGGTCACGACATCCTTCGGCGTAAGCAACGCATCCCCCAATACCGCACGTATCTCCCCATCGAGTGCTCGCCATGCCGCTTCATCGAACGTCAGCGGAGTGAGGTACCCGGGGCGATCGATTTTCTGATCCTTCGCGTTTATCGATATGAAGATCGGCACATGCCGCGGATGCGCCGTCGACCATCGCCGCACTTGACCCAGACAATCGATGAGATTCTCGCAGCTGCTCGAATCGTCCAAGTTCTGCACGTGCAGCACCGGAAAATTACTCTTGCCCGCACCGGCTCGGTCGAACAAGTCGCCGTCCGGGTCGTAGAAAACATCGAGTTCAAGTTTTCTCAAGCCCAGCGATAGTTGTTCCGCAAGCGGTCGATGCCAGTACTCCAGGCTCTCGGCCAGGCGGGGGTCGCTCGCGCGCAACGCAGCGAACCTGTCGGGCGGCATCGCTAACTTGTAGCTATTGTGGCTGCCCAGCAACTGCAAGTCGTTGAGCCGCGGCTCTCCGGCAAGCGCGGCTAGGGCTGCGAGGCAAGCCATCGCGCCAAGCAGAACGCCCGAGCCGTTAAAGCGTGTAGCCATTCATCGTGACGACGGTTTTGCCTATGACTTCGCGATTCTCTAGCAGCCGCATGGCATCCACCGCCTCATCTAGAACAAAACCTCGGCAAACGTACGGGTCGATCTCGCCGGCAGCCGCCATGGCATACAACGCCTCATTGTTGGCTCTGCCCTTTTCCGGAGCTCGTCGCCCGTACTCGCCCGCGCGCACACCGATAACGGCGATCTGTTTGATGAGGATGAGATTCACCGCCGCTTGCGGCCAGCGACCACTGGTGAAACCGATCGTGAGCAACCGCCCGCCCCAATTGATGCAGCGCATGGACTCGTCGAATACGTCGCCGCCGACGGGATCGTAGATCACGTCGGCACCGCGTCCGCCGGTAAGCGCCTTTACCTCCTCACGAAAACCACCCAACGTGCCATCGGGCTGAGTGTAGTTGAGCACGTGGTCCGCTCCCCGCGACGTGACCACGGCCAACTTGTCGTCCCGTCCGCCGGTTGCGATGACGGTCGCCCCGAGGCGCTTGCCAAGATCCACTGCCGCCATGCCGACACCACCGGTTGCCCCATGCACCAGTAGCGTCTCGTCCGGTTCAAGGTAACCGCGGCATACCAGCGCGACATAGGCGGTCAGGTAAGCGGTGGCATAGGACGCGGCTTTGGCATAACTCATCGTTCCGGGAATCGGCCGCACCGCACCGCCCGGCAAGGTAATCGCCTCAGTAAAACCGCCGTAGCGCATACCGACAACCACCGGATCACCTTCTTTCACGTGGGTGACGTTGTCGCCCACCGCCTCCACATCGCCCGCGGCTTCGCCGCCAGGCGCAAACGGCAGCGGCGGTTTGAACTGATACTTGCCCTGAATCATCAATAGATCGGGAAAGTTCACGGAACACGCTTTCAGACGCACCCGCACTTCGTCCGGTCCCGGATCGGGCACGTCGACTTCTGTTAGGCGGACGCTGCCGATGTCTTCGGAAATCGCCTCGCAGAGAACGGTTCGCGCTTTCAACCGAGTTGTACTACGGCGCGCTTTGCCATGATCTTGACGAGATGCGCTCGATACTCGGCGGAAGCGTGCAGATCATTATTGAACCCGGCATCAGGCACTTCCACCCCATCTAGCGCATCGGGATCAAGGTTTTCGTTCAACACATCTTCGATACTGCACGCTCGAAACGCGCAGGGTCCGGCGCCGGTGACACCAACCCTGATCGTGCCGTCGAAATCGGCAATCAGCACGCCAACCACCGCATAGCGTGATGCAGGGTTGGGAAATTTCTGATACGCGGCTCGCGTCGGCACCGGAAAATCTATGGAGGTAATGATCTCGGCGGGCTGGAGTGCCGTTTCGAATAGGTCTTTGAAGAAATCGTCGCCCGCGATGTCGCGTTGGTCGGTGTGTACCGTCGCACCGAGGCCGACAACCGCCGCAGGGTAGTCGGCGGCCGGGTCGCTGTTGGCCACCGATCCGCCCATGGTGCCACGGTTGCGAACTTGACCGTCGCCGATCTGACCCGCCAGATCCGCCAACGCCGGGATTGCCGAGCGCACCGCTTCGGATTCCGCCACTTGCGCGTGCCGGGTAAAGGCTCCGATCTGCACCACACCGCCACTAACCGTGATCCCGCTCAGTCCGTCGATACCGGCAAGGTCGATCACGTCGGTCGGGGCCGCAAGCCGTTGCTTCATGGTGGGTATCAACGTCTGCCCACCCGAAAGATAGATAGGATCGTCGGCCTCCTTGTAAAGCGCCGTGGCCTCGTCCAGTGTCGCAGGCTTGTGATAGTTGAACTGATACACGCTGGACCCCCTTTAGTTTCCCCTATTCACGTCGGAGTGCACGCCACACCTTCTCTGACGTTGCGGGCATGGATATGTCTTTGACCCCCAACGCGTCGGTGATCGCATTCATCACCGCAGCAGGCGATCCGATCGCCCCGGCTTCCCCGCAACCCTTGACCCCAAGCGGGTTGTGCGTGCACGGCGTGACGGTCGTATCGACCGTGAAATCCGGCAGGTCGTCGGCACGCGGCATGCAGTAGTCCATAAAGGAACCGGTCAGCAGTTGTCCATTTTCGTCATAGATACCGTGTTCCAAGAGCGCCTGGCCCACCCCTTGTGCGACGCCGCCGTGAACCTGGCCGTCGACGATCATGGGATTGACGATGTGACCAAAGTCGTCGACCGCCACGAAATTCACCAGTTCTACGACGCCGGTCGTCTCGTCGATCTCTACCTCGGCTACGTGGGTGCCGGCCGGATAGGTAAAGTTCTCCGGATCGTAGAAGGCCTTCTCCGACAATCCCGGTTCCAAATCTTCCGGATAATCCGCCGGCACGTACGCGGCGAATGCTACCTCTTGGATGGTGACCTGTTGGTTGCTGCTGGAAAAAACACCGTCGGCAAACGTCACGTTGTCGGCCTCGGTCTCCATCATGTGCGCGGCGATTATGCGGGCCTTGGCGATGATCTTTTCAGACGCCATCACCAGCGCGGAACCACCCACCGCCAAGGAACGTGAGCCATAGGTGCCAAGCCCGAATTCCACACGGCCGGTATCCCCGTGGACGATCTCGACGTCTTCGAACGGCACGCCGAGCTTTGTCGACACGACTTGGGCGAAGGTCGTCTCATGGCCTTGTCCGTGACTGTGCGAACCCGTGAAAACGGTCACGCTACCCGTTGGGTGCATGCGCACTTCACCGCTTTCGTAAAGACCGACACCCGCACCCAGCTGAATAGCGAGTTGCGAGGGGGCGAGACCACACGCCTCGATGTAGCAGGCAAAACCGATTCCGCGCCGCTTGCCGCGCTCACGCGCCTCCACGCGACGGGCGTCTATGCCTTGATAGTCACTGTGCTCCAACGCTTTGTCCAGACTGGCTTCGTAGTCTCCGGTGTCATAGACCAACGCGACGGGCGTTTCGTAAGGAAAATCTCCCGGTTGAATCATATTCATGCGCCGCAAATCCGTCGGGTCCTTGCCGAGTTCTCGAGCCGCGGTCTCCACGAGGCGCTCGACGACATACGTTGCCTCAGGCCGGCCGGCGCCGCGATAGGCGTCGACCGGCGCGGTATTGGTGTAGACACCTTGCACTTCGACGTAGATGTTCGGGGTTTTGTACTGCCCAGCCATCAACGTGCCATAGAGGTACGTCGGCACCGCCGCACCAAAGGTCGAAAGATAAGCGCCGAGATTAGCCGTCGTCCGCACTTTGAGCGCAACGAAACGCCCGTCGGCGTCGAGACCAAGCTCAGCGTGGGTCACGTGATCGCGCCCGTGCGCATCGGCAAGAAACGACTCGCCGCGCTCGGCCGTCCACTTCACCGGCCGTCCGACTTTCTTGGACGCCCAAATAACCGCCGTCTCTTCGGCGTAGACAAAAATCTTCGAGCCGAAGCCGCCGCCGACATCCGGGGAGACGATGCGCAGTTTGTGCTCCGGCGCGATCTTGACGAACGCCGAAAGTATCAACCGCTCGAGATGCGGGTTCTGACTCGTGGTATACAGCGTGAAGTGATCGGCAACCCGGTCGTGGCAGCCAATCGCTGCACGAGGCTCTATCGCGTTGGGGATCAATCGATTGTTGATGATGTCGAGTTCAGTGACATGCGCGGCAGACGCGAGCGCGGCTTCCGTCGCGGCCTTTTCACCCAATTCCCAATCGTAAGCGAGATTGTCGACGACACCTTCGTGGATCTGCTCCGACTGGGCAGCCGAGGCAACGTCGACCACGGCATTCAGTTCGGTGAACTCCGTCGTCACCGCCTCGGCAGCTTGCTTTGCCACCGCGACAGATTCCGCGATCACGATGCCGTAAGGCTCACCCACATAGTTGGTCTGGGTCACCGCAAGCGGTGGATGCGGCGCCGCCACCATGTCGCTGCCGTCTTTCGATTTGACCAGCCATCCGCAAGGAATGTCGCCCAAGCCATCGGCCGCGGTGTCCTGTCCGGTGTACACGGCCAACACCCCTTCGATCGCCATCGCCTCGCTCGAGTCGATCGCGCCGATCTTGGCGCGAGCGTAAGGCGAGCGTAAAAACACCGCGTAAGCCTGTCCGGGTTGGTTCATATCGTCCGTGTACGTACCGGAACCGGTAATGAAACGTAAATCTTCGCGACGCTTGACCGAGGCGCCGATGCCGGTGGCTTCACTCATATCGACCTCTTCACATTGACTCTTGGGCCTGGAGCACGGCTTTCACGATGTTGTGATAACCCGTGCAGCGGCAAATATTGCCTTCCAAGCCTTCGCGCACGGCGCGGTTGTCGAGACTGTCGGAGTTCTGCACGAGATCGATCGCGCTCATGATCATGCCCGGCGTGCAAAATCCACACTGCAAGGCGTGACAATCGCGAAAAGCCGCCTGCATCGGGTGCAGATCATCAGGCGTGCCGATGCCCTCGATGGTCGTGATGGCTTGTCCGTCTACCTGAACCGCCAAGATCGCGCAAGACTTCACGGCGCGACCCTCTAAATGCACCGTGCAAGCCCCACACTGGCTGGTATCGCAACCCACGTGGGTGCCCGTCAGGTGTAGTTGTTCTCGCAGTACATCCACCAGCAACGCGTTGGTTTGCGGTAAATCAACGTCGTGTTGCCTGCCATTCACCGTTATCGAGATCTTCATATGCTGTCCTCTGCCTATATCGTCAACACGAACGCAATGACAAGCGCGACAAATACCACCGCCCAGATCTTCCACTGGCCAGCGGGTGCCGTTGGCGGAGATTGCCCCGCGTCCGCTGACACCGTGTCTACGGCTGTCTCGACAGACTCAGGGTCCAGTTCCCCTTGAAACGCCGAGAAGAAGTCATTGGCCATCTTGCGCGCCGCTGCATCGATGAAGCGTGAGCCAATTTGGGCGAGCTTGCCGCCCACGCTTGCGCTCACGCCGTAACGCAGCACGGTCGCATCCCCATCTTCTATCAGGGTGACATCTGCAACCCCTTTGCCGAAACCGGCAGGACCGCCTTTGACGTCGGCGTTGAGGGAATAACTTTCCGGGGGGTTGAGGTCGGTGAGTTTGAGACTGGCTTTGAACGTAGCGCTAACCGGTCCGATCTTGGCTTTGACGATTGCGGTGAATTCATCGTCGGCAAGTTTTTCCATCGACTGGCAACCGTCGATGCACTTGGCGAGAACCACTGGATCATTGAGCGCTCGCCACACCTCTTCGCGGCTCGAGCCAATGCGAAACTCGCCCGATTGCTCCACTTACGTCCCCCTAAACCGGACCAGTCAAGTTACAACCGCCGCGGTCGCGTTTCAACAAATTCCTGTGCGCGCAACTCTCAACTTTCCCCCAGCGCCCTTGCACGCTCTAGCCGCGAGTTCTCATCGTCACCGAGGTAGCGCATCGTCAGCAGCAGAAACACTCCGCTGACGGCAAACATTACATATCCCCACATCATCGCCGTTCGCAACGCATCCCCGTCATCGAGACCGCTCGCAATGTAGTAATCACTGATTTGCCCCATCAGGAACGGACCAAGCGCGAGCCCGATAAAAGTATTCATGAGAATGTAGTAGGCGGACGCCGTTGCACGCATGCGCGGCATAACAAGATCGTTAACGGTACTCGCCGCCGCTCCGATCCACATCGGCGAAAAGATGCTGAAGCCGAACGCGCAAGCGTAGGCGACCCAAGCATTGTCGGTCAGCAAAAACCACATTCCGAAGGGTGTCGAAAGCACCACGACCGCGACGCCGACCCACAATCTGGCGTTGACCATGTGTGCCTTCAACCGGTCGGACACGATGCCGCCGATGGTGATGCCGAGCCAGCCCCCAATCGCCGCGCCTCCGCCCAAGATCAGGCCCGCTTCCGCGAGGGATACCTCGTGCACGCGCAGCATGAAGGGCGCAGACCAGAAACCAGCGCCGTACGTTACGAACGAGATGCACGGAAACCCGATGTTGACCAGCACGAACGCCTTGGAACGGAACATCATGCCGAAAACGGCAGGGTCTTGAAGCTTCAGGCCGTGCACCCACGACACGGTCGCGTAAACCCCGATACCCAGCGCTGTCCACTGAATGGGGCTGGCAATCACGGTATTCACGCCGTAAAGGCCTGCGCCAATCATGAGCATCGCGACCACGTTGAGCACGCCCGCACGGGTGCCGCCCCGGTAGATCAAGTTGAACAACGTGAACGGCGGCAGCACCGACAGTAGCGACAGAGCGGCCTCGCGAAACGGGTGTGGGTTTGGTTTGACAATCAGCCCTTCGCTCAAACCCCGAATCGGCTCCTTCAACGTGCGCACCCACAACGCGACGAAGAGACCCGGTATGCCGACCGCGAGAAACGCAGCCTGCCACGCCTTGATGCCGAACGGTGCCAGAGCCGGATCCGGGTACGCGCTATGCCACGCCTCGACGATGGCGCCGCCCAAGAACAACCCAAGGCCGGCACCGATGTAGATACCGCTGGAGTAGACGGCAAGCGCCGTGGCCCTGACTTTCGGCAAGAAGTAATCGGACAGCATGGAGAACGCCGCTGGCGTGGCGCTCGCTTCACCAACGCCGACGCCGAATCGGAACACTGCCAAGCTTGCGAAGCTCTGCGCCGTCCCGGAAAGCGCGGTCATGAGACTCCAGAAGCCCAGTCCCACCGAGATGAGGCTTTTACGAGTCCATACATCCGCCAGCTTGCCGAGCGGAATACCAAACACCGCATAGAACACCGCGAACGCGGTGCCGTACAGAAAGCCGATATCCGCATCCGTGATACCGAGATCCGCCTTTATCTCCTCGGCGAGGATCGACAAAATCTGCCGGTCGATGAAATTGAAGAT
>JAPUIA010000229.1 GCA_027297435.1 Gammaproteobacteria bacterium | reverse complement strand
GGCGTTCATGGGGTGCTTTACTACTGTATACATATACAGTATATTAGCGAAAAAGCGTATAAAAATCAATGGATAAGGGTGTAAAGACGCCCATCTTTGGGTAAAGTCGCCCTCCCAAGCCTAAGCGATCTCGCCGATGCGCCAAGATCATCGCCCGTACCTCGTCAAGCGCTGGCTCCAAGCCATCGAGCGTGCGTATGTGCAAGCATTCATCGCGCCCCACCTCGACGCGCTCGGCGAACACGCGTTGATAATGAAGCCTTGGCGTCTAAAGATTCACGGGCCCAACATTCGCCTCGGCCGAAGTGTCCACGTCGTGACTGCGACCGACCGCCCAGTGTGTCTCACGACCTGGATGCACGAAGGTGGCGCTGGCCGCATCGACATCGGTGACTACGTCCTGCTGTGCCCCGGTGCAAGGCTCGACTCTGCGACGCATATCGAGGTTGGCGCCAACACCATGATCGCGGCTGGTACCTACCTCACCGATGCGGACTGGCACGACGTATACGATCGAACCAAACCGGTTGGCCAGACCGCGAAAATCTGCATCGAAGCCAACGTTTGGATTGGCGACGGTGTCACCGTCTGCAAAGGCGTGACGATTGGCGAAAACAGCGTGATCGGCGCCGGCAGTGTGGTCACAAGAGATATTCCATCGAACGTCATAGCCGCCGGTAACCCGGCGGTAGTCATCAAGCCACTCGATCCGGACACGGTTGTCGTCAGGCGCAAGTCGTTACTAGGCGACGCTGAGGCGCTCGCGGTCGCGATGGACAACATGGACAGGTTCCTGCTCGGCAACAACACGTGGCCGCACTGGCTGAGAACGTTGGTGAAGCCCAAGCGCGGAGATTGAGATTACTGGCGCGAAAGCCGAAGCCGCGGCGCGACGTCCTCCACGTTCGACCGGAACGGATTGATGTCGAGACCGCCACGTCGCAAGAAGCGGCCGAACACCGTTAGCTGGTCTGGACGGCAACGCGCCTCGATGTCGACGAAAATTTGCTCAATGGCCGCTTCATGAAATGCCCGATGGCACCGATACGACAGCAAATACTTCAACAAATTATCGCGATCGATCGGTGGGCCCATGTACTGCACCATGATCGAAGCCCAGTCAGGCTGCCCTGTGACAGGGCAAAGGCTTCTGAACAGATTGGTGTGGTAGGTTTCTTTGACGACGTGTTCCCGGTCTCCGGTGCTCAACAGCTGTGGGTTGCGATGGTACTCGCTGACAAAAATATCGAGATGGTCGAGACACATTCCCGGCATCTCATCGGTCGCGCTGCCTAGATGTTTGAGATCGACCAGCTCCACCAAAACGGGCGATCGAAACGCCAATGCCAGATCCGAATCCAAGGTACTCAGCACATTGGCTCGCTGAACGAATTTGGTCTCGGATAGGCTGTTCAGATACAGTTTCATCGATTTGCTCTCGACTACCGCCATCGACGTACAGGGTACGTGCACGCGCAACCCCGAGACCTGGGGCTTGCCTTGCTCGTCCAACCACGACATCTCGTAGCCGGTCCACACGTCCTCACCGTTAAAGGGTAGCGGATCTTCTATGCCCATAGGGGTTCTGAACTCGCTGCGCTGAATTCCGCACAACAGCGAGGGCGTGTAGGTTGACGTGTAGCCAACTTCCTTGCCTAGCGGTAAATCGGATGGCAATGCCACGGCGATACTATGCCCCACCACGAATCAGACCACTACATACAGCCCCGCTGATCAAGTCAAACACGACCTGACAGACGGCGTTTTATCGGTATTGGGTGGTCCTACGACGCGAACACGCCTACACAAACAGACCGGCCAGATTTACCCCCTGTTCGATGCGCGCGTTCTGCAAGCCCGGAAACACGCTCGGGCTGCTACCCGGAACAACCCATTCGGCAAGCTCGGCAAACAACGCATCTACGTCTGTGCGCCCGTCTATGTCAGGCGTCGGTTGATCCAGACGATCGAGTTCCTCTTCGGGAAACATCTCGCCGTAGACGCCCCCATTCACCGGCATGCCTATCACCAATACGGTGTTACCGGTTCCGTGATCGGTACCGAACCCGCCATTGGCCTTCAGTTGGCGGCCGAATTCGCCGGAAAATACGAACACAATCTGGTCGGCGACCGTCGCGGGTAACAGTTGGTAAAGCGTATCCATGGCACCGCCATTGCCAAAAAAGTCGACGAATTTACCTTCTATCTCTTCCTGCTGATTGTCATGGCTGTCAAAACTGCCGTAGGCCATGCTCACAGCAGCAATATCCATCAGATCGCCCGCCGATAGCGCGTAGTAGAGGCTGCGAAACTGAAACGCGATGGGTAGGTTGGCGAGCGGCATGGCGCCCGCATACAGCGACGTCAACGCCGCTGGCTCCGTAAACGTGTCGAAGCGCGGCCGCAAAAGATCTTTCAGTTCGGTGAGGTTTTGTTGGTGGTCGACAAAGACTCGATGTGGTGAGCCGGCGGGAACCGTAGCGTCTTTCACCGAGTAGTAGTTGGCCAGCGCGCGAGATATCCCCCGCTGGATATCGTCGTCCGGCACGCTGATGTCTGGTTCGAACAGACCGACATTGTTCGGATCGGTCAACGTTACGATCCGCTGTGTGCCCACCAAATTCGCATCATCCGGATGTTGGTGCAGGCAAAACAGCCGCGGCGCGGGCGTCGTTGAGAACAGGCGCCCATCCGCCGCGTCGGCAAGTCGCCCACCCCATCCGGTATCCGGCCTGAACGTCTGCAACACCGTTCGATCCGAACTCTCCCAGACCAGTTGCGCGTGGGCATGGTCACGGCTGACGGCGCCGACGACGTTCGTGACGAGTGCGACATTGCCCGCATCCCACATGGTTTTTAACCATTCGAGCCCGTTCATCATCCCGAAATTCACGCCATTACTGGTGACCGGCGTGAAATTCGCGTTCCAATATGCCTCACCAGCTTCCGGCGTGGCGTCGATGCCGTAGGCAGTCGCCCGAATTCGAAAAAACTCGCGACCGAAACTGTTCGGCGTGGGATCAAAAGCCGGCGGAAATATGTGCCGGAAGTCGGGGCCACCCAACAACATGAAGTGTGCGAGTAGATTACGGTTCAACAGCGTGGGTAGGTCCGCATGCGCCTGCATCGCAAACGGTAGATGCGCGCCAATTGCCGCGCCAGCCGACGCTTTGAACGACCGCTCTAAAAAAGTCCGCCTATCCATTAGTTATGCCCCTGTAAGACCAACGCGAACGGCGTTGCGACAATGAAGTTGATTGCCTGGCCGACGACCGCGTTGCCA
>JAPUIA010000228.1 GCA_027297435.1 Gammaproteobacteria bacterium | reverse complement strand
ATTAATCGGCGTCGCGGTAAGTGGTATCCTTGCGCGCTTTTAGTTAAGACACTCGCGAATGACCGCGACCGAAGACCGATACGATCCCCAGGCCGTCGAACTCAAGTGGCAGGAAAAGTGGGACCGCGATGGCACCAACAGCTTCTCTGAAGATGAGCTGCGCAACGCCAAGGATCCGTACTACAACCTCATGATGTTTCCGTACCCTTCGGCGGAAGGGTTGCACGTGGGCAATCTGTACGCGTACACGGGCGCCGACGTCAACGGCCGCTATTGGCGCCTGCGGGGTAAGGATGTGTTCGAACCTATCGGCTTCGACGCCTTCGGCATCCACTCGGAGAACTATGCGCTCAAGGTCGGCACCAATCCCAACGATCTGATCCCTCGAAACGTCGAGAACTTTACTAACATCCTGAAACGCTTTGGCGGCATGTACGACTGGAATCACACGGTCAACACCACCCACGTGAACTATTACAAATGGACGCAGTGGGTGTTTTTGAAGCTCTTCGAGGGTGGGCTCGTCGAACGCCGCGAAGCACCGGTCAATTGGTGCCCATCATGCATGACGGTGCTGGCCAACGAGCAGGTCATTCAGGGTCAGTGCGAACGCTGCGAGTCGGTCGTCGAGCAGCGCCTGCTGCCGCAGTGGTTTTTCAAGATCACTCACTACGCGCAAGCGCTGCTGGACAACATCGAGGGCATCGATTGGTCTGACATCACCAAGAAGGCCCAAACCAACTGGATCGGCAGAAGCGAGGGGGCAGAAGTCGACTTTGCCGTCGACGGCGTGCCCGAAGCGATCATACCTGTCTTCACGACGCGGCCAGACACGCTGTACGGCGCGACCTATATGGTCCTTGCACCCGAACATCCGCTGGTCGACCGAGTGACGACCCGTCAGGAGCGCAGTGCGGTCGCCGCGTACAAGGCGCACGTGGCGACGCAAGGCCTGGTCGAGCGGCAGAAGACCGACCAGGACAAAAGCGGCGTGTTTACCGGCGGCCATGCCCTCAACCCGACGAATGGAGCCCGTATACCGATTTGGATCGCCGACTACGTGCTCATGGGGTACGGCACGGGTGCAATCATGGCGGTGCCGGGACACGATGTCCGCGACTTCGAGTTCGCGACCAAGTTTCAACTGCCGATCGTGAGAGTGATCGCAGGCGACGGCGAGGATGGCTCGACACCACTGGCCGAGGCGTACGTTGGCGATGGTGTGCTCGTCAACTCGGGTGAGTTCGACGGCATGGCGGTTGCTGAAGGCAAGCGAGCGATCGTCGACAAACTCGCCGCCAGCGGCCAGGCCAAAGCCGAGGTCAACTACCGGTTGCACGACTGGTGTGTCTCTAGACAACGCTATTGGGGACCGCCGATTCCCATCGTGCATTGCGACAACTGCGGCGCCGTACCGGTCCCAGAGCAAGATCTGCCGGTCGAATTGCCGTACCTCGAGGATTTTCGCCCTGACGACAGCGGTGTCAGCCCGCTGACAAGAGTGACCGATTGGTACGAGACGACCTGTCCAAGCTGCGACGGGGCGGCGCATCGAGAAACCGATGTGACCGACAACTTTCTCTGCAGCGGTTGGTACTTTTTGCGTTATCCCTCCACCGACACAGACGCCACCGCGCTCGATCCGGAGCTCACCAAGAAGTGGCTACCGGTGGATTGTTACATCGGTGGCAATGAACATGCCGTATTACACTTGATGTACGCACGCTTTTTGACCATGGCGCTCAACGATCTCGGCGTGATCGACTTCGCTGAGCCGTTCAAGAAGTTTCGAGCTCACGGGATACTCAACCGTGAAGGACGCAAGATGTCGAAGAGCAAAGGCAACGTCATCGTGCCGGACGACATCATCGACGAGTTCGGGGCCGATACCCTGCGCCTGTATCTGCTGTTCCTTGGACCGTTCGAGCAAGGTGGCGATTATCAAGGCAAAGGTATCCACGGCCCGTACGGGTTTCTGAATAGGTTGTGGCAGAGCGTTGTCGACGCCGAACGAGGTGAGGCCGATGAGCACGTGGAACGGCAACTGCATCGCACCATCAAGCAGGTAACCGAACAGGTACCCGCCCTGCAGCACAACACGGCCATCGCCGCGATGATGGAATACCTCAATGCGGTACGCCGAGGGGGGCGCACGCCGCGCCGTTCGGAACTGGAACCCTTGGTCATCTTGTTGGCGCCCTTCGCGCCGCATATCGCAGAAGAACTGTATGCTCGGTTGGGCCACGACAGCGGGCTCTTCGAGTCGGCCCGCTGGCCGCCATTCGATGAGTCGAAGACCATCGACGCGGTCATCGATATCGCGGTGCAGATCAACGGCAAGCTACGCGGTCAGGTGACCGTGCCCGCCGAAGCCGACGAAGCGACAGCGCGTGCTGCGGCCGAGGGTAGCGACAAGATAGGCAAATATCTCGATGACAAGACCGTGCGCAAGGTCATCTACGTGCCCAACAGGCTTATCAATCTGGTTGCCAATTGAGCGCACCGATGCGCCTTAGATCTGTGATCTTGTCGTTGATCGTGATCGTCTTGCCGGCATGTGGCTTTCATCTTCGGGGGTGGGATCTCGAGAGCTCCGTCGAGAGCGCCTTTGTGGTCGCCAAGCCTCGAAATACGCTGGCAGGCCCCCTGCGTCGCGCGTTGGCCCAGGCCGGTGTTCGTATGACCGAGGGCGCATCACAGGCCGCCGTCGTCATCGAGCTACTCGACCAACGCCGCGAATACCGAAGTGTTTCTGTCACGCGTGGCGCACGCGCTGCGGAGTACGAGTTGACGCTAGGCGCGCACTTTACGATCCGGGCCGACGGGCAAGTGTTGAGCGAGCCACGCTGGGTAGAGGTAGAGCGTGCCTACAGTATCGATCGCGACAATATCGTGGGCAGCAGCGAAGAGGCTGCTCTGATCGAAGAGGAGTTGCGCTCTGACCTCATTCAACAGATCGTCAGAAGCTTGAACGCCGTGGTGGGCGCACACAGTGCAGGTTAAACCCGGAGATCTGAACGCGCACCTGGCAGAAGGTTTGAAACCCGCCTATCTCGTTGCCGGTGACGAAACCCTTGTAGTCGAGGAGACTTGTGACGCGCTGTTGGCGTCGGCGCGCGAACAGGGTTTTGCCGAACGCAGCATCATGTACGTCGAGCCCGGTTTCAAGTGGGTGGACCTGTTGCACGATGCGGCTAACCTGTCGTTGTTCGGTGAACGCAAAGTGTTGGATGTTCGAGTCCCGTCTAACAAGTTCGACAGGCAAGGCTCTGAAGTTCTGCGCCAGTACTTGTCAGCGCCGTCCCCCGACAACCTGTTGTTGGTGCGGACCCAGCGCCTGGACTCGAAGCAACGCAAAAGCGCGTGGTTCAAAGCGTTCGATGCGACCGGTGTCGTGGTGCTCGTTTGGCCTATCGGTCAGCACGAGTTGCCAACGTGGCTAGGGGACCGAGCTCAAAAAGCCGGATTGCAACTGTCTGCCGACGCGCTCGAATTTCTCAGCTCTCGCGTGGAAGGCAACCTGCTTGCGGCGGTGCAAGAGGTGGAGAAGTTGAAACTTGCCAACCTGCCGCAGCCGATCAGTGTTGAAGAGATGATGGCGAGCGTCGAGGATAACTCGCACTTCGACGCGTTCGAACTCGTCGATGCGGTGTTTGCCGGCGATGGCCCGCGCGTGCGCCATGTGTTGGCGACGCTTCGGGAAGAAGGTGTGGCATTGTTCGCGCTGCTTGGGGCTTTTACGAGTCAGCTGCGGATGCTGCAGTCCGGCAGGCGGCTGATCCCACAGCGTCAACGGCTGGTAGGCGGTTTTCTCAAACGTATCGGTTCGGTCGAAGCCGTGCTGGCGCAATGCGCGTTGGTGGATCAACAAGGCAAGGGCGCGCTCAGGGGCGACGCCTGGCTCTCGCTCGAGAACCTTCTACTCAGAATGGCCGGCGTGCGCCTCTCGTCGCTGGAAACGCAACTACCTTATCTTCGCTACTAATCGCCGTACAGCTTGGTAGGAGGCGGCTGCGCGTCCAAGGGACGCGAGGCCGCGATCTCCGTTGTGTGTCTACCCCGTCAACCTATCGCGGCTGAAGCCGCTCCTACCGTTCTGAGCAAAATCCCAGGGCGGGAGCGGTTTCAAATTAGTTTCACCCGTTAGCCGGTTCGACGAGCAACCCGCTGATGGCCTTCGGTAGCTGAGTCGTGATGACCTGATCGCCTGCGACCAGCTGGGGGGCCCGGACCAGCACATGATAAGAACCGTCGGCACCTTGCAACTCGCCGACCCTGTCCACGGTCAACGCGCGTAGCCGGTGATCGACAACTTGATAGATTCGATCGTTCTCGTAAATAGACTGCACCGGCAGGGGCACCACGTCCGGCTCGCTCGGCAGGGTCACGTGTACGTCCACCACACGATTGAGCGCCGGCAACGGCTGCCCAGTGGTGATAGGCAGTTCGAAGAAGGCGTCCAGCCCGCTTTGCCCGGACCGTATTTGGCCGGCGAGTCTCGTCAACGTCATAAGCTGGCCGTAGGGACCAATCCCCGTGATTGGGTTGCCTTCGACTCCCTTGGCGAGAGTCGCGCGGAAGCGATCGGCATACGCATCGGGTATTTGAACCCGCACCTCGAAGCCGGCGGCCTCAGCCATCTCGATGAGTGGGGCTCCGAGGTTGCTGCGATCGCCCGGCGCGACGAAGACGCTCAATACCGGACCGTCGAAAGGCGCACGTACGCCGGTTTTCTCTAGGTTTAGTTCGGCTTGACCGGCTACCGCCTCGGCTTTGGCAACCTGCGCTTGTTGCGCGGCGATGCGATTTGGCAAGTCGGCCAACGTCCGCATGTGTGTTTGATACTGAATGTGTGTTTCGTTGGCCTGGCTGACCACCTCATCGAGCAATGCTTGAGAGATGAGCCGTTGCTCCATCATGCCTTCGTGGCGCTCTAGCTTGTTTTGCGCAACCCTTTGCATGGACTCGAAGTGTGCAGTGGTCTGTTTTTGCAGCTCGAACTCGGTCTCGATCGATCGCAAGGTCGCTTGGTGTTGAGCGAGGTCGGCACGGCGCTCGTCTAGCTGTAGTGCGGCTTCGCGAGTGGACAGCTTGATCAACAGCTGGCCCTTGGCCACCCAATCGCCCTCTTTGACGAGTACTTCGTCAACCTCGGCGATCCAATCGGTGCGGATGCGCGCAACGTTGCTCGACTCGACGCGCCCGAAAACGTGAATGGTAGGCTGAATGGCTCTGGGCTCGACAGTGGTCACGGACACCGGCCAGGCTTTCTCTTTGACCTCTTCTGGTTCCGCCACGGGGCCCGTCGCAAAGATCGACGCGCTCATGAGCGCGGCGGCTAGCAAGAACATGACGCCAATGAGCCCGCGTCTGCGCGCGGGGGATTTCGGCAATCGTAGCTTTAAGAACTTCACGACAAGACTCCTTTGGCTTGGGTGACGAGTTGTTGCAAGAATGCGCCAAGGTGTGTTTTCAGCGCCTCCAGCAACAGGATCAGCGCGGGTATGACGATCAACACCAACAAGGTCGCGAACGCCAAACCGAAACAGATCGTGACGGCAATCGGTGCCATGTAAAACGCCAATGATGAGGTTTCGAACATCAATGGCATAAGGCCGGCGATGGTGGTCATCGACGTCAGCATGACGGCTCTGAACCGCGCCGTGATGGCTTTCTCGAGGGATTCACGTAGCGGTTTACCGGCGTCGACGTCGCGTTTGAAGAAGCTGAGCAAGACAATCGAGTCGTTGACGACGATGCCAGTCAACGCGAAGAACGCCAAAAGGGACATGGCGCCGACGTCCCAACCGGTTATCCAGTGACCGATGACCGCGCCCGTGAGCCCGAAGGGTATGGCCATCATGATGGCGAGCGGCCAGAGGTATGACGCAAAAACCCAGGCGAGTATCAGATAGATCAATATCAAAGTGAGCACTCCGCCGAGCGCCATGGTATTCAAGATCACGACGTCTTGACCGGACTTGCCACCCAGTCCGAACTTGAGGCCATAACGATCCAAGATGGCATCCAACTGGTTCTCGCGAATGTCATCGATGATCGACATGTTATTATTGACGTTCGCATCCACGTCGGCGCTGACCCGCACCGCAAGATTGGTGTTGTGGTGTTGGATGACGTCGATGCCGCGGCGGTTATAAAGCACGGCGATGTTCGCCAGCGGCACGAACTCGCCGGTCGCTGTCTTGATCGGAAACTGCTGCAAACGCCCCAGGTTATCGCGTTCTGCGTCCGGCAGCATGACCCGCACCTCGAGTTCCGCATCATTCTCGTTGAAGATCTGCACCCGGCTACCGCTATAGGCTGCTCTGAGCTGTTGCCCGATGGTATCGGACGTCAAGCCGAGTGCACGACCGCGTGGCGTGGTCTCGAAGATGATCTGCTCTTTGCCGTAGGGTAGGTTATCGGTCACGTTCGACACGCCGGGGTATGCGGCGAGCACGGCCGATAGTTCCTCTGCGCCCTGCTTCAAGTCGTTGAGATTGGACCCGCTCAGCACCAGCGTCACATCGGGCATGCCGTTGTTCTGTCCGCCGTCGACCCCCACCAGCAGTTTTTCCACAAAGGGCGGGCGCACGATCAGTGCACGCCATTGGCTGGCGAATTCGTCCGGCGTGGTGGTACGCGATTCTTCGTAGGCGTACGCGGCGTCGATCGAGGCGTATTGCTCACCTATCCGTTGGTCGTTGTCGAATTCCGCCACGTTCATGCTCGTCAACCAGCCGAGCAGGTTGTCCCGATCGTGTGCTTCATCGACCTGGTCGAGGGTGGCCTCGAGGTGGGCGAGAAACTCGGCCTTGTCGGCATCGGTTGCCGATCCGTTGAACTCGACGTTGGCTTCCAGTGACTCGATCGAAAAACCGGTAACGATATTGAAAGGAACGTGTTGCGATGCGATGAGGCTGATTGCGACGATGATGCCGCCGATGGCCGCACACAGGGTCGCGCCGGGGTAGTCGAGCGCGCGTCTTACCAAGGGCATGAAGCGATCGTCACGAAATTTGAAGAAGCCGGCCTCGAAGCGCGACCGCCAGCTGTTGGCGTCGGGTTGTTTCAGACGGGACAGGCTCGCCCGCAGGTGGCCAGGCAAGACGAGAAAACACTCGATCAGCGAAGCCAAGATCACGCAAAGAAGAATCGTCGGTAAGGCGAGGATGGCGGCGCCCATCATGCCGCCCATGATCAGCAACGGTATGAAGGCTGCCATGGTGGTCATCGACGAGGTGACGACCGGAACCCACATGCGTGACGCGCCATCGATGGCAGCTTGTACCGGCGATTTACCCTGGTCGAAATGCGTCAACACATCCTCGCCGACGACGATGGCGTCATCGACCACGATGCCGAGCGCCATGATGAGGCCGATCAGGGCGATGATGCTGATGCCGAAACCAAAGACGAGATGAAAGATCGCCAACGCGAGCATGAAGCTCACCGGAATGCCGACCGTCACCCACCAACCGACGCGGGCGTTCAGGAATAGGTAGAGGATGCCGACCACGAGCAGCAATCCCCAAAGCCCGTTCTTCACGATCATGCCGAGTTGGGCGCCAAGCAGCTCCCACACGTCGTTCAAAACCGCGACCTCGATGCCCGGCGGCAATGTTGGCCGTACGTCCGCTAACCAGTTGTCCAATATTTGGTCGGCGAGGTAAGCATCGGCGTCGGTGGCACGCCACAATGACATCTGAATAGCGGGTCGACCGTCGTTGGTGACGATCGGTTGGCCTCGTTGGGGCCTGCGTACCACGTCCGCCACGTCCCCCAGACGCGTGAGATTATTGTTGGATTCGATTTGCAGCTGCTCGAAGCCTAACGGGTCGCGACGCTGGTCTAGGCTGCGAAGTTGCCGCGACCCTTGACCCCTGCCGACCGATCCGGCCGGCACGTTTTGGCTGACGCGGGCTACCTCGCGGGCGAGATCGTCCAGCGTCATCCCGAGTTCATGTAAGCGCTTGGCGCCTACAAGCAAGGCGATCTCTTCGCGAGGCAGTCCCCCATAACGCACGCTTTCGATGCCCCGCGCGAGCAGATCGCGTTCGAAACCGCGCACGATCGGAATCAGTTCGCCAAGCTCAACCTCGCCGGTAATCGATAACGTTGCGATGGGCTCGAGGTCGACAAAACGGCTGATGGTCGGGGGTTCGATGTTGGCCGGAAGGTTGCGGATGTTCGCGACCCGCTGCTTCACCACATCAAGGGCTGTCGTCATATCGGCGTCGTAATTGAACCGCACCGTGATTCGGGTGGAACCGTTCTGGGTGCGTGAAGCCAATTCGTTGAGGTCGTTCAGCGTCCGAAGCTGTTGTTCGATCGGGGTGGTGACTAAGGCTTCGATGTCTTCCGCGCTGGCGCCGCGCCACTGCACTTGGACGAACACCAAGGGCAGCGACATTGGGGGATCGAGCTGCGATGGCATGACGCGAATCGCCCAGATACCGGCCAGCACCATCATGATCATCAGCAGGTTGGAGGCGACTCGGTGTTGTGCGAACAGTTGGATCAACGGAAATTCCAGACTAACGACGCGGATGGCTCACGAAGTACACAATCCGTGCCAACTATTAGTCGTGCCGGAAGCCTAGAAGGTTTGGGGGTTTACGGGTTTTTTTGAAATTCAACTTAGTGAATTTCGCCAATCATTGGTCATGTTCTCCGGTGTTCTCCGGCCGGGCCGTTATCTCAGGAGACTAGCCTCTGCTTGTCCTTCCAGTAGGGTTTGCGCAATTCGATCTTCAGAATCTTACCCGTCGGGGTGCGCGGTAGCTCGTCGACCCAGTCGACCGAGGTCGGGCACTTGTAACCGGCGAGCTGGGCTCGACAGAACTCCACCACGTTTTGCTCGGTAAGCTCCGGGTCGGCGCGTTTGATGATGGCCTTCACGGTTTCTCCCCAGCGCTCGCTCGGTACCCCGATCACCGCGGCGTCGGCGATGCCCTCGTGTTTCATCAGGACATTCTCGATCTCCGCAGGATAGATGTTCTCGCCACCGGAGATGATCATGTCTTTGACCCGGTCGTGTATGAAAACATACCCCTCCTGCAGGTAACCGGCATCGCCCGTTCGGAACCATTCGCCTTCGAAGGAACTCTTGGTGGCTTCCGGGTTCTTCCAATAGCCCCGCATGTTTTGCGGCCCCTTGACCCAGATTTCACCGACTGCGCCGTCGGCGAGATCTACCAACGATTCCGGATCGACGATTTTGATCTCGTGGTGCTCGATGACCTTGCCGCACGAACGCAGCAGATGCGCACGCGGTCCGCCCGGGTCGTGGTCGTCGTGGTGCAATACCGTGATCGCGCCGGTGGTTTCGGTGAGCCCATAGGCTTGAAAGAACTTACAGCCAAACGTTTCCATCGCATCGAGAAGCACACTCTCGGTGATCGGCGATGCGCCATAAGTGATCGAGTGCAAGGACGAGTAGTCGACCTTGCGGGTTTCCGGCATCGACAGCAGAAATTGCAACACCGCGGGTACGAAGATGGTGTGCGTGACTCTGTATTCGGGCAATACGGTGAGTATTTGCGGCAGGTCGACGTCCCGCAGCAAGATGGTCTGCGCACCGTTGAAAAGCCCGATGATGCCCCACCCGCTGCCGGAAATATGGTAGAGGGGCATACACACCAAGTTGACCGTGGCTCCGTCCATCTCCAATGCAGCGAGGCTGGAACCGAGGCAGTGCATGAAGTTGGCATGCGTGAGTTCCACGCCTTTGGGTAACCCGGTCGTGCCCGACGTGTAGAGCTGGTAGCACGTGTCGCTGGCCTCGACGGGTAGGTTGGGGTCCACGTCTGCGTGTCCTGCCAGCCACTGGTCGTAGGATTGATGGCCGGAATCGCCGGGGTCGCCGAGTACGATGATCTTGGTGATGTGGGTCAGCGTCATTTTGCCGAGGTGCTCGAGAAACTCCTCGCCGACGAGCAACGTCTTGGCCTCGCTGTTGTTGAGGATGTATTCCATCTCGGGCGGCGCAAGCCGCCAATTCACGGCGACCGACACCGCGTTGATCTTGGCGCCGCCGAACAGGTACAGGAAGTACTCGGGCGTGTTCTTGTCTAAATAGGCGATGCGCTCTTGGGGTTCGATACCCTCTGCGAGTAGCGCCTGCGCGACTCGGTTGGCTTCCGCCTCCAACTCCGCGAAGGTCCATTTGCGTCCGTCGTTGACGTACACCATGGCGGTTTGATCGGGCCGCTCGCGTGCGTGGACGCGCGTCAAATCTCCCAGCGTTTGCATGCTCTCCCCCTTGAAAAGATTCAGCTCTTCAATTGATGTGGGTGCCGGCGGTACGGCCTAGCTCCACAATGCTCAAAGTTCCATCCTCGTTGGATAACGTTGTAACCGATCCGTTGTCCGGAGGAAAGATCACCAGACGGTCGTCGTTGCTGGAAGCACCGGCCACGACGTTGATGGGATGAAGTGGCAGAACACGACACTATCGGTCGGTAGATTCGCCAGACAGGCCACAAGCTCGCGACGCCACGTCTGCAGATCGGTGCTCAAGTCCGCCCAACGGCCGGCCCATTGCCCCCGTGGCCAACGGGAACGCTCGGCCAGATCATCCATCGGATAGGGAATGTCCGCGAACCGGGTTCGATCACCACGGGTTGCCGCCAGAGTTCCGCGAGCGGTTCTGCGGTTTCTTGGGCCCGCGCGAACAGGCTCGAGAAGATCGGCAGCGGGCCTTTAGCATTTAGCCAAGCCGCGGTGCTGGCGGCCTGTTGCCCGCCCGATCGTTCAAACCCGGATTTAGAGGGTCGCCGATGCCGGCAACCGCTTTGCCGTGTCTGACCATATAAATTGTCGCCATCTGCTGCTCTTTCTGTAGAGGTTCCTTACAATAGCCCGCTTTGCCCGAAGTTGGGGGTGGTGGTGACCATTCTGGATTCCGGCTTGCCCGCGGACTTAGCTCCGGACACAACCGTGAGCGTGCGGGAGGTCTTTGGTATCGATCAAGATCTCGACGTGCCCGCGTTTAGCGCGCGCAACGACTATGTGCCGGTGATCGACGAAGACTATCTCTTCGACGGTGACACCACGCTCGCCATCCTGGCAGGGTTCACGCACAACCGACGGGTGATGATCCAGGGCTATCACGGCACGGGCAAGTCCACGCACGTGGAGCAGATCGCCGCGCGCCTCAACTGGGCGTGTGTCCGGGTCAACCTCGACAGCCACATCAGCCGCATCGACCTGATCGGCAAAGATGCCATCGTCATCAAAGACGGCAAGCAGATAACGGAATTCAAGGAAGGCATCCTACCCTGGGCCATACAGCACCCTGTCGCACTGTGTTTCGATGAGTACGATGCGGGTCGACCGGACGTGATGTTCGTGATTCAGCGGGTGCTGGAGGTCGAGGGCAAGCTGACCCTGCTCGACCAAAACAGAATCATCTCGCCGCATCCGTACTTTCGCCTGTTCTCAACGACCAACACGGTGGGGTTGGGCGACACGACGGGTCTCTACCACGGTACCCAGCAAATCAATCAAGGCCAGATGGACCGTTGGAATATCGTCACGACGCTCAACTGGCTCAAGCACGACGCCGAAACCAATATTGTGCTCGGCAAGGCCAAGAGCTACGCCGGGACAGATGCCGGTCGCCGCACCGTTTCCAATATGGTGTCGGTCGCCGATCTCACCCGCAAAGGCTTCGTCAACGGCGATGTTTCCGTCGTCATGTCGCCGCGCACGGTGCTGACCTGGGCGCAGAACACCGAGATCTTCGGCGATATGGGTTTTGCTTTTCGAGTTACGTTTCTGAACAAGTGTGATGAGCTTGAAAGGCCGATCGTCGCGGAGTACTACCAACGTTGTATGGGCGACGACTTGGGCGATGCGACGGCCGGGATTATCCTGCAGGGCGTGTAGAGCGTCTTAAGCATCTTTGACCCATGAACGACGAAGAACACCCGCTTGAACCGTTCAAGCGTGCAACCACCGCAACCATCCGGGCGCTGGCGGAGAACGACGAGTTGGAAGTCTCGTTCGGTCAGGGAGTGGCTTCGGCGCGCGGCAATCGAGTGCGGGTCCCCCTACCCACCGTTGGGTGTGACGCGGAAGAAATCAACGCCGTGCGTGGCATGGGCGATGAGGTCGCCCTCAGGCTCAAGTATCACGACGAGACGGTGCACGATCGTTACGCGCCCCGCGCCGGACCCGCCCAAGAGATGTTCCAGTGGATCGAGGATGCTCGTATCGCGTCAATCGGCAGCCTGCGCATGCAAGGCGTCGCGCAGAATCTCGATGCTTCGCTGGAAGTTCAATGCCAACAGTCTGCGTTCGATACGATCGTCGATGAGTCGGAAGCACCGTTGTCGGTCGCCGTTGGCTTGCTTGTCAGACAACATCTGACGGGCCGCGAGTTGCCGCCGTCCGCCGAAAATGTCGTACAGTTCTGGCGCGACTATGTGGAGGAACACGCGGGCCAAGACATTGCGGCGCTAAAGAGTTGCCTGCTGGACCAGCGGCAGTTCGCCAACGTCTGTCGCGAGATCATTGCTGACTTGGGGTTCGCCGCCGAGCTCAACGATCCGCCGGATGAGAACGACAATACCGATGATGCGGAGTCGGTGGACGAGGAGGCAGAGAGCGATTCCGACATCAATCCGGAAGACGTGGTGCTCGATGACGATGGGCTGACCGACGAGTCCGCGGACGGCGAGACCACCATGATGGAAATGGACGCCGATCTCGACATGGACGAGCTGGGCGCCGAGGCGGATCCTGACGAAGCGCCCATCCAGATGCCCGACGATTCCGGGCGTATTCGAATGGACGTCAACTACCAGGCCTATACCGAAGATTTCGATGAGATCGTCGTCGCCGAAGAACTCTGCGAGACCGACGAACTGACCCGCTTGCGCGCGCTCTTGGATCAGCAGCTTGTCTCGCTGCAGCACGCAACCTCTAAGCTTGCCAACCGCCTGCAGCGCCGCTTGATGGCGAAGCAGACCCGTACCTGGGAGTTCGATCTCGAGGAGGGCGTTCTCGACGCCTCGCGGCTGGCGCAAGTGATCGTCGATCCCATGAGCCCGCTCGCCTATAAACAAGAAAAAGAGATGGATTTTCGCGACACCGTCGTGACGATGCTGATCGACAGTTCTGGCTCCATGCGGGGCCGTTCCATCACGATCGCGGCGATGTGCGCCGACATCTTGGGCCGCACGCTCGAGCGTTGCTCGGTGCGCGTGGAGATACTCGGTTTCACCACGCGCGCCTGGCGTGGCGGTCAGTCGCGGGAACGATGGATTGCGGCCGGCAAACCGTCCAACCCGGGTCGGTTGAACGATTTACGCCACATTATCTACAAGGCCGCCGACGACACCTGGCACCGTTCACGTAAGAACCTCGGGATTATGATGCGAGAAGAGTTGCTGAAGGAAAACATCGACGGCGAGGCTCTCATCTGGGCGCATAATCGGCTGGTCACGCGAACCGAAGAACGCAAGGTGTTAATGGTGATCTCCGACGGGTTACCGGTCGACAACTCGACCCTGTTGGTGAACCCAAGCAATTACCTGGAACAGCATTTGAAGTACGCGATCGAGTCGATCGAGAACACCTCGCCGGTCGAGTTGATCGCCATCGGTATCGGCCACGATGTCACGCACCATTACCGCCGCGCCGTCACGATCACCGATGCCGAACAGCTTGGCGGTGCGATGACGGAGCAGCTTGCAGAGCTGTTCGAGACCGAGCCTCGCAAGGCCGGGTAGGAGCGGCTTCAGCCGCGAAGCGAAGGACAGAACGGGGTCAGAGTAGGGGGTCAGGTTAACCTTTCTCTGAAAAGTTAACCTGACCC
>JAPUIA010000227.1 GCA_027297435.1 Gammaproteobacteria bacterium | reverse complement strand
CTTCGTCGCAATGGCATCGCGCACGTATACATTGGCTATACCGGACGCTACGCGAATAGAGCCTGTCGCGCCCAACAGTGCCGCCGCGGTGACGAACGGTTCTCGGCCGAATAGCTCCGGCAACCAGATACAGTCTATGCCCGTGCGTTCAGCCCGCTGTGCATATTCAATCAGCGCGGTACCCGTCATCCGGTCCGTATTGAACAGCAGTCCGATATCCATATGCGGGGGCGTCTATTGCAACGGCGAGTAGTCGGTTGGCTGCAAGTAATGCTTTTGGATGCCGCCTTCTACCAGAATCGGCCCGTCGACCTGTGATGCGCGGGCCACCTCTTGCCACTCGGGGTCACGGATGAAGTTGCCCCAAGATGTGTTGGCGGCAGCTTCGCTTGGATGGGCGATGACGTATACCAAAGTCGTATCGGCGAGATTCTCATCCAGGGGTACCGTGTAGACGACGTTTTGCATGCCGTGCTTGTCGAAAATGGTCATGGTGTGGTCTCTAAACCGCGCATGCAGGTTGTCTAGCTTGCCCGTGTTTGTCGTGTAAGTGCGTAGCTCGTAGAGGTGTTTTCCGGGTAAATCTCCGCCGCCGGATTCGAGTGGTGAATAGTCGGTGGGCGCCAGCAGTTGGCTCTCTATATGGGTGACCAAAGGTCCGTCTTCGATGGAATCCGCGTATACCGTTTGCCAGGCGGGATCATCGACAAACCGCTGCCACGTGTCGGCAACGGCCGAAGCATCTTTGTGGCCTATCAGATAGATGAGTGTGTTGGGTAAGTCCGTCGGCGTCCAGTAACCCACGTTGGTTATTCCATGCTTCTCGAAGAGTGCCATCGTATGGTTGCGAAAGCGTGCGTGAAGACCGGTGAGCTTGCCCTCTGCCGCCGTGTAGGTGCGTAGCTCATACGTCATGGCATCTTCGGCCAGCACCGCGGGTGCGGTCCAGGCCAGAATACACGCGCTGAGCGTCATCAAAAATCTTGTTGTCATTGCGTCGTAGCCCCCGCACGAACCTGTGATTGTTGTGGATCTTCGCGTCGATCCAGGCTAAGACTACCACCGGTTGCTACCATCTGACGAAGCGTTTGAGGAGGGGTCTTGTTGGCGGTCGGTAACGTAATCGGGGGCTTGGTATTGTGCCTCGCATGGCAGGTGTACGCCGAGGCCTATCAGCCGGTAGATCCCCATGTCAGCTTTGACTCGGTGCGAAACCTGCCGGCCGACCCAGCCGATGCTACGTTCTCCTACGGCGGTGCCCCACAGCAATATGGCGAGTTCTGGTTGCCCGATGGCGACGGAGCCTTTCCGGTCGTCGCCTTCGTGCACGGCGGCTGCTGGTTGAACGCGTACACCGTCGCTCACAGTCGCGCGGCGGCAACGGCGCTCCGCGACCGAGGGTTTGCTGTCTGGTCGTTGGAATATAGACGCGTTGGCGACGTCGGTGGCGGTTGGCCTGGTAGTTTGTTGGACGTGCGACGCGGCATCGACTACCTCTCGACGCTTGCGTTCCGGTATCCGTTGGATCTCGACCGCCTTTACTTGGTCGGCCATTCCGCCGGTGGGCATCTGGCGTTGCTGGCAGCCTCCGACCTCAAGTTAGCCGTCGCCCACGTCGTGGGATTGGCGGCAATCACCGATATCGAGGCATACGCCCGGGGCACGTCGAGTTGTCAGCGCGCGGCCCGGCAGTTTATGGATGGCACGCCGGCACGACGGCCGGAACAGTATGCCGAAGCGACCAAGTTACCCGATAGCGTCGCCGTCACGCTGGTACAGGGAAGCGCCGACCAAATCGTGCCGCGTTCGCAAACCGACGTTGCCCGAAGCGCGGATAACATCGCGCTCAGATGGGTGGTCGACGCGGGACACTTCGATCTCATCCATCCGGGGACGGTTGCCTGGCAAGCGTTGCTTGACGTGTTGCAACCGTGATCAGTCGAAGCGAATGCCAGGCACGCGATGAGCGCGATCCGTTGGCGCCGCTGCGTCACCAGTTTTACCTGCCTGAGGGTCTCATCTATTTGGACGGTAACTCACTCGGCGCGTTGCCGCTTGCCGTTTCCGAGTGCTTGCGCACGACTTTGGAGCGGGAGTGGGGTAGTGATCTGATCGGCAGCTGGAACGCTCACGACTGGATCGGTTTGCCCGAGCGCCTTGGCAACATGATTGCACCGCTCATCGGCGCCGCCTCGGGGCAAGTTATCGTTGCCGATTCGGTTTCGGTGAACCTGTTCAAGCTGCTGTCCGCCGGCCTGAACCTCAAGCCCGGGCGCACAACGGTGTTGTCGACTACCGACAACTTTCCGACCGACCTTTACATGGCTCAAGGGTTGGCCGAGATGCTTGGTGACCAACGCTGCGTGTTGCAGACGGTGGGGCGTACCGAACTGGTGGACGGCATCAACGAGACAACGGCAATCGTGTTGCTCACCCACGTCGATTTTCGCAGTGGCCGCATGTTTGACATGTCGGAATTGACTCGTGCGGCACAGCAACGGGGCGCACTCGTGCTCTGGGATCTGTCCCACAGTGTCGGTGCGGTACCGTTGACGTTGGATGCCGACCGGGTTGATATGGCCGTGGGCTGTGGCTACAAGTACTTAAACGGCGGCCCCGGGGCGCCGGCGTTCCTCTATTTGGCGGAGCGTCATCATATTGAGGCACGCCAACCGCTCGCGGGTTGGATGGGACATGCCGATCCGTTTGCGTTTTCGCCGGACTACACACAAGCGCCCGCTATGCAGGGTTTCTTGACCGGCACACCACCGGTTTTGGCATACCGGGCGTTGGAGGCAGCGCTGGCTGTATGGGGTTCGGTCTCGATACAGCAGGTGCGGCGAAAATCCGTCGAGCTGGCCGAGTTATTCGTTGCGTTGGTGGACGAAACCTCGACGCTCGATGAACTCGAGTTGCGATCGCCGCGCCACGCGGCCGATCGAGGTAGTCACGTGGCGTTTGCGCATCCGAGCGGCTACTCGATCATGCAAGCGCTCATCGATCGCAAGGTGGTGGGCGATTTTCGCGAACCGGATTTGTTACGGTATGGCTTTGCGCCCTTGTACGTCCGCTACGTCGATGTTTGGGACGCAGTTGCCGTGCTGCGTGACGTCATCGAGACGCGGATTTACGAAGCACCGCGATACAGTGTGCGTGGTGCCGTCACTTAGCTATCATCGAATGCTTGGATAGGGGGAGAACAGCATGAAAGTTGCCGAGGCAATCGCCAAGGTTCTGAAAGCGGAAGGTGTGGACATCTTGTTCGCCTATCCGGTGAATCCGATCATCGAGGCGGCGGCGGGCGAAGACATTCGTACCGTCATCGTGCGCCAAGAGCGAATCGGGCTGCACATGGCGGATGCGTATTCACGCCTGTCGTCCGGCGACAAGATTGGCGTGTTCTGCATGCAACATGGCCCCGGGGCCGAAAACGCTTTCGGCGGTGTGGCGCAAGCCTATTCCGAGTCGGTGCCGATCTTGGTCATGCCGGCCGGCTATCCACGGCGATTGGCCAACTACTATCCTAATTTCAACTCCACCCAAAACATGCGTCAGATCACCAAGTGGGCCGAACCGCTGACCATGGGCCGGGCGTTGCCGGAGGTCATGCGACGAGCGTTCTTCCAGCTACGCAATGGTCGGCCGGGCCCGGTACTCATTGAAGTGCCCGTGGATGTGTTCGGGGAAGATGTGCCGGAGACTTGGCAATACGTGCCGAGTTTCAAGAGCCGGTCCGCGCCCGACCCGGAAGCGTTGGCAGAAGCCGCAGAGGTGCTCGCGCGAGCGGAACGTCCGGTCATCTACGCCGGCCAGGGCGTGCACTACGCGAAAGCATGGGACGAATTGAAGGCGCTCGCGGAAGCGTGGAACATCCCGGTCACGACCAGCATCGAAGGCAAGAGTGCGTTCCCGGAGAACCACCCGCTGTCGCTCGGATCGGGCGGCCGCGCCAACCCGCGCGCCGTGAAAACCTACCTCAACGAGGCCGACGTCATTTTAGGCGTGGGGTGCAGTTTCGCGCTGACCGGATTTGGCGTACCGATGCCGCGCGGCAAGACCATCATTCACGCGACGTTGGATCCCATGGATCTGAATAAAGACGTTGCGGTCCAGTACGGGCTCATCGGTGACGCCAAGCTGACGTTGTCCGGATTGAGCGCGGCGATGGATGGTCTGGATCGCACGCAAGCCGATGCCCGGACGGAGGTAGCACAGCGTATCGCCGGCATTCGGGAAGAGTGGTTGGCCGAATGGTTGCCGAAGCTCACCAACAACGATGCACCCATCAATCCCTACAGAGTGTTGTGGGAATTGAATGGGATGGTCGACAAAGACAAGACCATCATCACCCATGATGCCGGTAGCCCACGCGATCAAACCACACCGTTCTGGGAGGCGATCGCGCCGTTGAGCTACATCGGTTGGGGTAAGACGACCCAGCTTGGCTATGGTCTCGGGCTTGCCATGGGGGCAAAGCTCGCCCACCCGGACAAGCTCTGCATGAACGTGTGGGGCGATGCGGCGATCGGGTTCACGGGTATGGATTTCGAGACCGCCGCACGCGAACGGATTCCGATCTTGTCGATTCTCTTCAACAACTTTTCCATGGCGATCGAGATTCCGATCATGCCGGTGTCCCAAGCAAAGTATGGAGCAACCGACATCTCGGGCAATTATGCCGACATGGCCAAGGCGTTCGGCGGTTACGGTGAACGCGTCACCGATCCGAATGACATTCGCGCCGCGCTGGAGCGGGGAATTGCGTCAACCGAGAACGGTCAGCCGGCGCTCTTGGAGTTCATTACGGACAAGGAAACAACCATCTCGAACGAACAGTAGCGCCAATGGACTTGGGTCCTAGCGAGCTCTATTCTGACGGCGACTGACGATCTCGGAAAACACCATGAGAAACCTCGTTTTGATCCTGGCTTGTATGGGTCTAGGAACGGCGATCGCGGATGTACCGCGGACCAATGATGGCCATCCAGACCTGAGCGGCACCTACGACGTGGCAACGTTGACGCCGTTGGAGCGTCCCGACCGGTATCACGGCAGGGCGACGCTGACCGACGAAGAAGCGCAGGCCGTCGCCGATAACTCGCGCGCGAACTTGGCAAAGGATCAGCAGCCGAGCGACCCGAATCGCGGCGCTCCGGCCGAAGGCGGCACCAAGTTTTACATTCCCGAGATCGAGCTGGCGGCGG
>JAPUIA010000226.1 GCA_027297435.1 Gammaproteobacteria bacterium | reverse complement strand
AGCCACTTCGCCCATTTCTCGTCCGCATGGCTGTAGCTGATAAACGCTCGGTAACGGTTTGCCATTGGCATCTCTCAAGTTAGTTCTTTATCACCCAGAGCATCTGCTCAATTGCTGTCATGAAGCGTCGAATTGGATCTCAGCGGTGATAGTACCGATTGCTACTCGAAACTACATTAATAGATACGTGAAAGTAAGCACGCCGGTGAATCTGATGTCGTATGCTCAGGGCACCAAGCGGGCTTTTTTACGTGCTTTTAAGATGTCAGCTTTGGAGCAAACCTCCTGTAGTTTCGAGGTTACTGCCGTGAGTTTTAGACAGCCAGGCACGGTACAGGGTCGCTTGCCGCCCCACAGATCGAAACAACCTGCGACATGGCGGTCGACCTGATTGAGCGGGTCGGGAAACCGTTTCCTATTGGCGATGAATTTACGGGACAGACACCTCCACGATCGCGCTTTCGCGCCACCCGTAGCGAACGGCTTTCGCCTCCAACACCGCGCCCGGCTTGACGAGAAACGACCCGCTATAAAGCTGCCAGGGTTTCCCATCGATTCGATAACCGATGGACGCACCGTCATCAGCGAACAGGTGTAAGCGGCGGCCTTCCCAACGCTGCCTTGGATTCGGTGTAACCGGAATACGTCCGTCTGCGAGCAAAGCGGCTCGAAGTTCGGGTTCTGGTTGCGCGCTCGTGTCGCCGACCCGTTCAAGCCACCGATCCAATACTCCAGCCAGCCGCTGGCGTTCGCCCTGCAATGCCGGGTCATCGATCAGGTTGGCGACTTCCTCCGGGTCGGCGACAGTGTCGTAAAGTTGTTCTCTACCAGGCGCTTCGAACCATCGATCTTGCACTGCGTTCAACTCGCCCGCCAGATACGCGGCGCGCATGGCCCGTACCATGTCGAGGTTGTCACGGTAAGCGAGCACATGTCCCCCTGGGGTTTTGGGGTACCAACTGCGAATGTACTTGAATCGCCCGTCACGCACGGCCCGTTGGCGATCGGGCACTTCATCGATGCGATCGCGCGATGCGAACACATAGTTGCGTTCGACATCGAGGAAGTTGACGCCGTGCATATAGTCGGGCACATCGACGCGAGCCAACGATAGTATCGTGGGCGCAAGATCGACGAAGCTCACTAGTCGTTCCTCGATTGCCCCTTCCCGACGCAGGCCGCCCCATCGATCGGGGAACCGCAACAACATCGGCACGCGCAATCCGGAGTCGTATAGCTCCCGTTTCGCACGCGGCAGGCCATCACCGTGATCCGTCGTCCAGATCACGATGGTATTCGACAATAGTCCGTCCGCCTGCAACTCGGCCAGAATGCGGCCGACGTGCTGATCCATCTGGTGAATGTTGTCGTAATGTCGGGCAAGGTCCGCGCGCACCGCCGGCAGGTCGGGATAATAGGACGGCAACACCACTCTCTTGCGGTCGGTCACGGATTCGGCAACGCCCAACCGCTGGCGACTGATCTGCGTGCGCCGATGCACCTCGCTATGAGGCGTCCCGGAAGGCCGCATCACGCCGCTTTCATGGGTCTCGAAAAGATTGATCATGCCGAAGAAAGGTTGCTCGGCGGGCCGGTTGCGCCAATGGGCGTCTGTCCCCTCCGCGCTCCAGATCGTAAACGGACCAGTGCCTGCACCGATACCACTGAACTGATAGTCGAGCTTGTTGTCCGTGAACGTGTAGTAGCCCGCGCGCCGCAAGTGTTCGGGAAAGGCTTTGACCGCTTGTGCCGGTTGCGCGTAGTACTCGCCCAGAGGCGACGTAGAGGTGCGCATGTGTTGGCCGCCGAACGCGATCTGGTGTTGGCCGGTAATCAACGCCGCACGACTGGGTGCGCACACGCCCGCCGTCGTGAACACATTCGTATAGCGCACGCCCTGCTCAGCCAATCGATCGAGGTTCGGCGTCTCGGCGACGGAATCGCCGTAACTGCCGAGACGCGGACTCAGGTCTTCCGCCACGAGCAGCAATATGTTGGGCTGCGACTCGGATCCGTCCGCCAACTGTCCAACCAGTAGCAGCAGTACGGCGAGTAAGCGCACACTCAACATGCTAGGTACAAACGTCGGGCGGTTGGTCACCGGCAAAAAACCGTTCGAGGTTCTCGATGACGCGAAGACCCATCGCCTCTCGCGTCTCCCGTGTAGCGCTGCCCAGATGAGGGACCAGTACGACGTTTGTCGAGTTGCATCAGCGCCGGGACGACATCCGGTTCGGCCTCGTAAACATCGAACGCCGCACCGGCAAGCCGCTTTGAGGACAGCGCATCCGCATTTGCGAACGCCCCCGCCAACTCATCCTGGGAGAAGGGATGGTCGTCCTCGTTGAGAACGACGTCGAACTTGTCCTTTAGTACCGCTTCCACTTCTTTTGGCCAGCGCCGGGTAACGATGACTTTCGGCATCGGTCAACCTCGATTTCCAGATCTCGGCCAGTATATAGACTGACCGTAGCGGCGCAGCTTCAAATAAGGCTAAGCTTGGGTCTCATCGCTCGCCTGGAATCGTTATGCACGCGTTCGCTTACTCCAACTCGCCCTACCCCATACGCCCGGAGTTGAAGGAATCGTATCGAGACGCTTGGCGGCAGTTGGCGGATCCCGGCACTTGACCTTGTGGTCCGGCGCAGAACGAGTCGCGATCGCTGAGGAGGTGCGCAACGCAGACGTCCCGGGCGCCCATCTCACGACAGACGAATTGCCCAAAACCGTCGTGGACGCGGTGCACCGGTTGACGACGGATCCCTCACGGTTGACGCAGAGCTGGCTAAACCAAGTCACTAACGACACATTTACCAGCGGCCACTACGTCGAGATCATCAGCGTCGTCGTCACCACGCTTTGCATCGATAGCTTCCGCAACAGCCTCGGTTTCGACTTGGAACCGTTGCCTGAGCCTCAAGGCGGCGAACCCAGCGGCTACGTGTTACGAGTAAAGGGATAAGACGATGGCTGAATCGAAACGGCCTATATCCCGCACCGCAACAAAAAGCGGCCCCATAAATCACGCTTTTAAGCAGACATAATCGGCATCAGCAGACCAGGTGTACTCGTCTCGTCGGTCAATCGCGCCGTGTTTAGAGTGCGATG
>JAPUIA010000225.1 GCA_027297435.1 Gammaproteobacteria bacterium | reverse complement strand
GTAGACGTTGATGAGTTCGACGGGCGTCGGTGCACCGCCGATACCAAACGTACGCACGCTGCTCAGGTCGGCGCTTTCGAACGTAGGGTGCTGGCTCATGAACAGATAGTTCGTCGGTACGGCGAGCAAGTGCGTGACGTGGAATTCCGGGTCTTGCAAAAGCTTCAAGCAGTCGGCGGGATCAAAACTGCGCACGATTAGATTGGTTCCGCCCATGTGCACGGCCGGATTGCAGTAACAATTGAGCCCACCGGTGTGAAACAGCGGTAGTACGCAGAGGTTTACCATGTCCTCTGACAGTCGGTGCGGGTTCATCAGGTTGACCACGTTCCAAAACGTCATGCCGTGCGTAATCATCGCCCCCTTGGGATGGCCCGTGGTGCCGGACGTATACATGATCACCCATAAATCGTCGTGTTCGATGTGAACCGGTTCGATCTGTTCGGACGCCTCGGCGATCAAATGCTCGTAGGCCGAATTGGCTCCGCTCGCGTTCAGTTCGAGAAGCGCGGACGTCTTATCACCATCGCGTAGTGCGCTGGCCGCATCGATGAACACGTCCTCGTGCACGAGTAACGCCGGTTCGCTGTCGCCGACGATGTACTCGAGTTCCGGTACACTCAGGCGCCAGTTGAGGGGTACGTACACCGCCCCGAGTTTCTGGCACGCGAATTCCAACTCGAGACAGTCGGTCGAATTGTTCGTGAGCGCCGCCACGCGGTCGCCTTTCGCGATGCCGAACCGATCTCTAAGACCATTCGCCAATCTGGCCGTACGCGTTTGCATGTCGGCGTAGGTGAAACGCCGGCCAGAATGCAGGTCCACCATGGCCAGCCGGTTCGGCGATTGGCTCGCGTGATAGGCAACCCAGTCGTATACCTTTGTGCTCATTGGTCCTCCGAAGCAGTAGAAACTAGGAGAAGTTGAGCCCTTCCAGACACCCTTCTTCCCGCCAGTCCCGCAGTATCTTGAAGAACGCTTCCGAGCCGCCGCCGTACTGACTGCCGATCAGCGAGTTGCCTTGTCCCGGCTGACCTTCGTTGTTGTAGTAACCGGGCGTGCACTCTTGCAGGAACTTCTGGCTGAAGATGCCCATGGATTTGATGGTGTCGACCCATGCGTCCTCCGCTTCTTGCGACGCTTCCAGGCTGTGGTAGTTGTTGTTCATCATGTGGCTGATCATGTACGCGATGTGCAAGCTCTGTTCGTTCAACATGTGCGGAAAGTTGGCGGTAAAACCACCTTGGGTCACGCCCATGAAAAAGCAATTCGGAAAACCGGTGGTCTGAAATCCGTGGAACGTACGAAGGCCATTCGCCCACTTGTCCGACAACTCCAATCCATCACGCCCGGTAATATCGTAACCCGCACGGCGCGTGTAAGCGGTGCCCACCTCGAAGCCCGTCGCGAAGATCAGGCAATCGACTTCGTACTCCCGGCCGTCTACGACGAGCCCTTTCTCGGTAATGCGCTCTACGCCACGGCCTTGCGTGTCGATGAGTTCTACGTTTGACTGGTTGAAGCTTGGCAGGTAGTCGTCGTGGAAACACGGCCGCTTGCAGAATTGCCGGTACCACGGCTTCAAAGCGTCTGCGGCCTTGTTGTCGTCGACAAGGCTATCCACGCGTGTACGGATCTGTTCCATCTTCGTGAAATCGGCCAGTTCTACGCGAGCGCCCATTTCTTCAACGGTTAGATTCTCGGCTTTCCGCGTCCGCATGATGGTGACCAGATTGCCGATGATGTCCGTCCAACCGTCGTTGACTAAGTCTTCGTCCTGCAAGCCGCCGCTGACCAGAACGTTGAAGTTCTGCATGCGGCGATGCTGCCAGCCCGGTTCCAAAGACTTGCTCCACGCCGCATCCGTCGGCTTGTTGCCGCGCACGTCGATGGACGACGGTGTGCGTTGGAACACATAGAGCTGCTTGGCGGTTTCAGCGATATGCGGCACGCACTGCACCGCGGTCGCACCCGTACCGATGATGCCCACACGTTTGTCCGTGAGCCCCGTCAGGCTGCCGTTGGCGTCGCCGCCCGTATAGCCGTAGTCCCAACGGCTGGTATGAAAGGTGTGGCCTTTGAACGATTCGACGCCCGGAATGCCAGGTAGTTTGGGACGGTTCAACGGACCGTTGGACATGCAGACGAAGCGGGCCTTCATGGTGTCGCCACGGTTGGTGAAGACCTCCCAACGCAGTGCCTCGTCGTCCCAGCGCATATCCGTAACTTCCGTTTGGAAGCAGGCGTTTTCGTACAAGTTGTAGTGTTCGCCGATGGCGCGGCTATGGGCGAGTATCTCGGGCGCGAAGCTGTATTTCTCTTTGGGGATGTAGCCGATTTCTTCCAACAGCGGCAGGTAGATGTACGACTCGATATCGCACTGGGCGCCCGGATAGCGGTTCCAGTACCACGTACCCCCAAAGTCGCCGCCTTTCTCGATGATGCGGACGTCCTCGACACCGGCCTCGCGAAGCCGCGCGCCGGCCAGCAGGCCCCCGAATCCCCCACCGATCACGACCACGTCGACGTCATCGGTCAACGGTTCGCGTTCAAACCCAGGTTCGACATAGGGATCGTCGACGAAATGCGAGAATTTGCCCGTCACCTCGACATATTGTTCATTGCCTTCATCGCGCAGGCGTTTGTCACGCTCCGCGCGATATTTATCGCGCAATGCATCGGGATCGAAGTCTAAGTCGTCATTGGCTGTGGTGCCCATTACCCGAATTTCCCCCTAGCTGGTCGCCAAAACCGCATATTTACTCGGGTTTCGCCCGAATATTCAAGTGCCAGGTGCCTTGACGCGTTCAGTTTTGATTCACCGTTCGTCTGACAAACTGGGAATGACTGAAAAAACTGTAGGTTATCCACTTTGTCATGCGTCAGATATCAGTAGGTATTCTTGTCGTCATCTGGACATTCTCGGTGTCAGCCGAAGTCCTATACGGCCGTGTAGTGGACGTTATCGATGGTGACACGCTGGACTTGCTGGTCGGCCGGAGCGAACACAGAATCCGTTTGGCCGAGATCGATACGCCCGAACGCAATCAACCGTGGGGATCATCGGCAACGCGAGCGTTGGAAGAAAAAGTCCTGTACCACAACGTTAGCGTTCAGATATTGGGGCCGGGCGGATATGGACGCTTGAGCGGCAGAGTTTGGCTGGGTAGACGTGACATCAATCGGGAACTCGTGACGGAAGGCCACGCGTGGGTGTACCGCAGGTATCTTACGGACGAATCGTTCTTGCAGAACGAAGCCGCCGCGAGGCAGCGCCGAACCGGGCTATGGAGCATCGGGAGGCCTGTTGCGCCCTGGCTGTGGCGGCGCGGTACACGAGCGCCAACAGTCATATTCGCAAGTGGCGGGCTCGCGGAGAAGAACTACTGCAGTGAGATGAGTTCGTGCGAGGAAGCCTACACGTATTTCACCCAGCGCGGCCTTACGCATCTCGATGGCGACCGGGACGGCGTACCGTGTGAAGCCCTGTGCAGGTAATGCGTAGGAGGCGCTTCCGCCTCCTACGCGCGAAGTTGATCTCGCCGCTCATCCAGGCGTGTTAGGATTTTTACGTGTGGGTTGGTAGACGAATTCATTGAGTCAGGATCGATCGGTTCGGTTCTCGATAGCCATGGGGTTGCTGATTTTGTCCGCGTGGACTGCGGCGGATGAACTGATCTTGGCAATCGGAGGCGGACAGCAACTCGATTCGGACCAGGAGAACAAGATGGTTGGTCTGGATTACAGTTTCTACGAATTGCAACGCAGCGCACGCCAGATGATCAATGTTGGTGTGAGCTATACCTACTTGGGAACCAATTTCGGTTCCGGCGAAGCTCTGCATGCGATCTCCTTTTACCCGCAACTGACGCTTTTCCCCGTCGCAGACAGTTGGATAGGTCGAAACGTGCCACATGGTTCCAGGCCCTACTTCTTCGTGCGCGCGCTGGGTCCGACCTACATCAGCGAAACGCACTTCGGTGAACGGGAGCAGTCCGAACACTTTACGTTCCAGGCTCAGGTCGGCATCGGTGTGCGCTTCGCTACTCGGTCTGGACGAGAAAGTTCGTTGAGTATTTCCTGGAAACACTTTTCCAACGCAAACTTATTCCCCGACAACGATGGGTTCGACCTCCCCATCGTCGTTAGTTTCGGGTTGCGTTTATAGAGGTGCCTCTAAATTCGCTCAGCTTGGCTTACGAAAGATCAGCGACGTGTTGATTCCGCCGAACGCGAAATTGTTGCTCATCACAACGTCGGTCTCGATGTTGCGGCAGTCGTCGACGATGTAATCCAACTCGGCGCACTCCGGGTCGCGGCGGTCGAGATTCATCGTCGGGTGGAACCAACCTTCACGCATCATGTTGACCACTGCCCAGGCCTCGATCGCACCGCATGCGCCCAGCGTGTGACCGGTATAACTCTTCAGGGCACTGATCGGTTTTGCGCCGACGGC
>JAPUIA010000224.1 GCA_027297435.1 Gammaproteobacteria bacterium | reverse complement strand
GTAGAACTCGACAACTTGTTTGATAACGACCGCCTCGAGCGAATGTTGCGGGATTGCTCCCTTCTTGCACATTCTCCTGCCGCGATTCCACCCTCAACAGAGATACTTATGCTCCCTCTTACCTTGTGGTTTCCTCCTTGCGTTCTGAACGACGCATCCTTCATATCGGCTGCCGCAGTGTGCGCATATCGCGAGCTGCGAGAGCAGGAAGCGCGCAGACGATCCCGTCCACGTGAAGGTCATCCGCCGAAGTAGCTTCAGCTTGGGCGAACCCGTGTCGCGGGTCTCCTTGACAAAGAGTTGGGCCTGTTCCCTGATCATCCAGTTCGTTCGCTCCCAAACGCTACGGCTAACGATCGGAGGGTGCGTATCTCGAACGACAATCCAATCGAGTTCCTCGTTGAAGCGCCATTTCCGAATCAATGCGTCTGTGCGTTCTACCGCTTCGCCGTTTCTGATCTGATTGATCTTGCCGTGAGTCCGACGGTTCCATGCGAGATCGCCCACATAGGCGGGATTTGTGAGAATCTGTCTGATGACGCTGCACGTCCAGCGCGTGCCGCATTTGTTTGACCAACTCGTGCCTCGGATCGTTGGAACACCAAGGCGGTTGAGTCGATCTGCGATTGCGGTGAAGCCGCGGCGTTCCTCCAAGTAGAGTTGATAGATTTCGCCAACGGTTTCGACCCGATCCTGGCCGCTGAGCACGAGCCGGCAATGGTCCTGTCTTGTTAGTGCGGGAGATTCATCGGGACGGAGAGTTCGTAGCAGTGTCCATCGTTCGTCGAAGAGCTCCTTTGTGCGATCCCGCATGTGGCGGACATAGAACATGAACGCTCCGGACGGCTTTTCGTAACGAAGGTCATAGCCGAACGGAGGTACGCCGCCCATCCAGCGACCCTTCGCTTGGTTTGAGGTCACCTTGCTGAGCAGGCCGCGGATCGTGACCTTGGACAGATCTTTGCTCTCCTCACGGGCCTGCCATTGCTTGACGGCTCGTAGCAGGTCGTCGGTGCTGTGGCCGGTGAAATGTTCGCTGACGTAGCGAACCTCCACACCATGCGTGCGGAGCACGTAGCGGTAGTGGCCGGCCTCATCGTTGTCGACTCGGCCGAATCGCTTGATGTCGTAGACGATCACCACGCCGAACTCACAGTCGCCGCGCTGAGCTGCGGCCATCATGGCCTGGAATGCCTTTCGTCCCTTAGTTCGTGTGCCGGTGATGGCGTCGTCGGTATAGAAATGGATGAGTTGCAAGTTGTGCTGCGCGGCATATCGCTCAATCGCCGCTCGCTGGTCGGGGATCGACTGTTCCTGCTGGCTCGTGGATCTGCGAAGATAACCGACGGCGGTGGAATGCCTGTCCGAGTTGGCTTGTCCGGCTGTCATGGCACTCGGTTCGCGCTTCGGGTAGGAGGCGCAAACGAGCGTTACATAGGGGCCTAAGTCGCCCCACATAGCAAGGGGATTCCGGCCGTATTCCCAGAGAATCTGGCCGGAAATCCGAGGTGCGTGTGCCCCAGACTGGACCGGGCAAACGCCACACCAGTTGCGCAGAATAAGCCGCAGGCGACCGTGTCATAGCCATCGCCTATGACATGCCGTAAACATTTGCAACAGAAAGGCTTACAGCAATGTCAGCCTCCCAGCCTATGACAAAACTGACACCAAACAACGCTACATCACGGTCACCATATGCTGTACGGGGTGCTTTCCATTGATATTGATACGTGCATAGCGCGTGCGGGCGCAGGGCGCTACGCAAGCGAGTGCTACCACCCAAGAGTTGAGGTTCCTCGAATCTCTACGAGGCCTTTGTTGGTCGCTTCTTTGCCGAGTGAAACCGAACAACGTGCTCGGCAGTGGCGGCCGCGGGAGACTCACCGGCGATCGTCGGGATCCTTCGCAACCTGATCCTGCATTGTCCTTTATTGCGGTTGACGACGATCTGCTCCACGCATCGACGGATCGCACCTTGACGTTGATCGAGCGGCCCATTCGTCAGTGATGACTTCAGTGCTGCAACAAACCGAGCAGTCTCGGCGATGATGTCCTCACTCTCTTCCTTCGACAGCAGCAAGTGTGTAAGCGATTCGAGCTTCTGCTCCAGCCGCTCCCGCTCACCCAGGGTCTTCGCTGGAATCCAACTGGATGCCTAAGGTCGGACTGGGAATAGAGACCAGTACACTCACGGAAGTCAATTGCTACACTCGGTGCGCAAGGTACGTCCACGTACCGGGCCCTAACGCTATGCACTGAGGAGGCACGAAATGATCTTCGACTTCTCCCGCCGTGACTTCCTTCGCACCGCCGGCGCCGCTGGAGTCTCAGTGGCCACGATGGGTCTATCCAGACCTGCCGCGGCACAATCCAACAGCAACGTGCGCGTTCTTTCGATCGGCGTGGTTGGCAGTATCGGTGCAACCGACCGACGTCAGATCGCCGGCCATCCATCGGCTGAGATCGTCGGCCTTTGTGACGTCGATGCAAACTACCTCGCACAGGCCAAGGAGGAGCACCCGGACGCCTTCGTATGCGCCGACTATCGCGAGGCATTTACGACGCACGTTGACAAGTTCGATGCAGTGATCGTCGCAACCCCCGACCATACCCACGCGACGATCATGCTCACCGCCCTGGCCAATGACAAACACGTCTATGGACAAAAGCCGCTTGTCCACCAACTCCAAGAGCTGGTCTTGATCGAGCGGGCCATCAGAGCCAAGCCGGATCTGGTAACACAGGTCGGCAATCAACGGATGGTCTTCCCCGGCCGTCGCGCAGCTGTTGAGATACTGCGCTCGGGAGTTCTAGGCAAGGCCATCGCCGGCTACGCCTGGATCGGTTCGCCGGGTCGCAACCAATATTTCAACTTCGATCACGTCCTCAGTGATCCAACCGATCCGCCGGCTCACCTGAACTGGAACCTATGGCTCGGGCCCTGCGAAGCCAAACCCTATCGTGACCATTTGTTGCCGCTGGTTTGGCGTTCCTGGTGGGATCACGGCAACGGCGGGCTGGGTGACTGGGGCGTCCACGTGCTCGATGTCATCTTCTTCAGCTACGACGAACTGACTTCGCCCATTGCAGTCAAGACCCATGCTCCCAGTCCAGCCGACACCTTCCATACTTATCCGTGTCGCTCCACCATCACCTATGCCGTTGACTCGGACAACTTCGCCCGTTCATTCTTCCCGATTTACTACTCCGATCGCAACCAAGCACCGTCGCGCGCGGCGCTGGGCCTTCCAGCCGGCGAGTGGGCCGAGAGCAATATGACCGTCGTGGTGTGCGAAGGTGGTGTCCTTGTTCTCTCCGCAGGGGGCGCCCTCCAGATTTGGCGGGACGGCCGGGTAACCAATGGCCTCGACATGCCCAGCCTTCCGGGATTCCCGGAACTCAACCACTGGCACGCATGGGTCGACAACATCATCGGCAGAGATACCGAGTTGCGCACGCCGTTCGCTGATGGCGTCCGCATCACCGAGGCAGCGCTGCTCGCGGTCAAGGCAACGCGCTTCCCGGGCCAGGAGTTGCGTTGGGATAAGTCCCAACTTGCCTTCACCGATCATGAGCAGGCCACGCAAACCATCGTCAAGCGCAACTACCGCGAAGGTTTCGCACCACCCAGCGTGGGTTGACAATCCCCCCGCTGAGCCGCCGCGGCCACTGCACCAAGTGCGATTCCGACCTCAGCCTCGCTCCACACGATGGCTGTCCCCAAATGCGGTTGGCGATGGGAAGAAGAAGACGCGGAGCAAGCCGCTTGATCTACGACCCTTGTTCTCGCATGTCTAAGGATGTGCGAGTTGGCACGGTGCTACGGACACGGTTCCCAGTTGGCGAGGAGGGTAATGGTCTTGCCAAGGCAATGCTTGATCTGCCGCCACGGCGGGGGATCAAAAGTAAATACGGGGTAAGTCAAACGATCAGTCGTTCTTCGTTTGAGCAAAAAATGGATGGGACGGATCACCCGACGCTAGCAGATAGGCCAACAGATCAAGAACCTCATCCGGATTAAGCGGATCCAGCAGGCCGGGCATCATCGGCGAGACATCCGAAAGACGCTGAGACACGATGCGATGACGGGGCAGCTTCACGGTGACAACCGGTTCAAGCAGGTTGGGCATGATCGTGAACTCGTCGTTGTTCGTGTCCACGAGGATTCCTAGCACGAGTCGGTCATCGTCGAGTACGAATTCGAGTTGAACGAACTGATCGGAGAGTCGCCGACTTGGTTCGATGGTCGATTCGATCAAGTCGCGCAACGTATAGTGCGTCACCAGGGCTGTGAGATCGGGTCCGCCTATCTGGCCGGTGCCTGCGAAGCGATGGCAATTGATGCAATTGGCTGCGACATACATTCGTTTGCCGTTAGCGAAGTCGCGGTTGGTGAAACCTTGTTGCGCTAGCGCCACAACTTCCTCGACGGTCCACGCTCGGCCGGGTCCTTGAGGTCGTTCTACGCCGATCGGCGATACATCCGGCGCAGCTGATCCGATTTGCGCAAACCGCTCGCGTTGTGGCTCGGGTACGGCTTGCACTGCATCTTCGCGTATGCGCGCAAGAAACCCCGCAAGACTCGCACCGCCATGCGTTCGACTCGCAGTCGCGAACCAATTGAAATAGCGTTCACGCAGCTGGTTCGTCCAACCATATTGGGCGTTCCGTAGCGACATCGCATAGTGAATCTGTTGTCGCTGTGGAGGAGCGGCCGTCATTTCCGTGATGATTGGACCGAAGGTGTCGTTACGCAATACGAGCGATCGATCGATCACGAGCGCTTCACCAGCGTCGGCGCGTTCCATCAGCGGAATCGTTCGCGCCACCACACTTGGTGATTTCAGATAAACGAGCAAGTCACAGAGTTCTCGATTGATAGCGTCGTCATCCGCAGGATAGAGTCCATCGAAGATTCGTCTGACCGTCTGCGCTGTTGATTCAGCCGGTTCGCCAAGACGGATGAAACATAGCGCCCAACAGCGAAGCCAGTCCAAGCGTTCATTTTGCTGCAGCTCATGCCAGCGCATTGCAGATAACGCGTTGATGACTTGCTCTTGGTATCGCGGATTCCCACATCGCGCAATCGCAATCATGGCGGTGAGCTTTGCCGCGGTATTCGGTTCGTTGAAGGCGCGATCAATCCAGCGCTCCACCGGCTGATGCTCAAGCGCGACGCGGGCTGAATGCCGCAGCGTTCGATCTGCGTCGCCCAAGAACGGCCAGAGGGCGTCGATCGCCGAGGCCGGCGTCTGCGGACTGTGAAACGATTCGAGCTGACGACGTTTGCTGCGCATACTTTCATTGGCGAGCGATCTCGTTGGAGACTTGGCGGAATCGTCATTACCTTCGTAGCGCACCCGATAAAGAGCGGAAGGCGTGCCACGTCCGCCGACGGCAAAGTACATCGCACCGTCAAGCGGATTGATCACGCAATCGGTAAGGGGAAGCGGGCGCCCTGTAAGGAATGTCTCTCGCGCCGCGCGATAGGTCGAGCCATCCGGTTCAAGAAAGACCGCGTGAATCGTGCCGAACGTCCAGTCGAGAACAAAAAGCGCGTCGCGATATCGCTGAGGGAATCGAGCGCCATAGCCGAACGTCACACCGGTCGGCGAACCCGGGCCGATGTCGATAACCGCTGGCAGACTATCGGGGTAATGCGACGGCCATTTGCCCGTACCCGATCGCCAACCGAAGTCTGCTCCGCTGACGACATGGTTGATACGTGTCGGGCGATACCACGGCGCTCCCATATCCCATTCCATGTCGGCGTCGTATGTGAACAGATCGCCATCGGAATTGAAAGCGAGGTCGTATGGGTTGCGAAACCCGATGGCAAACAATTCCCAGCTTGCGCCATTGCGATCCGTTCGGCAGATCCAACCGCCCGGTGCAAGTATTCCGACGGCATGTCCGCGCGGATCCCAAAGTCGCTTGAGCAAGTGATCTTCATCCCAGCGGCGAGGGACGCTAGAACGCTCGGGGTCAGGTATGGGGGTGTGGTTACCGCCGACGATGTAGAGCATACCGTCGGGCCCCAGCGCGATGCCGTGTGGACCATGTTCGCCAATTTGGGGCATGGCGCGAAGGCGCTTCCATTGGTCGTATTCGTCATCGCCGGTGGTGTCGCGCAGCTGATAGAGG